>JAIXXP010000099.1 GCA_027490665.1 Cryomorphaceae bacterium | reverse complement strand
GCTCGCCATCGCCATGAAGGGTGTAGACGATTGTTGGGTCTTGGTTGAGTTTTTTTTTTTTTTTTTCACCGATACCAACAGATAAACCTTGGCCTAGTGAACCTGAAGCCATGCGTATACCTGGTAAGTTTTTGTCGGTAGATGGATGCCCTTGAAGGCGTGTGCCTAATTTGCGAAAAGTACCTAGTTCGGCAACAGGAAAGTAACCTGCTCTTGCAAGTACGCTGTACCAAACAGGTGAGATGTGGCCGTTGGATAAAAAGAAGAGGTCTTCGTTTTTACCGTCCATTTGAAAATCAGTAGCATTGTGCTGCATTTGCTCAAAATAGAGGTAAGTTAAAAAGTCAGTGCAACCTAAAGAGCCTCCAGGGTGCCCAGAATTAACGGCTGAAACCATTCTAACAATGTCTCTTCTAACTTGTGAGGCAATGCCTGCCAATGCTGTGTTTTCCATGATAAAATATTGTACTTTTCGTGCCACAAAGCTACGTTTTATTAACTTAGCCTTCGATTTAAACTATAAACATTTGATGCAACTTTTCAACGACTAGTTACGTCATAGAACGAATTCTATCCTGTATGAAACTAATTTACACCCTATTTTTTGTCATTTTAAGCCTTACTTCTTGGTCTCAAGCCATCGAAACTCAGCTTAGCAAAAGTTATTCCAAAGAAGAAATTGCCCAGTTTAAAGCTGAAAATTCCTTGCCTTTGTACACCTATGCACTCGAGCACGCTTGTTACCTCATCGATAAACCACAAGGTAAGGACCTGTCTCAATTCGATGCGCTTGACCTTCCTTCTAAAGCAACCGAAAAGCCAATCAATTTTACAGATTTAAGTCTCAAAATTTTAGACAAAACGCAATACTTTTTGGTAGCTAATACCAATAAAATTTTAGTGGTCAAGTCCAAAAATGTCCTCTCTTTAGAAATGCAAAATCAGAAAAAATGAAACTAATTCTACGCTCAACCCTTTTCTTATTTGCGTTCGTATCTTCTCTTCATGCGCAAGTCACCCTCACGCTAACAGGTCCAGACTACGGGCAAACCAACCCGCTCAACTGTGCTGGCATTGTACCAACTGGCGGTACTAACTTCATAGACGGCACGGGGAACTACACGCCCAACATGAACGAAACCTTAGTACTTTGCCCCGACCTCACGCAGGGTTCTAAAGTTTCCATTGCGTTTGCCACCAACATTGGTTTTGAATGGGATGTGCACCCTACAGATACACTATATATCTACGACGGGCCTTCAACTGCTTCGCCTTTACTAGGTGCTTACAACAGCGGTACCAACCCAGTTGGTCTTTTTGCTCAAGCGTCTTGGAACAACCCAACGGGCTGTCTGACTTTACGCTTCAAATCTAATGGTGCCAATGAAGGTACGGGCTGGGTAGCCAACGTAGCCTGTGGCAATCCGCCTCAACCAATTGTTCCGCATGTAGAAGCATTCAAAAATGGTGGCGGCAACAACATCATGAATCCGCTAGATACCGGCTTTGTCGATCTTTGCCCAGGCGACAGCGTTTTGCTCAAAGCGCTTCCAGCGTTTCCTCATTCTTTAGAAAACACAAATACAGGTTACTCGCAAACCAACAACAACTGTACCTTTACCTGGACTATCGGAGGTGTGGGTCAATTCACAGGCGACCAAATCTGGTTTTCGCCAAATGCAAATACAGGTTATTACGTCGACCTCGCTGTAACCGATCAATTTCCACAAACTATTCACTCAAACTTTAAGATCCGCGTGTCTATTCCACCCATATTTGCGGGTACTGGGCCACTAGAAGACACCGTGTGTTTGGGCCAAAATTCATATTTGGTGGGTGGAGTTACAGCACAAGACACCGTCGGTATTGAAATCCCTGGCGGAACATTTCAAATTGGTGGCACTTTCGCAGGCCTTACGTTCTTACCCGACGGCGCAGGGCAAATGTATCAAACGGATATTCCTATGTCTGGTTTTGACTCCACTGCTGTCATCACTTCAGGGGCCGATATCGAACAAATTTGTTTGGATATCGAACACTCATACATCGGTGACATCGAAATTGCCTTGACCTGTCCGAACGGAACAACCGTTTCCTTAATGAATGCCTACAACCAAACACCATTTGGTTGGGCCGAGCTCGTGCCAGGTGGCTGTGGAAATGGCATTAGCACCTTTTTAGGTAACGACACCGACATCGATGGTGGCAACCCGGGTTCTCCTGTCTGGACTTACTGTTTCTCGACTACCAATAATACCTTTAATACCATTTGTGCTGAAAATGCCGCAGGCAACACAATTGTCAACGATTACGGTTTCCCTTCCATGAATCCAAATGGGGTTTATCTCCCGGACGGTGATTTCAATCAATTTGCTGGTTGCCCGATCAACGGCAACTGGACCATCTCCGTTCAGGATAACCAAGGCATTGACGACGGCTATATCTTCTCTTGGGGAATTTACTTTAATGCCTCCCTTTATCCAGAAAGTGAAGGATACCAAAATTATATTGTGACCGAAAACTGGGCATCAGACCCTACCATCATCTCCGGACAAAACGATACCCTTATCGTGATACAGCCAAGTGTATCCGGTATCACTAATTATACCTACAACGTTACCGACAACTTCGGTTGTAATTACGACACCACTGTTTCATTTGTTGTTTTACCGCGCCCTTCGATCTTTTCTGATACCGCTGTTTGCAACTACAGCTACTTTGTTGGCAATACCTCAGCATACGCAGGTGGTCAATGGTTTGCGCTAGACACCGCGGTTCATTTTATTCCGAATAACCTCATAGATAACCCACAAATCACCACCTATAATATGGGTGGCGTCTTCCCTGTATTTTACATAGACAACGCTTGTCAAGACACCGTCGCGGCGAGTATTGAATTCATGCCTTATGTATATGCCGCTATTTTTGATTCTGCAATTTGCCAAGGAGCAAGCCTTTGGCTCAACCCTTATGTGATCAATACTCCGCCGCTTCAAAGTGGCTACAGCCCTCCAATTAACGGACAATGGTGGGACGGCAGCACAGAAGTACCAAGACTCGCCACTGAAGCCGGAAACTATATTTATACCGCTCAAAATTCTTGTAACACCATTAGCGATACATCCAACATAACCTACAAACCATGTGATATCACTGCTCCAAACATCGTAGTGCTGTCATCTCAGACTGGGAATGAGGCATTCTTTGTGAACTATGAAGGCATTTCTTCCTTTAATTGCACCATTCTCAACCGCTGGGGTAACGTTATATTTGAATACACGAATCCGGCTGACAAATGGTATGGCAAAACTACTTCTGGCGAAATCGTAGAAGAAGGCACCTACTTTTACCGCATAGATGCTACCCTAGATGGCGGAATTGAGCTGCAAAAACACGGATTTGTCGTGCTGAAGTACTAACATTGCTTATTTTTGTGGCAAAACTATACCAATGATCAGTTTTGCCGAAGAAATCAAGCAAGGAATTCCCCAAGAACTTCCAACTCCAAAAGTTTGGGATGCGCAAGTCAATCACGCGCCCAAGCGCAAAGAAATCTTAAGCCCTGCTGAAAAAAAATTGGCAATTGCCAATGCTTTGCGGTATTTTCCGAAAGCACAACATGCCGTTCTAGCTAAAGAATTTGCGCAAGAACTCGCACATTACGGCCGCATTTACATGTACCGCTTTATGCCGGAACATCCCATATTTGCAAGACCAATTCACGAATACCCAGGTAAATCAGAGCAGGCAAAAGCCATTATGCTCATGATACAAAACAATCTTGATCATCGCGTAGCCCAACACCCACATGAACTCATTACATACGGCGGAAATGGCGCTGTATTTCAAAACTGGGTTCAATACCGCTTGGTCATGCAGTATTTGTCTGAAATGACAGACGAACAAACACTTGTTATGTACTCGGGGCATCCGATGGGCTTGTTTCCATCGCATCCGAATGCGCCGCGCGTAGTCGTGACAAACGGCATGATGATACCAAATTATTCCAAACCAGACGACTGGGAAAAATTCAATGCGCTTGGTGTCACGCAATATGGCCAAATGACTGCAGGTTCTTATATGTATATCGGGCCACAAGGAATTGTTCATGGCACTACCATCACGGTTCTAAATGCAGTGCGCCGCATGGCTAAAAACCGCGACGATATCAAAGGAAAATTGTTTTTAACCGCAGGTTTGGGCGGCATGTCTGGAGCGCAGCCGAAAGCAGGCAATATTGCCGGTGTTATTTCTGTAACCGCCGAAGTGAATCCAAAAGCAGCCCATACAAGACACGAACAAGGCTGGGTCGATGAAATCATCACAGATTTAGATGAATTGGTAGCAAGAGTAAAAAAGGCGCAAGCATCCAAAGAGGTTGTTTCTATTGCTTATCTAGGTAACGTAGTTGACGTCTGGGAAAAGTTCGACGAAACAGGAGTTCATGTTGACCTAGGTTCTGACCAGACCTCCTTACACAATCCTTGGGCCGGCGGTTATTACCCAGCTGGTCTAGACTTCGATCAGGCCAACGACCTCATGGCTAATGATCCTGAATTATTCAAAACTTATGTGCAAGAGAGTTTAAGACGCCATGCTGCTGCAGTAAACAAACACACAGACCGCGGTACGTATTTCTTCGACTACGGCAACGCCTTTTTACTAGAATCTTCGAGAGCAGGTGGCGATGTCATGGCTCCAAACCACATCGATTTCAAATATCCATCATACATTCAAGATATTCTAGGGCCAATGTGCTTTGACTTTGGTTTTGGGCCCTTCCGTTGGGTTTGTGCCAGCGGCGACCCGCTAGACCTCGAAAAAACAGATGCCATTGCTTGTTCGGTTTTAGAAAAAATGATGCAAGAATGCCCAGAAGAGATCAAACAGCAAATGGCTGACAACATTCAATGGATCAAAGGGGCACAAGAAAATAAATTGGTCGTAGGGTCGCAAGCACGCATTCTTTATGCCGATGCTGAAGGTCGTATGCGCATTGCAGCTGCCTTTAATGAAGCCATTGCCCGTGGCGAAATTGGCCCAGTTATCTTAGGCCGCGACCACCACGATGTATCGGGTACCGATTCACCTTACCGTGAAACATCGAATATCTACGATGGCTCGCGCTTTACCGCAGACATGGCCATTCAAAACGTGATTGGAGACAGCTTTAGAGGCGCCACTTGGGTGAGTATTCACAATGGCGGTGGCGTAGGCTGGGGCGAGGTTATTAACGGTGGTTTCGGGATGTTATTAGACGGATCAGAACAAGCACAGCGCAATCTCACGAGCATGTTGCATTGGGATGTCAATAATGGAATTGCCAGACGCAATTGGGCACGCAATGAAAACGCTATTTTTGCCATCAAACGCGCCATGGAAGCAGAACCACTTTTGAAAGTGACGCTTCCAAATTTGGTTGACGATCAATTACTAGACGATCTTTACTAAAAACCAGAACGTTTGCTTATTTCTTTGGAAAGGCAGCGCGTAAATGGGCTCCTTTGCTCGTAGGCATCTCAAAATGCAAGATTTCCGCAATTGTTGTAGAGATGTCTATCATTTCGGCTTCTTCGCTTACCACAAGACCTTTAGGGGTGTCTGGACCCAAAACCAATAGGGAAATGTGACGGCAACCCTCACATCGGCAACCGTGATTGACAAAGCCAGAGCGCACGCCATCTAAATGTCGGCCGTGGTCATTGGTAATCATGAGCGTAGTTTGATCGCGTAAAACAGGATTATCTTGTATCATTTGCCAAAGTTTAGCGGCATATTGATCCGATTTTGTAATGGACTCTAGATACTTTTCCCAGTTGTTGGCATGCCCATAGACGTCAACAGCCAACAAATTGATAAGCATAAGCTGAGGCGGGTTTGTACCCTGAACCAATTCAGTTACTTTGGCAAAAGTTTTATCGTCGCGACCGTAACCCAAGCCATTGCCGTTTGGGCCACAATAGGTTGGTGCCACAAACTGATTGTGCCATTTCTTGTGAGAAGTATTGACCAACACATCTAGTTTTCCCTTACTTGCCACTACATACGCAGCAGAAGAATCTTTACCACTTGCTTGCAAAAAATACTGAAAAATATTAGGTTGTTTCGGTAAAGCCGTGCCCGAATTTGAGATGCGCTGATAGGTGCCTGTTACAATTGCGGTATGACCCGGAACTGTGTACGTAGGTCCATTATTTCTGAAATCAGCATAAAAAGTTCCTTCTTTTTTGAGTGAATCGCAAAGTAGTGGGCTGTATTTGCAAGTAGGTTCACCGTAGGTTTCGGAATAGCGCGGCCCATCGATAACCAATACAAAGACATATTTGGTCTTGTAATTGATCTGGGAATTTTGGGCTTTGGCTTTGGCCGACCAAAAAAAGAAGGTCAGGCCTAAGAAAATCATACTTTTCATCGGCTAAAAATACACAGAAAACACCAAAGAAGTAGCTTTCTTAAATGCGCTGTAATTTAAGCACAGTTTGAGGTTTGGCATTACTTGAACATTTCAAGATATAGAAACCCACCTGAGGCAAAGTCAATTGTTCGACCGTATTTGTGGCCTTAAATGCTTGGATCAATTGGCCAGATGCATCAAATATTTCTACCAGATCATTGGCTTGTAGGCCTTTAATTTGAAGTGTTTCGGAAGTTGGGTTCGGATACACCTCGATTTGAGCAGCATCTAAGTCATTTATCCCAGCAAGATTCGCATCATAGACAACACGAATCGGAATGCTTTTCGTTACCGTTTGCGCAGGTGTGCCGTTGTCAGTGGTTTCAATCTGTACATGGTACAAGCCAGGTTGCACTCCAGTTGCATCAAAGGTAAGGTCGAATCCTGTAAACTCATTGCTGACACTGTTCGTGAGGTAAGTGAGTGCAGTTGGTTCGTCACAAGTAATGGTTGTGGTTAGGACTTGACCTATTTCAGGAGTACTGATACCGATTGAGAAATCTACGGCATTTAAGCTTTTTAAGGTGTCGCCGGTATACACATCTATGGTATCGCAAATACCGCTGCTCATCACAAGAGGTGGAATGTTTGAGTTTGAGTTGGCCAAGTCAAAATAGATTTCTTGACCATCTAAAAAATCTACGCCATCATTTGCGCTGTATGGTCCGTCAAAAGTTACACCCGGAGCATCAAACTGCCCAACTTGGAAATAATTGATGCCATTGCCAATATTCACGCCTACAGTAGCGGGTGAGCCACCAAAACCGTTCGAGCCACCAGAAGCAGAACCTGTTGTCCATTGCATGTCGCCATAACAGAAAGAAACATTGTTGCCGTTGGGTATCAAGGTGTCTAAACCATCAGAAATGATCAATTGAAAATTATTGAGTTTGTCCTCCATCATGGAGTAGTAACCAACGTGGTCCCAAACAATCACTAAGGAATGAGGATTCATTTTATACCAAACGTTGCCGCCATTTGTAGAACGCGTATCTACATCTGCCCAAAATGGGGCAATCATGTTAAATGTAGGATCTGGAAAAGAGTAAGCTGTAAAGGTAAAATAAGGCTGCGAAAAAGAGATATTTCCGTTGTTGTTGATATAAAGACTGTCGTAGTTAGTGCCATAAAAACTGAAGTCAAATGGCAATTGAATACTGTTTGAATAGTTGTCGTCGTTGGGTAGCATGGCCAACTGAAAAGTAGAGTCTAAGGGTATGAGGCAGTCGCACAAGCCCGTTTTTTGACCTTGAGGGCCAGTGTAATATTGCGTTCCAACTTCTGAGCTTGGTGCAATAATTTCAGTGCCAGCAAGGGCATTGTTTTGTTTAAGGGCTTGATATTGCTTGGAGTCTATAACTAACTTTTGAGCGCTTACCATTTGGATGAGAAACAAACTCCAGAAGAGATAAAGTGTACGCATAGCGTTGTTTTTTAATGAGTTGGATGTTAAATTAAACCAAATAATTGAAAAAAGCCAAAAGCCTAAGTAACAAAATCGGTTAAATGACAAACAAGCGCGAAATTTCTTTGTTTAAATCTTTGGTTGCAATACCATTAAAGTGGTAAATTTGCAGCAAACAAAGTGTTTTATTTATAATTAATCTAAATAAAAACGAAATGTTAACCGTAACAGATGCTGCCAAAAAACAGTCGCTTCGTCTCATGGAAGACGAACAAAAAATTGGCTATTTTATTCGAGTAGGTGTTCAAGGCGGAGGTTGCTCTGGCCTTATGTACCAACTTACTTTTGACAACCAAGAACACGAAGGCGATATGTCCTTTGAAAACAATGGTGTGAAAGTTGTTGTCGATAAAAAAAGTTACCTCTATTTAGTAGGCACCACCCTCGATTTTTCAGGGGGGCTCAATGGTAAAGGATTTGTATTTCAAAATCCGAACGCCGATAGAACATGTGGTTGTGGTGAATCCTTTTCTGTATAAAGATGTCAAACTATACTGAAAACGAACTCGCCAAAGACCTCGAAAACCAAGAATATAAATTTGGTTTTGTCACCGACATCGAGGCAGACACCGTTCCAATTGGGCTTAACGAAGACATCATTCGCCTTATTTCCTTGAAGAAAAACGAGCCTGAGTGGTTACTCAACTACCGCCTCAAAGCTTTTGGTATTTGGCAAGAAATGACAGAACCCGAATGGGCACATGTACAGTACCAAAAACCCGATTTTCAGGCCATCTCCTACTACTCTGCTCCGAAACAAACCAAAAAATACGAATCCTGGGACGACGTCGATCCAGAAATGAAAGAAACCATGAAAAAATTGGGGATTTCAATGGAAGAACAACAACGCCTCACCGGAGTTGCCGTTGACTTCGTCATGGACTCCGTTTCGGTAGCAACCTCGTTTAAGGAAAAACTCAGTGAGCTCGGCATTATCTTTTGTTCTTTCTCAGATGCAGTTCAAGAACACCCTGAACTCGTTCAAAAATATATGGGTACAGTTGTGCCAAGCACCGACAACTTCTATGCTGCACTCAATGGCGCGGTATTTACAGACGGTTCCTTTTGCTACATTCCAAAAGGAGTGCGCTGCCCAATGGAACTTTCAACCTATTTCCGCATCAATGCGGGTGGCACCGGGCAATTTGAACGCACCCTTGTAGTTGCCGACGAAGGCGCCTATGTTTCATATCTCGAAGGCTGTACGGCACCGCAGCGCGACGAAAACCAATTGCACGCCGCTGTGGTTGAACTTATCGCGTTAAATGATGCCGAGATCAAATACTCCACAGTACAAAACTGGTATCCTGGCGACAAACAAGGAAAAGGTGGCGTCTTCAATTTTGTAACCAAACGCGGTATTTGTGAGACCAACGCCAAAATTTCTTGGACACAAGTAGAAACTGGTTCGGCAGTTACCTGGAAATACCCTTCTTGTATCTTAAAAGGCGACAATTCTGTAGGTGAATTTTACTCAGTTGCCGTCACCAACAACTACCAACAAGCCGACACCGGAACCAAAATGGTGCATCTTGGCAAAAACACCAAATCTACAATCATCTCCAAAGGAATTTCCGCAGGGAAATCTCAGAATTCATACAGAGGTTTGGTTCAGATCCATAAAGGCGCCCAAAACGCCCGCAATTTTTCACAGTGCGACTCTCTCTTGATGACAGACGAATGCGGTGCACATACCTTTCCGTATATCGAATGTAAGAATCCGACTGCCAAAATTGAACACGAAGCAACCACCTCTAAAATTGGTGAAGACCAACTTTTTTATTGCATGCAACGCGGTATCAGCGAAGAAAAAGCCATCAGCCTAATTGTCAATGGTTACTGCAAAGAGGTCCTCAACCAATTGCCTATGGAATTTGCGGTAGAAGCCCAAAAACTATTGGCTATAAGTTTAGAAGGTAGCGTAGGATAAACCGCACACATTTAGAACATTAGATCAGCATAGACAAAATGATAAAAATAGAAAACTTACACGCCAGCATTAACGGAAAAGAAATTCTAAAAGGACTTAACCTAGAAGTAAAAGCTGGCGAAGTGCATGCCATCATGGGGCCTAACGGCGCAGGTAAAAGCACACTCGCTTCTGTACTTGCAGGAAGAGAAGATTACGAAATCACAGAGGGTAGCGTTACTTTCTTGGGCAAAGATCTCCTTGAACTCGCTACCGAAGACCGCGCACGCGAAGGACTTTTTCTTGCTTTTCAATATCCGGTAGAAATACCTGGTGTAAGTAACGTCAACTTCTTAAGAACTGCACTCAACGAAAAACGCGCCTACCACGGGCAAGACCCTATTTCTGCCAAAGATTTTATGGCACTTGTTCGCGAAAAATCTGCACTCGTAGAGCTCGATGCTAAATTAGCCTCTAGAGCAGTCAACGAAGGATTTTCGGGTGGAGAGAAAAAACGCAACGAGATTTTTCAGATGGCCATGCTCGAGCCAAAATTAGCTGTACTCGACGAAACCGACTCAGGTTTGGACATCGATGCACTACGCATTGTTTCGCAGGGCGTAAATGCACTCAAAAGCCCAGCAAACGCATGTGTTGTTATTACCCACTACCAGCGCTTACTCGACTACATCGTACCTGATGTAGTTCATGTACTTTACGACGGTAAAATTGTTAAATCTGGCCCGAAAGAACTCGCCCTAGAACTAGAAGAGCGCGGTTACGACTGGATCAAAGATAGCTTGTAAGATGGAGACGCTCATTAGCAACAAACTCCTGCAATTCGTTGCCGACTTAGGCCCGACCAAATTGCATGTTCCGGTATCTCTTCAAGCGGCGGCTCAAGCTTATCTAAAAGATCAAGATTTTCCGACCACGAAAACAGAGCGCTTCAAATACACACGCCTCGCCAAGTTAAACAATGCCCAATTGAGTGCAGCTCATCAACTAGATGTTGCGCAATTAGAGCAGCACAGTGTTTTGACCGATGCCTATACCATTTACGTCAACAACGATCAAATTAAGATACCTCAAAACCTACCAACAGGATTAGAAATCAACCTGAATACACAAGATTCCGGTGCCTTCCACGAGGCCAGTTTTTATGACGTTTTTGGTGCGCTGAACATCCTTCATGCGCAAAACGGTGTCAGTATATCACTTGCAAAAAACTGCACTTTAGACAAACCGATTCAAATAGTTCAAGTAAATAGCGGAGGCAAATACTTTTATCGCCACCACTTCAACTTTGGCGCAAATGCTGAAGCGACTATTTTTTTCGTATCCAAACAACAAGACCAAACGACCAGTTTTTCGCATACACATCTTCAATACAATATTGCTCAAGACGCCCGCATCAAGATTTTTAAACTTCAAGATACAGCTCAAAATCATTTTGATTTCTATGAAGACCGCGCACAACAAGCAGCAAAATCTCACTTTGAAATCAACACCCTCACTTTAGACGGCAGTTTTGTCCGCAACGACACCATGGTTGCCATAAAAGGAGAACACGCACAAACGTATCTGAACGGCGCTTATTGGCTCAAAGAAGAGCAACACGTGGCCAACTACACCACCATTGACCACCAAGTAGCCAACTGTGAATCTTTTGAAACCTATAAAGGTGTTGCAGCTGATCGTTCGACAGCCGTTTTCAACGGGAAGGTATTTGTACGCAAAGACGCACAAAAAACCAATGCTTACCAGAGCAATGCAAATGTTTTACTTTCTGAAAACGCGAGCGTCAATTCCAAGCCTGAATTAGAAATTTATGCAGACGACGTCAAGTGCTCACATGGCTCCACCACAGGCCAACTAGACGACAACGCATTGTTTTATCTGCGCGCAAGGGGACTGAGCTCAGCTTCAGCCAAAACTTTACTTCTGCAAGCATTTATGGAAGATGTATTAACGTACGTCAAGCATGAAGAAGTTCTTTCTTATATGCACCAGCGCATTGCAGAGCGCTTCAATTGGAATTATTAAGCGAAGACAAAGCAAACGAAGAATAAAACATTTGAAGAAATAAATTGAATACAGCATTCCGTATTCAGCATTCAAGAGCAGCTTTCTAATGCATTTGTTCTCTCATTCTATCTAAATCCTTTAAACAAAAAAAGAGCGCTGGATCAGCGCTCTTTTTTTGAATGATGAGGAGACAATATTAACCGTTGAGGGCTTCTGCACCACCAACAATCTCGAGGATTTCGTTGGTGATAGCCGCTTGACGTGCTTTATTGTAGCTCAATTTGAGGTTTTTCTGAAGTTCCTTGGCGTTGTCTGTGGCTTTGTGCATGGCGGTCATGCGTGCGCCGTGCTCAGCTGCGAATGAATCTCTGATTGCTTTGTAAAGCTGTAGCTTCATTGATTTAGGCAATAAATCTTCTACGATGTCCATTTTTGAAGGCTCAAAAATGTAGTCGCCAGCTTCTGAATCGCTTACAGTAGGTACAATTGGTAAAAACTGTTCAGTTTCGATGTTTTGTGTAGCCGCATTGATGAAACGGTTGTACACCAAAACAACTTTATCGAAAGACTTGTTGAGGAATTGCGCCATGATCTCTTCCGCGATTTGGGCAACAACATCAAAGCGTAGGTCAGCGTAGACATCTTCTATGTTGTCCAACGTGTCGTTGGTATAGAAGTTTGGAGTGCGCTTGTATACATCTTTGATTTTTTTACCAATACAGAAAACAGAGACGTCTTTTCCTGCGTAATCTTCGGCAATCAAAACACCAACACGTTTGATGATGTTGTTATTGAAACCACCGCACAAACCTCTGTTAGAAGTAATACCGATTATCAGAATTTTGTTCTCTTCGCGCTGTTCTGCGTAAGCATTCTCAGAAAGGTCTAGGCTAGCACTTAAGTTTTCGAGGATTTCGCGCAATTTGCCCGCATAAGGACGCATTTGCGTTACGGCATCTTGTGCGCGTTTCAATTTGGCAGCAGACACCATCTTCATGGCAGAGGTAATCTGCATGGTGGAGCCAACTGAACTGATGCGGTTACGTATTTCTTTTAGATTCGCCATTCTAATCCTAAATTAAGGCTTTAATTATGCAAATTTAGCAGCTACTTCTTTGGCTGTTTTTGTCAAAACTGCCTCGATTTCGTCTGTGTATTTTCCTGCTTTAAGCGCAACTAATGTATCTGCATGGTTGGCTTCAAGTACAGTAAGGTAATCTTTCTCGAATTCTTTGATTTTAGCTACCGGAACTGGTTGCATAAGACCTTTCACACCAGCGTAGATGATTGCAATTTGCTTTTCTACTGGGTATGGGTCACCTTCGCGTTGCTTCAAGATTTCTACGTTACGTGCTCCTTTGTCTAGGACAGCTTTAGTAGCTGCATCGAGGTCAGAACCAAATTTCGCAAATGCTTCGAGTTCGCGGTATTGAGCTTGGTCAAGCTTTAAAGTACCAGCAACTTTCTTCATTGACTTAATCTGTGCAGAACCTCCTACACGCGATACGGAGATACCAACGTTGATAGCCGGACGGATACCTGAGTTGAATAAATCTGACTCGAGGAAAATCTGACCATCTGTAATGGAGATCACGTTAGTTGGGATGTACGCAGAAACGTCACCAGCTTGCGTTTCAATGATTGGAAGCGCAGTGAGTGAACCTCCACCGCGAACTTTGTCTTTCAAAGATGCAGGTAGGTCGTTCATTTGCTTGGCGATGTTGTCGTCGGCAATTACTTTTGCAGCACGCTCGAGCAAACGAGAGTGAAGGTAGAATACATCACCTGGGTAAGCCTCGCGTCCTGGTGGACGACGCAATAGAAGAGATACCTCGCGGTAAGCAACTGCTTGCTTAGAAAGGTCATCATAAACAATAAGTGCTGGCTTTCCTAAATCGCGGAAGTATTCTCCGACAGCAGCACCGGTCATTGGTGCATAAAACTGCATTGGTGCGGGATCAGATGCGTTTGCAGCAACTACAGTTGTGTAGGCCATTGCACCAGCATCTTCTAATTTCTTCACAATACCTGCCACAGTTGAACCTTTTTGGCCAATTGCAACATAAATACAGTAAACAGGCTCACCGCGATCGTAAAACTCGCGTTGGTTGATGATTGCATCGATAGCAACGGTTGTTTTACCAGTTTGGCGGTCACCGATGATGAGCTCGCGTTGGCCACGTCCGATTGGAATCATGGCATCAACTGCTTTGATACCAGTTTGAAGTGGTTCTGTTACAGGCTGACGGAAGATAACACCAGGAGCTTTGCGCTCGATTGGCATTTCGAAGAGTTCGCCTTGGATTGGTCCTTTACCGTCGATTGGCTGTCCGAGTGTGTCTACAACACGACCTACCATACCATCACCAACTTTAACTGATGCAATTTTACCCAAACGACGTACGGTGTCACCTTCTTTTACGCTAGAAGAACGACCAAGCAATACTGCTCCGACGTTGTCTTCTTCGAGGTTAAGTGCAATTCCTTGCATGCCACCATCGAATTCAATGAGTTCGCCGTATTGAACGCCGTTCATGCCGTAAATGCGTGCAATACCATCTCCTACCTGAAGTACCGTTCCTACTTCTTGCAATTCAGCTTCTGAGCGGAAACCTGAGAGTTGTTCTCTCAATATTGCGGAAACTTCTGCTGGTTTAATATCTGCCATGTGTACTTATTTTTTTGTCTGTTGACGATTATACGAATTGTTGTTTTAAGCGCTGAAGTTGACTTGCAACTGAAGCATCTATTTGGTGGTCGCCCATGCGAACAATGAAACCACCAATTAAGTCAGCGTCGATTTCTTCGGTAATTTCAGGAGTGCCGGCGATGGCTGCTGAAATTTTAGAAAGAATAGACTGCTTTGTGCTTTCTTCTAATTGTTGGGCGCTAATGATTGTAATTGGCACAATTCCGCGCTGGGCTTTGAGCTGCGAAATGAATTGCTTCGCGATGTCGATCATGACGGTCTCGCGGCCATTGTTGGTTACCAAGGATAGGAAATCAATGGTAGTTTGGTTGAAGTCAGGAAAGATTTGCTTGATAACTGCAACCTTTTTATCGATGTTGATGAGTGGAGAATTCAAGAAAACTTGAAAATCATGCGCCTCATTAGACACTTTCAAGAGTTGAAGGATGTCTGCTTCGATAAGCTCCACTTTATTGTGCTCTGTGGCTAACTCTAAAAGAGCCTTAGCATAACGAACAGCAGCTTTATTGGACTTCATGGATTAGTTCATTTTGATTTCGCCAGCAAGTTGCGTTGCAAGGGCTTTTTGTTTGTCGTCAGAACCGAGTTCGTGACGAACTACTTTTTCAGCAATTTCTAGAGAAAGACTTGCTACGTGGTTTTTGATTTCAGCCATTGCAGCAGCCTTTTCGCTGTTGATGTTTTGGCGAGCCGACTCCACAATTTTAGCAGCTTCGTCTTTTGCTTTGCCTTTGGCCTCTTCTACCATGTGGTTTGCAGCTTCTTTAGCCTCTTTTAAAATTTGATCGCGTTCTGCACGAGCAGCTTTTAAAATTTGATCGTTCTCTGCTTTAAGCGCTTGCATTTCTGCTTTAGTTTTTTCAGCGAGTTCGAGGGCTTCTGAGATATTTTGCTCGCGGGTATTGACCGCATTTAAAATTGGTTTCCAAGCAAATTTGGCCAACAAGAAAAGTAAAAGGCTAAATGTGATGCCTGTCCAAACTAGTAAACCTAAATCGGGTTTTATCAAATCCATTTTTCTGTGTTTTTTTAATTTTTATAAAAGGAAACCGCAACCAACCGTTGCAGTTTCCTTTTGAGTTGAATTACGCTTTTGCTCCAAGAAGACCAACTACGACTCCAAACAATGCAACACCTTCGATAAGTGCCGCTGCGATGATCATCGCTGTTTGAATTTTACCAGCTGCTTCTGGGTTGCGCGCAATACCTTCTACTGCAGAACCACCGATACGACCGATTCCAAGACCTGCGCCTAAAACTGCCAAACCAGCTCCGATTGCTGCAATACTACCAAACATTCCTGTCATTGTATATAATTTAAAAGGTTACTAATTAATGGTGAGCTTCTTCAACAGCCGCCCCAATAAACAATGCAGATAGCATTGCAAAGAGGAAGCCTTGTAAGAAAGCCACGAGGATTTCAAGCACCGAGATAAACAAAGCCATCGGCACAGACAAACCTGCCCAAGCGATATTTTTGTTGATAAAGATGATAGAAATCAAAGCTAAAACGATAATGTGCCCAGCCGTGATGTTCGCAAATAAACGAATCATGAGTGCAAACGGCTTGGTGAGGATCCCAATTAATTCAATTGGAATCATGAAGATTTTCATGGGAACTGGAATGCCTGGCATCCAGAAAATGTGACCCCAGTAGTTCTTGTTACCTGAGAATACAGTAACCAAAAGTGTGCAAAAGGCCAAGAAAAGGGTAATGGTGATGTTACCGGTAAGGTTAGCTCCACCAGGAATTATCGGAATAAGACCTAACATGTTGTTGATCCAGATAAAAAAGAAGATGGTCAATAAATAGGGAACGTATTTGTGGTATTTGTGTTTGTCGATGTTGGCTTTAGCGATGTCGTCGCGGACCATAACAATAATTGGCTCCAAAAACTTGGCGATGCCTTTAGGTGCAACTGCGCCATTTTTGCGGTAAAAACGCGCCACAGCAAACATAATGAGTAAAATGAGCAAAGAACCAAATAGCAAGGAAGCAACGTTTTTGGTTACAGATAAATCTGTAGGACTTGCATTGTGTGGATGGTCGCCAACAAAATGGAGTTCGCCATTGTTGTTGAGTTTGTAGATTTCTTCGTGGTATAGTGCATAACCTTCTGCAGGGCCAACACCTTCCATGTAATGATAGGTAACGCTGTCTTTACCAAGTACTTCTACTTCTTTGCCGTGGTAAAAATGTTTTGAACTAAACGTTATTAAACCGTTGTCGAGAAGGATAATTGGGAGATAAATGCTGGTTCCGCCGTGTTCTGGGCCTGCAATGTGCCACTCATGCGCATCTTTGATGTGGTGCATGATCATTTCGCCAACGTTGAAGTTTTCTTCTTCTGATGCGTGCGCAAAAGGTTGAAATACAAAGAATGACAATGCGAAAACGAAGATTTGCAAAAGTGAAGAAAACTTGCCTGCCTGCTGCATTAGAATGTGTTTTTGCGTGTTTGCGAAAAAATTTTTGCAAAGGTAGTCAAACTTTCTAAAGAAACAATTTAATTTTTGAACAATTCAGGCTTGAGTTTTGCGCAATTTTTTGTAGAGTTTGATGCCTAACATCAAAAGAATACCGACACCAAAAAAACCAATTGTTCCGGATATCCAACTGAGTTGACCTTTTAGAACAACAATAAAGATGATGCTCACTAAAAACAAGGTGGCGACTTCATTCCATATACGCAATTGTCCTGAACTCCAAAGCAATAGATTGTTTTCACAATTGCGCAACAATCTCTGAGAGTAAAAATGATAAATCAAAAGCATAACCACGAAACCGAGTTTGATGTGCATCCAAGGTGCGTGCAGTAAATACGTTGGATTCAAGGCGAGCATCCAAACACCAAAAACCACAGTAAGTACCATAGCCGGAGTAGTGATGATCCACCACAAACGTTGCATCATGATGACAAACTGTTTTTGAAGTATTTCTTTTTCAGGTTCAGCTTTATCAGTAGCTTCTCTAAAATAAATGAACAAGCGCACCATATAAAACAAGCCTGCAAACCAACTCACCATAAATATAAGGTGTAGCGCTTTGATAAAGTCATAGTTTGAGTTCAGCATGACACAAAATTAATCGAAAGCACCTGATTCATGTTATATTTGTATAAAAAGCTTCTTTATGCGCTTTCGGATACTTTTTTTACTCCTTATTTTTCATGTTTCCGCGCTTTTAGCCCAAGTGCAGTTGCTTTCACTCGAAGGCACCTACCAAGAAAAGAACTTGATCGTCAATAACCCACCAATGGCCGACGGTTTTGGCTTCTGCATCAGTAAAGTATTGGTCAATGGCGAAATTCTACCCGCCGTCATTCAAACTTCCCATTTTGAAATTGACTTTCACTTGTTTCATTTGAAGAAGGGAGATGAAGTTTTTGTGGTACTCGAACACGCCCCAGGTTGCGAGCCCCGTTTTTTAAACCCGAGTATATTATTGCCTAAAAGCACTTTTGAATGCACGCAAATTTCGGCGCAAAAAAATGGTAGCCTCAGCTGGACTACCACTGGCGAACATGCCGTTCTCGATTTCAGCATTGAACAATTCAAATGGGGGCGTTGGGTCGAGGTTGGTCAAGTCAAAGGAAAAGGAACCAAGGGGCCCAACAATTATCAGTTTCAGCTGACGCCACATTCGGGTAAAAATACAGTTAGAATTAGCCAAACCGATAGCTCAGGAAAGCCGAGAATTTCAAAGAGCACAAGCTTTACATCTACAATTGCGGCAGTTTCGTTTAGCCCAACAAAGGTGCATTCAACACTAACTTTTAAAGCCAAAAATCAAGTCGTCAAAACCAAATATGAAATCTATGATGCTTATGGCAATCTGCTCAAAACCGGATTTGGTTCTTCGGTAGACTGTAAAAACATTGTAAGTGGTGTGTACTTTATCAATTACGACAACAAGTCAGAAAAATTCATCAAAATTGAAAACTAAATGAAGCGCATTGAACACCTTGGTATTGCTGTAGAAAGTCTAGAAACAGCTATTCCACTCTACGAAGCGTTACTCAATACCTCCTGTTATAAACAAGAAGCTGTTGCATCTGAAGGTGTCAAAACCGCATTTTTTCAGGTTGGCGAATCGAAAATTGAATTGTTAGAAGCCAATAAACCAGACTCTCCCATTGCCAAGTTTGTGGCTAAAAATGGCCCTGGCTTTCATCATGTGGCCTTCGAGGTAGAAGATATCGAAGCAGAGCTAGAGCGGCTGCAAAAAGCCGGATTTCAATTGATCCATCAGAGCCCTAAAGACGGCGCCGACAACAAACGCATCGCATTTTTACATCCCAAAGCGACAAATGGTTTGCTCGTAGAACTTTGTCAGGAAAAAAGCGCGTAAAACTCAGCTGCGTCTTGATAGTAGTGCACTTGTAAGCCTGCCTTCATTGCGCCTTCAATGTGCTGCGGACTATCGTCGATAAAAAGCACATCCGCGGGTTCAAAGCCCATCTGTTGACAAACCCAAATAAAGGTTTCCGGATGCGGTTTGCGCTTGCCAATTTCGTGCGATAAAAAGACCTTCTCAAAAAAGGAGTTTAAGCCCGAATCCGAAACCTTTTGAAGTGATTTTGCGACCTCTACCATATGCAAGGCATTGGTGTTGCTCAATAAATAGAGGGCTTGTTGTTGGTTTTTCAAATGGGTTAGTAACTCCAATTTTCTTTGTGGAAAAACCCCGATCATGGCGTTCCAGGCCGCTACCACTTGATTAGGAGAAGTGCCGGGCTGCGCAAAAGGCAACAATAAATTGACGAAGTGTTGAGGTGAAACTTCACCGCATTCAAAACGATCAAAAAGCTCATTTTGAGCTAACTGCGTATAGCGCTCATTGAAGTCACTTACGCCTAAATTCTCAAATGCTCGTTGCGTTGCTTGGTAGTTGATATCGATGAGGACGCCACCTAGGTCAAAAAGTAGGGCTTTAAAGGCTTTTCGCATGATTCAAAGTTAACTTAAAATGGCTATTTGAACCCATTCTAAATTAGCAATAATGACATTAGAATGACAATTGCCGCTGTTGTAACACTTAGCTTTGCGTCAAAGAAACGCGCCTTGTTGCACCAGCTCCATATTATCGCCTTTACGCACCGTCATCTCGATGTCAGTAAAATTGGGTTGTTGCACATCGAAAAAGAAGCGCAAATTGCTCAGCTTCAAGAGCTAAAAGAAGCACTTGGGCTCAAAGAACTCATGTTCTTAACCACCTGTAACCGCGTAGAAATCACTTTTGTCAATGATCAAGACCTCGACACCCCTTTTCTAACGCGCTTGTTACAAACACTTTACCCGAAACTTGTTCCAATTCAATTAGAAGACTTCGTGCGCAAAGCTGAGGTGTTTTCCGGAAGTTCAGCCGTACAGCATGCGCTTTCTGTGGCTTCATCTATCGACTCCATGATCATCGGTGAGCGCGAAATCATCACCCAAGTGCGCTTGGCCTACGAACACTGCCGTGCGCTTGGACTAAGCGGCGACCTCCTTCGTTTGCTCATGAAAAAAGTAATCGAAACCGCCAAACAAGTCTACACCGAGACCAGCATCTCCACGAAACCTGTTTCAGTTGTTTCTTTAGCTTACCAATATCTCAAACAACTCAATATTCCTTTAGAAGCGCGTATCTTAATTGTCGGGGCTGGTGTTACCAACACCACAATGGCTCGCTTTCTAAAAAAACATGGCTTCAAGAATTTTCAGGTATTTAACCGCTCTTTGGAAAATAGCCAGAAGCTAGCAACTGAAATCCGTGGAAATGCCTATTCCCTAGACGAACTCTCTTCCTACCAGCTCGGTTTCGATGTGCTCATTACTTGTACAGCTGCTGAAGGCGTTATCATCGATCCACCACTATACAAAAGCCTTGTCAACGGTGAAACACAAGAAAAAATCATCATTGACCTCGCCATTCCACAAGACCTCGACCAAACAATTCTCTCAAATTATGCGGTCAAATACCTTTCAATTGAATACCTACAGCGCATTTCCAATGAAAACGTCAAAGAGCGCTCCAAAGAACTACAGCAGGTAGAAGAAATCATCGCCAATGCACGCTATGAATTTCAGCATTTGTTGCGCGAACGCAAGGTGGAAATCGCTATGCGCGAGGTGCCCGCTCAGGTAAAGGAATTGCGCGCCACCGCCTATGCCGAAATCTTCAAAGAAGACCTCGAGACTTTGGACCCGCAAGCCAAAGAAGTGCTCGACAAAGTAGTAAGCTACCTCGAGAAAAAATACATCAGTGGCCCCATGAAATTGGCCAAAGAAATCATACTCAACCATGCAGACTAAACCGCTCATCCGCATTGGCACACGCGGCAGCGACCTCGCTTTGTGGCAAGCCCACTTTGTAAAAGCCAAGCTAGAAAACCTAGGCTGCGAGGTGCAACTACAAATTATCGTTACACAGGGCGATCGCATCCAAGACCTCAGCTTCGACAAACTAGAAGGCAAGGGCTTTTTTACCAAAGAAATAGAAGCCGCCTTACTCAACAACGAGATCGACCTCGCTGTACATTCGCACAAAGACCTCGAAACCACCCAACCAGAAGGTCTTTGTATTGGCGCCGTTTCTTACCGCGAAGATCCATCAGAGCTCTTGCTCATGCGCACAACTGCCCAAGACCCAGCGCAAAAATGGGGGCTCAAACAAGGCGCTATTATCGGCACCTCATCAGCGCGCAGAAAATCAATCATTAAAGCACTCAGACCCGATCTTCAAATAGAAGAATTGCGTGGCAATGTACCTACGCGCATAGACAAATTGCGCAGTGGCGCCTACGACGCTATCTTACTCGCCAACGCAGGCGTAAGCCGCTTGGCGCTAGACCTTAAAGACCTACACACGCTTGTACTCGACCCTACTGAATTTGTACCCGCTCCGGCTCAAGGTGTTTTGGGTTTACAAATTCGTCAAAACGACGCAGCAACTCAAGCAATTGTTGGGCAACTGAATCATGCAGATGTAGCTTCCCAAATTGCCATTGAACGCGGCGTATTGCAAGCCCTACAAGGCGGTTGCCAATTGCCTTTAGGCGTGTACTACGACCAAGACAAAATTTACGCTGCACACGCCACTACTTCGCTGGAGCCAGCCAAATTTTTTGAGTTCAACATTGGGGCAACAATTCAAGAGATTACTTCCGCCTTGAGCCAATAACCATGAGCAGGATTTTCATTTCAAAAGATCCACAAGACCTCAATAACGGTCTTTTGGCCTTGCAACAAAATGGAATCCTCGAGGCGCAATCCCTAATTGAATTCAGTGCCATTCCTTTTGCGTGCCCCCCTGCTCACGACATCCTCTTCATTGCGAGTATCCGTGCCGCTGAATTCTTCTTTGCCAATTGCCAATCTAGCGCACAAATTGCCTGCGCCGGGCTAGAAACCGCCAAAAAAGTAGCAGAACGCTATCAAAAAGAAGTGCATTTTATTGCCCAACAGTCTGACCAACCGCAACTCGAAGCAGAAAAATTCAATGCCTGGCGAAACAACAGAAGTGTTTGCTTTCCGAGTAGTCAGTTGTCTATTGGTACTTACGCGGCTTTGATCCCAGAAAGTGAAAAGACCATTTTGCCTGTATACACCACCGCATTTAAAACCCTGCACATCGAAGAAAAAGACATCTATGTTTTTTCGTCTCCAAGCAATGTACTTGCTTTTCTGGCGCACAACACCATGCCGGCTCACGCAAAAGTTGTTGCATGGGGCAGCTCTACCGCGCAAGAATTGGCAAAAAAGCAAATCAGCGTCAGCAAAGTACTCAACGGACAACAACAAGCTGACCTGCTCACTTGGCTCAGCAAAGTGCTATAATTTGTACCTTCACGTATGAAATTTGAGCAAACCGAGCACATCAGCCCCGATTTAATTCACTTATTTGAAAACACGGTTTTGGGCACAAATGGCGCCAAATACAAGCACCTCGATGTAGCGCAAAGTGTTGCGCACACAGACCACCCACTAAGTTTTTCCTTGCGTAGGCGTGAACAACTGATCGCCAATATTACCTTTTGCAAGCGGCAGTTTGGCTTGTACTTGCGCTATTTTGCTTTTGACAAGCGCTTTCAATCTACAGGGAAAGCGCGCATGAATCCGAAATCACAGATCAAGCAAGAAATCGAAAAGGTGTTCAAGGACATCACGGCGAGCTATCCCGGAAGCCAAGATTATTGTTATGCATATATCGATGCTAAAAATGTGCGCAGCAAATGGATGAGCGAAACTTTTGGTTTTCAGACTAAAGCGTATTTAGCCACTCAGAGTTTTAGCCGGGTTTTTCCGAAGGCTGCTGCAAACTTAAGGGAGGAAACAATTTCAGATCAGGTCTATCAAATAATAGAAAGCAACTACAGCCACTACAGCGCCTACTTTACCCACTTTTTTGAAAAAGGTACGGTTCATACACTTTACGATGCAAAAGGTGAGCGACTGGCTTTCGCACAGTTTCATAAAGTGCGCTGGGAAATACAAAGGCTTCCGGGCAAACTTGGTGGGTTGCAAGTTAAACTTTTACCCTACATCCCGTTTATCAATAAATTGATTCAACCCAAAGAGCATACTTTTTTAGTGCCAGAAATCGTATGTAATCCGTCGGGAGATATCAAAGATGTAGAGCGCCTATTCGAAGCAGTTTTGGCCAAAGAAAAACTCCACTCAATGCTCTGGTGGAATGATACGCGCGATCAACTTTATCAAAAAACTACTAAACAATTTCGTTGGGGCTTATTGCACCAAATCATTGGTGTGGCAAAAGTTGATGTAGTGGTGAGAGGAAACTATGAACCAAAAGAGCCTATATTTATTGCGGCCTTCGATATGGTTTAAGCTACGCTTGATACGAGAGAAAACGGGTAATCAGTAGTTCTTTTATGCGTTTATCTACTATTGATTTTTGGCTCAAATAAAATGTAAATTCTTCATTGGTAAACAAGCCGCAGATCATACCAATATAACGATTGGTTAGATTTGGATTTTTCGATAAAAAATTGCTGAGTTGGGTTCGTTGTAATACAGGGTTTTCAATTGCTTGTATAGCTTTAAATAAAGGGTTTTGGAACCACTCAAATTGGAAAAGTTCATGCTGCAGTTTCAGTATTGGACGCAAAACGTCGTTTTGAAACAATTCCAATTCAGTGGATACAGTGGCTTCTTTTCTGACGCTTGGCCTAAGTTGTTTTATAGATACATTCGATCTCATACTTCTTCAGACAAATCAAGCAGGCGAATGTTCGGATAAAATTCTTCTAAGTATCCAACGGAGCGCTCTTCATCTGGATTGGTCGTAAAAAACAAAGACTTGCATTTTGGCAAACTCTCGGTAAGGCGCACGATATAGCCCTTGTGGCCGGCACGCATTTGATCTTCTAGACCCAAGATCATAAACAATTTCAGTTTTTTGATATTGAACCCGTTCTGAAAGTACAACTCAGCCATGCGGCGGGTGGTGCCCACAATTATTTCTGTACCGTCGAAGAGATCGTTGCGTTGTTGGAGTTTATTGCCTTTCTCGACAACTAAATCGACGGTGAGGTCTTTGGGTTTGGCGTACTTTACAAACTCGGCATGAATGGCCCTTGCTTGCGCATCGCTTGTGCAAAGAATGATGGCTCTTGGTGAACCTTCTTCAGGTTGAGGAATGACTTCGTCTACAAAAGGCCAAAGCTTCATTTCGTATTGCTCTGCAAGCGCCGACACAAGTAAATACTGAGAGGGCTGCAATGCTTTTTGAATCCTTTCCATGGTTATGATTGTAGTTTGGGGTTGTCGTGATGACGCGTGGCATCGCGCTTCGTTTTTTTCTCGAGGTTTTTGACCAATGCGGCATCGAGGTCTATTCCGGTTTGATTGGCCAGGCAGCAAAGTACAAAAAGAATATCGGCCATTTCGTCGCCGAGGTCTTTGTCTTTATCGCTTTCTTTTTCAGATTGCTCGCCATAGCGTCTGGCCATAATGCGAGCGAGTTCGCCTACTTCTTCCATCAAAACAGCCATGTTGGTCAGTTCGTTGAAGTAACGCACCCCCAATGTTTGGATCCAGTGATCAACTTTTGCTTGTGCTTCTTTGATTTCCATGTTGCAAAGGTATCAAATCCTCTCGTTGATATGCTTACCTTTGTCTTGTATGGAAAAATTGAGCAATTTCATCAACGGCCAATACGTTGCACCGCACAACGGCCGCTACCTAGACAACTACGAACCTGCTACAGGCCTAGTCTATTCTTTGATACCCGATTCTGACGCCCACGACGTCGAGCAAGCTGTTTTGGCAGCTGAGGCGGCTTTCCCGGTGTGGTCCACGATGGGCATAGAAGGGCGCGCAGCCATTCTGCGCAAGTTATCCGAAGGCATAGAAGCCAATATGGCTGCTTTTGTAGCTGCAGAGTCCAAAGACAACGGCAAGCCCCTGAGCCTTGCCCAACATGTCGATATTCCAAGAGCGGTGTCCAACTTTCATTTTTTTGCGACAGCCATTGAGCATTTTGCGTCGGAGTCTCATCATATGGAAGGCGTTGGGCTCAACTACACTACCCGCAAACCTATTGGTGTGGTGGGCTGTATTTCGCCTTGGAATCTTCCTTTATACCTTTTCTCCTGGAAAATTGCGCCTGCTCTTGCCGCTGGCAATTGCGTGGTTGCCAAACCTTCTGAAGTAACGCCCTACACCGCCTATATGTTGGGTAAAATTGCCAAAGAAGCTGGCATGCCCGACGGCGTACTCAATATTTTACACGGCACCGGCCCAAGCGTTGGCGACGCTATTGTAAAGCACCCAAAAATCAAAGCGATTTCTTTTACAGGCGGAACCAAAACTGGCGAGTACATCGCGCAAACGGCAGGGCCAATGTTCAAAAAATTGTCTTTAGAACTCGGCGGCAAAAACCCAAATATCATTTTTGCCGACTGCGATTTCAAGGACGCACTCAGCACCACCATTCGCTCTTCTTTTGCCAACCAAGGCCAAATTTGTTTGTGTGGTTCGCGCATCTTTATCGAAAGACCTATTTACGAGCAATTCAAAGAGGCGTTTGTTGCAGATATGGCCAAAAACAAGGTGTCGTTCCCCACTGACCCAGAAGCAAAAATGGGCGCAGTGGTATCCAAGCCACACATGGAGAAAATCCTGAGCTATATCGAACTCGCCAAAGAAGAAGGCGGCACTATTTTGTGCGGCGGGAAACGCAAAATTTTAGACGGCGCACATGCCGACGGATACTATATCGAGCCCACCATTATTGAAGGCTTGCATTACCAATGCCGTACCAACCAAGAAGAAATCTTTGGGCCAGTAGTTACCATCACTCCTTTTGACACCGAAGAAGAGGTGCTCACCATGGCCAACTCAACCCAATACGGACTTGCCGCTACCGTCTGGACCTCCGACCTCAAACGCGCGCACCGCGTTGCAGACCAAGTTCAGGCAGGTATTGTTTGGGTCAATGCGTGGTTGATTCGCGATTTACGCACACCTTTTGGCGGTGTCAAAGCCTCTGGTGTCGGTCGCGAAGGCGGCTGGGAAGCACTGCGCTTTTTCACCGAGGCCAAAAACGTGTTTATCAAGTATTGATGAATTGAATACGATCAAAAAAATATAATTTCATTGCGTTTTATTCTTCGATACAAAATGAAATACGGCATCCTATCTTTACTCTTCCTATCATTTGGTTTAAGGGCCCAAATCAAACCGGCACTTTTCCAATTCAAGACCGATACCGTGCTGCAATGGCACTATCATTTCGGCGATGAATTTAGTGGGAAAAAGGTTGATGAAACCAAATGGTATCCACGCTATCCGTGGGGTGGCTTATTGCTCGACCAAAGCCAATGGGCGGTGCCCGAAATGCTCTCCCAAAAAAATGGCTGGGTGCATTTAGGTGCCAAAGAATTTGGGCAGAAAACCGCAGTCCCCAACTGGATGATCAACCAACAGCAAGCGCGGGAATTAAACATCGATGTCAAAAACGATTCCGTTTACCTAGACTACCTCACTTCTTGTTTATGGAGTATCGATACCTTTCGCTACGGCTATTTTGAATGCCGCGCCATTGTGCCTTCAGGCAAAGGTTTGTGGCCCGCCTTTTGGCTTTTCGGCCAAAACGGTAAAGATGAAATCGACATCATGGAATGCAAGGGCGAGCGCAGCAACGATGTGCATATCGATATTCATTTACCGCAGCGCAAAGATTATGTCAAGAACAACATTGGCATCAAAAAAGATTGGGGAGGCTGGGTCCGTATGAAAGCTCCTATCGTAAACGATACCGTAATCTACTCTGGTGTGTGGCTGCCGAATTCACTTACTTATTTTGTGAATGGCGTGCCGGTTTCTCATTTTGCTGGCGATTTTTCTACACCCATGAATGTCATTGTCAATTTAGCCGTTGCAAGAGACGGCTACCCATTCAACCCCGGGCCAGACGCCAAAACCCAATTCCCTGCCGATTACCAAGTAGACTACGTCAGGGTGTGGAAATTAGATCCAAATTCAGCCAAAAAAATGAACGGATTTCCTCAAATTGACCTCCAAGAAAATGGCTGGATTCCAGTCAAAAAAGAAGTGCTTAAAAAGAAGATTCCTCTCATTTACCCTAAAAAAGAATTGCAAAAAGAACTGGGTTTTGTGAGCCTCATCCCCATTTCCAATGACAATTATTTGGTGCAGGTCAATGGCGGTGGCGCTGTTCATGTCAGTACCTGGGTAAAGGGAATTGAACAAACAAAATTTGTGACGGAAATTGCTTATACTCAGGGTGAAACTATTCTCGGAAAAGATATTTCTATTCAATTAAAAGATGCGCCAAGAAACATCGAATTGCGCATTTCCTACAATGGAAAAACAGTTTCTTACCTTCCCTTTAATTAGGCGAAATTTTTTCTTTTTCCTTGAAACGATACCCTGCAACAAACTTAAGGGCAAAATAGATTTGACGGTATTTGAAGTCATCGAAACGGATACTCTTGTTGTCAAAATCACTCACCAAAAAGAAGAATTTTTCATCAGAAGAATAACCACCCATGAAGCGAAGGTCGAAGCGAGGAGCCAGGCCTAAGCGTATTCTCGAATAAGCCGAAGTTTCGTATTCCTTGAATTGTACCACAGGGCCTACGCCTGCCCAACCGCCAATTTGCCAGTTGTTTTTCCGATTGACATATGCTACACCGGGAGCTGCGCCAAAATCAAAGGCTTGGAGCTTTGTAATAGTGGTGAGGTCTTGTTGTGGAAGTTGTAGAGGACCAGGAATCAAGCTTTCGCCGCGGTTGCCCGAACCAAAATAATTTAGAGTCCCTTTCAAATACCACGTTAAAATTTGTTGGTTATAATGGGCGCGTTTTCCGAGTAATCCATTCATCTGGAAATCAGAGTTCCTGAAGTACCAAGCATTCAGCATAACATTAACGGAGTACGCATCGGGAAGGATAAGCTGAGGTTGTCTTAGGCCATAACCTATGGTCGATTTGAATTCAAAATCGTACCAAACCTTGTTATAAGTGAGGTCGTAGGCGAAATTATACTGGGTGGTTTTGCCAAATTTACTATTAGAGCGCAAATTACCTATCACCGGAAAGCCCACCCTAAAATGAAACCATTTGTAGGCAAAACCCAAGCCCAAAAAGGGGCTGAAATTGTTTTTATAAGCCAGCGTATTTTGCTGCGTATTGAACGGATAGTCGATTCGAAAAGGATTGACGTTGTAACCTAAATCTGCATACATCACAGGCCTGTGCCTGAAACTCTCCAAAGCCGACTGTTGGGCCAAGGAAAACGTGCTCCATAAAAAGAGACAACAACTAATGCGTAATCCCTTGCTCAAGCCCTAAGATAAACGCGTAATTTTTGGCGCGCTCTAAACGCTCCACAGTGCGACCTGAACCTCCGCCATGGCCGGCATCCATATTGCACTCAAAAATAAGTGCTGCTTTATTGGTGCGCAGCGTGCGTAGTTTGGCTACGTATTTGGCTGGTTCCCAATATTGAACTTGAGAGTCGTGATAACCCGACGTAACGTACATTGCTGGATAATCCATGGCGTGCAAGTTGTCGTAAGGAGAGTATTTCAACAAATAATAATAATAGTGTGGGTCGTTTGGATTGCCCCATTCTTCATATTCGCCAGTCGTAAGCGGAATGCTTTCATCAAGCATAGTGGTCACTACATCAACAAATGGTACTTCTGAAACAATACCTTTAAAAAGATAAGGCGCCATGTTGGCAATGGCACCCATTAACAAACCACCCGCACTGCCTCCATTGGCATAAATACGTGTTGGATCGCAGTAGCCCATGTGGCCCAAGTATTCGGCAGCATTGATGAAATCGGTAAACGTATTGATTTTCTTGTCAAACTTGCCGTCCTGATACCATTCTTCTCCTAAATATTTACAACCTCTGATGTGTGCCGTTGCAAAAACAAAACCGCGGTCCACTAATGATAAACGAGTAGGACTAAAAATATCTGGAATGGTGTAGCCATAAGACCCATAGCCATAGAGCAACATCGGAGCTTTTGCCAAATCTATTCCTTTTTTATATATGATGCTCACCGGAATTTGCGTGCCGTCGTTGGCAGTAGCCCAAACGCGTTGAGATGCATAATTATCAGGATTAAACTGAGGGTCTCTGAGTTTTTTCTCAAAGAAAATTGCTTGTTGGCCGCTTTTTAAATCATAGGTATAAACCCTTGATGGTGTGGTCATGGAATTATAGACGTAATACAGTTTATTTGCAGCGTAATCGTCGTTCATGGCCAAACCTAAGTAGTACGTTTCACCATCTACCGCAATATAACTTTCCTTACCGTCTTCGACCCCTTTGAGTTTGAGTTTGAGCAAACCATTATTGCGCTCTTCTATCAAGAGGTATTCTTTAAAAACACTCAGGCCTTCGAGCAGCACTTTTGAATCATGGGGTACTATTTCAGTACAAGATTGGATGGAGGAAGGCAATTGACGACTATAAAGAACACGGTTGTTGATGGCGTTCTCATTGCTCAAAATATAAAAGCCATTTTCGTGGTGTTCCACCTCATAAATATGACCTGCTTTGCGCGTCAAAAAAACTTGTGCTTGTGCCTTTGGGTTGTCTGCATCGATCAATTGAACTTCAGAAGTCGTAGAGCTGTAGCTGTAAATTTGAATGTATTTACCCGTTAACGTTTTGCCGATACCCACGCTAAATTTATCGTCTTTCTCTTCGAAAATCAGCTCATCAGTACTTTGGGGAGTTCCAATAGTATGGCGGTATATCAAATATTCGCGCAACGTTTCAGGGTCTTTTTTGGAGTAGTAGACCGTTTTGTTATCGTTGGCCCAAACCAAACCGCCACTTGTTTCAGTGAGCACATCTTTGAGGTATTTACCGTTGGTTCTGAAGCGAATTTCATATTTGCGGCGGCCCTTGAAATCTTCGCAAACTGCTAAAATTTGATTGTTCGGGGATGGCGCCCAACCGGCTAATTCGTAAAATGACTTTCCTTTAGCACGTTCGTTTTCGTCAAAAAACAAGACCGCTTTACCGTCCATTTCGTAGCGAAAAATTTGCTGGTAGTCTAGCCCTTCTACATTGCGTGTTTGGTACTGATAACCATTTAAAACAAAAGGCGCACTGGTTTCGTTGGGGTCTATGCGCTGTTCAAATTCGGCCAAAAGGTCAGTCACCAACGGATTCAAGGCTTTGAAATAAGCCTCGGCGTAGGCGTTTTCTGCATGTAGATAATCCAATACAGGTTGGGTATCGCGTTCACGCATCCAATAATAAGGGTCGTTGCGCTGGTGACCATGTTTTTCTAACATTTGGTCTTTGCGTGGGGCAACTGGTTCTTGGGCAGTAAGTTGTTGGTGCATAAGCAAGATAAGACAGATAAAAAAGTGTAGCTTTTTCATAGCGTGATTTCTCGCAAAATTAGCGATATTCTCTATTGAAAAGGTTAACTTTGAAATGTGAAGAAACTTTATAAATTCCTACTCAACAAGCTACCTCGGCCGCTCTTGATTCGGCTCAGCTATATCTTTCGCATTTTCGCCCCAGCACTTTACCGCGGTAACGCTGTGAGCTGCCCTGTTTGCGAAAAATCTTTTTCCAAGTTCCTTTCTTACGGTTCTGAAGTCGCTCACCGCGACAACGTGTTGTGCCCCTATGACCTCACCTTAGAGCGCCACCGCCTCATGTGGCTTTACCTCAAAAACCACAGCAACTTTTTTACACAAGCCAACCTATCTGTGCTGCACATGGCGCCTGAGCAGTGCTTCATCGATCGCTTCAAGGCACAGAAAAACCTCAATTACCTCACCGCAGACCTCGTGTCGCCGATTGCCGATCTGCATTTTGACCTCCACCAAATTCCACTCGAAAACGACCGTTTTGATGTTGTTTTTTGTAACCATGTCATGGAACACGTTCAAGACCCTATTCAATGCATGTCCGAACTTTTCAGGGTTTTAAAACCGGGTGGTTGGGCTATCATGCAAGTGCCCCAAGATTTCTCCCGAGAAACCACCTACGAAGATCCTTCTATTGTCACAGAAGCAGACCGCGAACTGCATTATTGGCAAAAAGACCACGTCCGCCTTTTTGGCAAAGACTACCCTACTTATTTAGAACGCGTTGGTTTTCAAACTACCGCATTTGACCTCAACGCACATTACTCGCAAGAAGAAATCGCGCGTTTTCGCCTGATGAAAGAAGAAATCCTCTACATCTTTAAAAAACCACTTGCATGAGAAATTTGTTGCTGACGCTAGGTTTAATGACCTCCATTTTTACATGGGCTCAAAAAGATATTTTTCTAAATATTGATCCGTTTTTTGGCACTCAACCTTTTGCTTTGAACCAAAACTTTGTTGGTAACGACGGCATTGCAGTCAATATTGAACACTTCAATTACTACATTTCAGACGTCAAGCTTTTCCATGACAACGGCTTGCAAACCAACTTCCCAACCGACATCTGGTTGGTCACACCTGAACAACACAGCCTTTATCTAGGCAATTTAAATATCAACCAGCTAGACTCAATCAATTTTACGGTTGGCGTTCCTAAGCGCTACAACACGCAATCTGGTACACTCGCACAAGACATCTCTACCTACCCTGATTCCCATGCGCTCAGCTTTCAGAGCCCATCCATGTATTGGGGCTGGGCCTTTGGTTACATGCACATGATCATCGGTGGCAAAGCCGACAGCAACAACGATGGTGTTCCCAATGCCTATTTTGAAATGCACAACCTCGGCAACAATAACCAGCAAAGTGTCACGCTGCCTAGTATTCAAACCAACACCGGCAATCAAATTGACCTCAACTACACCTGCAATATCGACCGCTGGCTCAATCAAATGCCGCTTTCTAGTGTTGGTGTTCTTCACGGCGATGCCGGCCTCAACCTACAAATACTACAAAATGTGAACAGTCAAGAAGTTTTCACATTAGCAGCAAATGCCAATACGCAGCAAAACAACGCTTCCCTACTTGCCTTTATGCAAACCGACAGTGAATTTACTTTTCAAGTAATAAACAACCAAACGATCAAGAACTACGTTGTGTTTGCCAATTCCGGACAAAAAATAGTTGAAGTTTCATCCAAAGAAACCAAAGCCACAATTATGCTCGAACAACTTCAAAGTGGAATTTATTTGGTTATGGTAGAAACTGACAATGGCCTGCGCCAAACGTTTCGCTTTGTAAAACCTTAATTCATGCTGCGCTTTGCCTCTGTTGCGCTTGTTTTAGTCCTTGGCTTTTTGGCCTTGCGCTGCGGCAGTAGTCAAGACCTCAACACATTCGTTAGTATTCCTGCCCCATCAGACAACCCGCAAAATGCTGCCAAAATTGCCTTGGGGAGAAAGCTTTTTTTTGATACCCGTCTTTCCTTAGATGGAACCGTTTCCTGTGCCACTTGCCACGACCCCCGAAAAGCTTTTACCGACAACCTCGCCAGAAGCAAAGGGATCAACGGGCAGCTTAGTGAACGCAACGCGCCTAGTTTGCTCAATGCTGCTTTTTTAAAAACGGCTATGTTTGATGCGCATTTGCAAACGCTCGAGCTGCAAGTTATTGTGCCTATTCAAGAGCCCGTAGAAATGGGGCACAACATGAAAATCCTCCTCAAGCAACTGCGTCAAATTCCGGAATACCAAGCAGCTGCTCAAGCCATTTTTGGCCGAGACTTCGACGCGTGGGTGCTCACGCGCAGTATTTCAGCTTTCGAAAGAAGTTTGTTATCTATGAACGCGCCGTTTGATCAATACATGGCCGGTAATAAAAAGGCCATGAGTAAAGATCAACTTGCAGGTTGGCGCATCTTTTCTGAAGACTTGTACTGCATAAAGTGCCATCCGGCGCCTTATTTCACAACCTATGAAGCTGCCAACAACGGTTTATATGAGAACTATGAAGGTAAAACAGACCAAGGGCGCTTTCGCATTCACCACGATTCTTCAGACATCGGTAAATTCAAAATTCCGTCGTTGAGAAACCTACCGCTCACGTATCCGTATATGCACGACGGTAGTAAAAATTCCATTGCCGAAGTCATTGCGCATTACCAAAAAGGGGGAGCAGGCCATCCGCTGCAGAACCAACAAATTGTTGCCTTCAATTTGAGCAGCAAAGAAAAACAACAACTTACTGCATTTTTTAATGCTTTAGTCGATACTTCTTACCTCCTTCGAAACGGCTTTTAAGCGAGATTGCTTACCTTTGTTGCTTCAAAATCAAAGGCTATGTATCGCTCACACACTTGCGGAGAATTAAGATTAGAACATATAGGAACAAAAGTCACGTTAGCTGGCTGGATGCAACGCTCCCGCGACCTCGGCGGCATGACCTTCATTGACCTCCGAGACCGCTATGGCCTCACCCAATTGGCCTTCAATATGGAAAGCAATGCCGCTTTGTGCGAACAAGCCCGCAAATTGGGTCGTGAGTTCGTGATCCAAGTAGAAGGAGAAGTCATTGAACGCAGCAGCAAAAACAAAAATATCCCAACGGGTGAAATCGAAATCAACGTAACCAACCTCACTGTTCTCAACGCAGCTAAGTTGCCCCCATTTACCATCGAAGACGATACCGATGGTGGCGACGAACTGCGCATGCAATACCGTTACCTAGACTTGCGTCGCAACCCAGTTTTAGAAAAATTACGTTTGCGCAATCAAGTCGCACTTGAAACCCGCAAATACCTTGACTCCAAAGAATTCTTGGATGTAGAAACTCCTGTGCTTATCAAGTCTACGCCAGAAGGCGCCCGCGACTTTGTAGTGCCTAGCCGCATGAACGAAGGGCAGTTTTATGCGCTTCCGCAGTCGCCACAAACTTTCAAGCAATTGCTTATGGTGAGTGGTTTTGACCGCTACTACCAAATTGTCAAGTGTTTCCGCGACGAAGACCTCCGTGCAGACCGCCAACCAGAGTTTACCCAAATCGACTGCGAAATGGCATTTGTGGAGCAAAACGACATCCTCAATATGTTCGAAGGCCTCATCAAGCACCTCTTTGAAACCGTTCGCGGAGTCAAATTCGAAGGCGCTTTCCCTCGCATGACCTACGCAGAAGCCATGGAACGCTACGGCTCAGACAAACCAGACATCCGTTTTGGCATGGAGTTCGTAGACCTCACCGCGCTTGCTCAACAAAACGATTTCGTTGTTTTCAATAGTGCAGAAGCCGTATTAGCCATCAATGCAGAAGGCTGCAGCGAATACACCCGCAAACAACTCGACGAACTCACCGAATGGGTGAAGCGTCCGCAAATTGGCGCTAAAGGCTTGGTTTATATCAAGTGTAATACAGACGGAACATTTAAGTCGAGTGTAGATAAATTCTATTCCGAAGATGACCTTCGCGCAATGGCAGAACGCGCCAATGCAAAGGCCGGAGACCTCCTTTTACTTTTGTCTGGCGATCTTGCCAAAACACGCAAACAACTCAATGAGCTGCGTTTGCACCTCGCCGCCCAACTTGGCTTGCGCGATCCTAACGTATTCAAACCACTTTGGGTTATGGACTTCCCGTTACTTGAATGGGACGAAGAAAGCGGCCGCTACCACGCCATGCACCACCCATTTACTTCGCCTAAACCCGAAGACATGCACCTCATTGATACCGATCCTGGCAAAGTTCGCGCCAACGCCTATGACCTTGCCATGAACGGCGTAGAGCTCGGTGGAGGTTCTATACGTATCCACGACCGCGCACTCCAATCCAGAATGTTCGACCTCCTCGGTTTCAGTAAAGAAGAAGCACAAGCACAATTTGGCTTTTTAATGTCTGCATTTGAATACGGTGCTCCTCCACACGGTGGATTGGCCTTTGGTCTTGACCGCTTGGTGGCTACCATGGGTGGCTCGGAGTCTATCCGCGACTACATCGCTTTTCCGAAAAACAACTCAGGCCGCGACACCATGATCGATGCACCATCGCCATTGAACGAAGCCCAACTCAAAGAATTAGGCCTTAAGCTCAACTAAGCAGCTACTTAATTGTTGTAAAATCATGAGCCCACAAATAGACCAACTGCAAACAGCACTAAGTGCACACCGCACCAAGTTATTAGCGCACCCAATGTACGCACAAATCAAGCACATCGAAGATTTCCAGTGCTTTATGGAGCAACACATTTTCGCCGTTTGGGATTTCATGAGCCTACTCAAGGCCCTGCAACGCGCACTTACTTGCGTCGAAGTTCCTTGGTCACCAAAAGGATCGCCTGTAACGCGCAGGTTTATCAACGAAATTGTACTCGGAGAAGAAACCGATCTTGACAAAGACGGAAGGGTGCTCAGCCACTTTGAAATGTACCTCGAGGCCATGCAACAAATTGGTGCAGATACACTTCCGATACATCAACTGACCGAATGGCTTTCTTATGGCAAACCCCTAGACGAAGCGCTTTACCAATTAGAAATTCGCGAAGAAACCCGAGCATTTGTACGCTTCACATTTGAAACCATAGAAGGTGGGCAGCTGCACAAAATTGCGGCATTGTTTACCTTTGGCAGAGAAGACCTCATCCCCGATATGTTCATCGAAATCTTGCGCGAAATGCAAGGGCAAGGGCAAAGCAACATCGATAAACTTCTTTATTATTTAGAAAGACACATCGAGGTTGATGGCGGCGACCACGGCCCTATTTCCCTAAAAATGATGGAAGAAATTTGTGGCTCAGATCTAGTGAAATGGCAAGAAGCTACTGATGTTTCAATCCAAGCCCTAGAAAAACGCTATGCACTCTGGAATGGCGTTCTTGCAAAACTACAAGCTTAAAATTTTCGATTTAGCTCCAAGTAGTACCTTCCTTACCGTCTTTTACAACAATACCGGCTTTTGCTAAACCATCTCGGATTTGATCTGAGGTTGTCCAGTCTTTGTTGGTGCGGGCTTGCTGACGCAAATCTAAAACGAGATCCATGACGGGTGCCAAACGCGTTTCAGTGGCGGTGTTTTCTGGTGCCAGACCAAGTACCTCATGTATGAAAATTTCCATAGCCGCTTTTAATTCGGTCTTGTCATCAGCGGAAATACTTGCATTGCCATCCTTGACTAAATTGATTTGCTTGACAGCTTCAAATAAGTTGGCCACCAAAATTGGCGCATTGAAGTCGTCATTCATGGCTTTGTAAAAAGAACCAATTAGTGCCGCAACGTCAAAAGAAGAGGTGGTGGTTGGAAGATTTTCCAGTGTTTTGAACCCTTCAATTAAACGCGCATATCCTTTTTCCGAAGCATTTAAGGCCTCTTGCGTAAAATCTAGGTTGCTGCGGTAATGGGCCTGCATCATGAAAAAACGCACCACATTTGCAGAATACGACTTTTCAAATAATCCGGTTGTGCCGTCGAGGATTTGCTTTGGTAAGAAATAATTGCCAAACGATTTAGACATTTTTTGCCCATTGACATTGAGCATGTTGGCATGCATCCAGTAGCGGGCTGGGTTACAGCCAAAAGAACCACAGCTTTGCGCAATTTCGTCTTCGTGGTGCGGAAATTTGAGATCCATACCGCCGCCGTGGATATCGAATTGTTTGCCGAGGTATTTGGTGCTCATGGCAGTACATTCGATGTGCCAACCAGGGTTGCCGTTGCCCCAAGGCGAGCGCCAAATTTGCATGTCGTCTGGGTTGGCTTTTTTCCAGAGTGCAAAATCGGCAAAGAAACGCTTTTCGTCTTGGGCGTTGAGCGTACGGGTTTCGTTTTCGAGCTCGTCTACCTTGCGGCCACTTAAAATACCGTAGTTGTAGTCTTGCATGTAACGGCGCGTATCAAAATAAACAGAGCCGTTTACTTCATAAGCATAGCCGTTGGTAATGATTTGCTCGATGATTTCGATTTGCTCCTGAATGTGCTGTGTTGCTGTTGGCTCAATGCTTGGAGGCAACATATTGTATACACGCTGGAGTTCTTGGAACTTAACAGCGTATTTATAGACAATTTCTAAAGATTGAAGCTGCTCTGCTTTAGCTGCGACGCCAATGCTATCTACCTCTTGACCAGCTGAATTAGTGATGTGGCCAGCATCGGTTACATTGCGCACGTATTTAACGCTGAAACCCAAATGTAAAAGGTAGCGGTAAATGAGGTCAAAATTGATGAAAGTGCGCATATTGCCCATATGAGGCTCGCTATAAAGCGTTGGGCCACACACATACATGCCGACCTTTCCCTCCACCATCGGGACAAAAGGTTCTTTTTCTCCTTTCAAACTATTATAGATGACGAGTTGGTCTTGCTGAGCTTTCATTTTGTGCGATTATTCTGACAAATTTAGCCAAATTTACGGCATCATTTTTGTTAAGTTTGTGGCATGAACGCAATTTACAGTTTCTTTAGTATTCTCTTGATTTCACTAAGCTTTAGTGGCGATATCCCTTACTCAACTATTCAGCGAGGGATGGAAACAAACGATGCGCACACCATAGTCAATCTTGGTAAAGACAAAATTGTACTTCAAGTTCCTGGTTCTGATGGTGCTTATCCACTTTCTCAGGCCGAAATGATCTTAAATAGCTTTTTTCAAAAAAATCCAAAAGGAACTTTTACTATACGATATAAAAACGCAAAGTCAGTAGAAGGGAGCGGAACCGTAATTGGGTCCTACGTTGCAAAAGGAAGCTGTTACCGCAGTACTTTTCAATTCAGAAGCGGCAAGTACGAAACCAAGCTCGAGAGCCTTAGCATCGTTAAAGAATAACCATTACGCTTGTTGGCTGCGGTTTTCTTTAAGCGTATTAAAGAAAATGATTCCATAACCTACAGCGAGCATTACGTGAAACGGTACCATTCCTAAGTCGCCGTAGATAGCTCTGTTGACCGCAGTAAATCCGAACACAACCATAAACGTGCCTTCCAAAATATTGATGATTGACAGGCTTTTCTTGTCGTACTTATTGCCTTTGAATTCATCTTTTTTAGCCACATTGAACTTCGGTGTGCGGACAAAAGAACTTTTGATACCAAGATAGCCTTCAATAACAGCAACAGCATTGCTGAGGCCCAACGCCATAGAAACAGTGAGGAACTGTACAAAACGACCCAAGAAACGGAAGAGGTCTCCGAAGAAGTTGCCGCGCTTATCGCGGAAAGAGTTCCAGTAATAGAAGCCCAAGAAGATGGTGCTCGAGAAGAAATACATCCCGTACTTGATATAGATATTGAGATCAGAGAAAGAATCTTTGATGTGCAATACCGCCAAACTGAGTAAAGAAAGGATCAAGATGAATACAAATACCGATGAGTTGAAAAGATGCGCCAACCCGTGAATGCGGTCTCCAATTTTGAGTCCTTTTGTAGTTGCCAAGCGCTTCCACATCTTGATGAATACCTCTGCTCCGCCTTTCATCCAGCGGTGTTGTTGGCTTTTGAGTGCAGACATCGTGATCGGCAATTCTGCCGGAGACTCTACTTCTTCTAAGTACACAAAGCGCCAGCCTTTCATTTGGGCGCGGTAGCTGAGGTCGAGGTCTTCGGTGATGGTGTCGTGTTCCCAACCGCCTGCGTCGTCGATGGTGGCGCGGCGCCAAACGCCTGCTGTTCCGTTGAAATTGATGTAGTGCCCACTTGCATTGCGACCACCTTGCTCAATGGCGAAGTGTCCGTTCAAACCAAATGCTTGCAATTCAGTAAGCAAGGAATAATCTTTATTGAGGTGCCCCCAACGCGTTTGTACTACGCCCACATTTTCAGTAAAATATGGAATGGTGCGCAATAAGAAATCTTTGCTCGGCACAAAATCGGCATCGAAAATAGCAATGAATTCGCCCTCAACTTTGTCCATCGCACAATCCAAAGCACCTGCTTTGTAACCCGTGCGGTCTGTACGATGCACATGTTGAATATTGATACCACGCGCAGCCACTTCTGCACATTTGTTGGCAATGATGTCTTTGGTTTCGTCGGTGGAGTCGTCTAGGACTTGGATTTGGAATTTGTCTCGAGGGTAGTCTATTTCTGCACAAGTTTCGATGATCCGCTCAGCCACGTACATTTCGTTGAACATTGGCAATTGCACGGTTACTTTAGGTGCATTTGCTAGATCAAATGGTGGGGTAACGCGGCTTTGTTGTTTTTTCTTGTTCTTAACATAAGCGATGGCCAAACTCAATTGGATCACGCTGTAGAAGAAAATCAAGACCAAACACAAACCGTAAATCACGAGAATGATGCGAGCTACCATATGTGACCAGTAATGTTCTTTACCTTGGTAGTCGCCCCAATTGAACAACCAAGAAACTTTCAACTGTGCTTTAAAAGGATCTGTCTTACTAAATGTATAGTGAACAAGGTGTTTTTCGTTGGTTTCGAAAACTTTCAAGACCGCTGCGCGGTAATCTTTGTCAATGAGCTTAATGGTAGACTTTCCGATAGGTACATTGCGGAAGGTGAATTTTCCGTTTTCGTCGGTTTCTGCAGTATATACTTTTCCAGTAACGGCAGATTTGAGTTGCACCTCAACCTCTTCTACTTCAGACTTGGTCTTGAAATCAACAAGAAAACCTTCGATTTTTTTAGATACAGGGATTGCGAGGTCTTTGTGCGCGCGGCCAGAGAAGGCAATAAATAGACCAAAAAAGAGGAGTAATAAAGAATTCTTCATTCGAGAAAACGCAATAGGTTTGAAAATAAAAAGCAAATATAGATTTATTCTTTCATTAAGGTCATTTCATCGACCAAGTGTTTGGCTCCAGAGTAAATATCCATGACCCAAAGTACGTAGCGGATGTCCACCACAATGTTGCGGCAGCGATTCGGATTAAACAAATAATCGCTCATGGTGCTTTCCCAACTGCGGTCGAAATTAAGACCCATGAGGTAGCCATTTTCATCGAGCACCGGCGAGCCAGAGTTGCCGCCAGTGGTGTGGTTAGAGCCCGTAAAACAAACCCATAATTCGTCGCCTTGCGCATACGGGCCGTAGTTTTTGGCGGCGTGTAAGTCGAGCATGCGCGGCAAGAGTTCGAAGTCAGGGTTGCCTGTATTGTATTTAGCAACGATGCCATCTAAAGTGGTGTGTTCGGTGTAGCGCATGCCATCGGTTGGTGCCGATCCTTCGAGCTGCCCGTAGGTAATGCGCAGCGTAGAATTGGCATCGGGCCAGTGTTTCTCTAGAGGGAACATCACGTATTTGCCGTCAACATAAACCTGCATCCACTTATTGACCTCTGCTTGAAAAGCCTTATATGCCGGCACCACTTCATTTCTGAATGGCGTGAAATAAGCGTTAAAATGCACAAAACCTGCGTCTTTTTGCAGTTTTTTGAGTGATTTTGCACTAAAACTGCTCAAAAACGCTTTGTAACGTGCTGCATCAGTAAAGATCGATTTGCTATATATAAGTTCGGTTAATTGCTCAACCGTAGTTCCTTTCAACTCTTGTTGAGAATAATTGAGGTATAATTTGGTCAACTCTAAGAAAATTTGACGGTCAACTTCAGCATTGTAATTTTTGAAGTAGCCATCTGCACTAGTTTGGAGTTTGGCTAAGACACCCTGCAGTTCGTTGTTGGCTACATATTTAGCATAATTAGTCAGTAAATCCTCTAGACCACGAACCAACTTGAAATATTCAGGACCCACAGAAAAATACTCCACGCCTATTGCATAGTTGTATTCCGTTTTGGTGCCTTCGGCCATGAGCCCATTCAAAGTTTGTAGCGCAACCGCAAATTTGGCCCATTCAGGTTTGCTAATGGCCATTGCTTTGTATTTGGCTTCATAGTCAAGTTTCAGTTGCACCGCATTTAAATTTTCTAAGCCTTCTACCTGACCAATCCACTTTTTCCAGGCATTGGCAATACTTGCTTGCTTCGCAGAATATTGAATGCGGGTGAGGTCAGATGCTTTCATACCTGCGTCGATAACTGCTAAGGAATGATTGCGCATTTCAATGCGCGCAGGGCGCTCTTTTTCGATGATGAATTTGAGGTATTCTGAAACAACGTGTTGTTCGGTGGTACCCGGAAAACCATACACCATTGTGAAGTCGCCTTCTTGACGGTTTTGAAAAGAAATCGGGAGGTAATGCAGTGGCTTATAAGGTTGATTGTCATTGGAAAATGCGGCTGGTTTGTTGTCTTTACCAGCGTAAATACGGAAAACCGAGAAGTCGCCGGTGTGGCGCGGCCATACCCAGTTGTCGGTATCGCCACCAAATTTACCAATGGAGTTGGGCGGAGTGCCCACAAAACGCACGTCAGTAAATGTTTCTTTGACCATCAGGTAATAATCATTGCCGTAATTAAAAGGCTTGATCTCTGCCTCAAAATGGGTGCCTGCAATGGCGGCAGCTACTAATTTCTTGATGTTGGCCGCAATAGTTGCTTGATCTGCCTTTGAGCTGGCACCTGCCAAAACAGCAGCTGTAACGTCCTCGATGCGCACAATTCTAGTAGCAGTTAGGCCAGGATTCGGCAATTCTTGCGCCATGGTTTGGGCCCAAAATCCGTTTTTCAAATAATCGTGCTCCAAAGAACTATGCGCTTGAATTTGGCCATAACCACAGTGGTGATTGGTCAGAAGCAAACCTTTGTCTGAAACCAACTCTGCCGTACAACCGCCGCCAAACTGAAAAATAGCATCTTTGATACTTGTATTGTTGACGCTGTAAATATCGGCCGCACTGAGCTTCATGCCCTTGGCTTTCATGTCGTTTTCAAACGCCGCAATTAATGACGGAATGAGCATGCCTTCCTCTGCCAACACTGGCTTAAGGCCCAAAATAGCTACACAAAATAAGACGAGTAAACGCAGTTTCATAAGGTTGTCAATTTGAATACGAAGGTAGGGAAATTATGGCTTTGCAAATTAATGTCTATAAAGCCACATTATAATGTGATTTCATATAAATATAAGTAGCACGCACCCTTAAAAACGCTTAATATCACATTATAATAGGTTTTTTATATTTATTTCAAGAGGATTGCCTATATTTGTATTCTAAATCACAATATAATGTTAGTTGAAGAGCTTGGATTAACAATTAAAGCGAGACGCAAAGAGCTAGGTATTACCCAGCCGCATCTTTCTGAATTAGCCCAAATCAGTATAAATACGCTATACAAAATAGAAAAAGGGCAAGCAAATCCGTCTTTGGAGGTTTTGAATAAAATTGGTGAAATATTAGGGATGGAGTTAACGTTTCAAGTCAAACAAAATCATTTTTAACCCATGCGCACACTTGAAATTTATCGCAACGGTGTTTTAGCCGGCCAACTCATAGAGGAAAATACTGACCAATACTCTTTTCAATATGACCTGAGCTACCTCATGAACGAAAAGTACCCAGCAATCAGCCTCACCCTACCTAAAAAAGAAGAAAAATTCAGGAGTAACTTATTATTTCCATTCTTTTTTAATATGCTCAGCGAAGGCGTAAACCGCAAACTGCAAAGTCTATACTTGAGAATTGACGAAAACGATCACTTTGGCCTCCTTGCAGCCACCGCACAAACAGATACTATTGGTGCAATCACCGTCAAACTAATTTAGCTATGCCTACAACTCAGCCAATTCAATGTTGTCCAGGAACCCTTGCCGATGGCTACAATACGTTTAGTCCGACCTGCCTGCGCCGCATGTTTGCAGGTAAAAAAGTGGACCACCTATTGCCCTATGAACAACCTCAGCTCAGCGAAGATGTTCAAGCGCTTTTTCTTGATAACCGCAAACGGATCTCCATATCTGGAGTTCAAGAAAAATTGAGCCTCATTTTAGACAAGAATAAATTGCGTCTGACCAGAGAAAATGAACAGGGTCAATACATTCTTAAACCCATTCCAAGAGACTTAAAAAAAATTGATCAGGTGCCCGCCAATGAGCATTTAACCATGCAAATAGCGCGGCAGGTTTATGGCATTCAAACAGCTGAAAATGCGCTTGTATTTTTCAAGAATGGCAGCCCTGCTTACCTCACCAAACGTTTCGATTTGAATGAAACCGGCACCAAATGGGGCATTGAAGACTTTGCCTCGCTCGCCGGAAAAACTACAGAAAATGCAGGGCCAAACTTTAAGTATGATTATAGTTATGAAGAAGTAGGCCTATTGATACAAAAATATGTGCCTGCATGGCGGGTAGAAATCGAGAAATACTTCACAATTGTATTGTTCAACTTTCTTTTTTCAAATGGTGATGCACACCTCAAAAACTTTTCCTTACTTGAAACGACTCAAGGAGACTACCTTTTGAGCCCGGCCTATGATTTATTAAACACCAAACTGCACGTAGACGACTCAGACTTTGCCTTAAACAAAGGGCTCTTCAAAGACGATTTCAAAAGCGAACAATATAAAATTCGCAACCATCCTCACCTACTCGATTTCATCGAATTCGGCAAGCGCATTGGCGTTCGCGAAGACCGCATAGAAAAATTAATAGCCCCTTTGCTCCAAACACCACCACTATTGCAACAACTCATTTCTAACTCATTTCTCAACACCGCAAACAAGCGCGGTTATCTAATGATGTATCAAGCAAAAAGAAATTTTTTAATGAAATGACCTAACTACCTCACCTGAAACCAAAACGAGCCGCCGTGTCTTTCAACACCTTTGAGCTGCTCTTGGCTGAAAATGGGGTCGAGTTGTTGGCTAAGTTCAGGGTCTTCAGAGATGAAGTAATTGGCCATCAAAAGCTTGTATTTCGACGGATTCGCCAATAAGAAAATCGCCAAACCATATTGCTCAGAATAAAAGCGATCGCACATAAATTGCGGGTAATCGTAGGGCAGGTAAATGTCGTGGATGTGCACGATAACGCCACTAGGAAGCAGTGGCAACACTTCTAAGAAGAAAACCGTTGAATCAGAATTGGGCAACATCCGATGCGAGTTGTCTATGAACAACACATCATTAGGTTTCATGCTGAAAACCAAGCTAAAATCGGTGTCCTCAAAAGGTTTTCTGATGACCTGATTTGCCAACTGATCTATCTCTGCCCTTGGTTGCGGATCGATTGAAATAATCTGGGTTGCCAAGCCGTTGTTTTGAATGGCGCTATAAGCCACTTTTGTCGAATTACCCGACCCGACCTCAATATATTGCGCCGGTTTGAAGTGCGAAATAATGGCATACATGGCCACAATGTCCAAGCCCGGAAGAAACCCATTGATATAATAAGGCGTAATTTGATCAGACGGCAACTGGTGCTTGGGAATTGTCGCAAAATACTCCCGATGGCCCAAAGCCACATCGATAATTTCTTTAAAATGAGAACGCTGAGAATTGATGTAATCATAAAGCCCTTTGTGCGGCGGCTTCCCGTGGCCATATCGCGGCTTGAACTGCACTTTGTATTCCATATACAGCACCTGCCATTTAGGCGCCAAAAATCGGTAGAGTTTTTTAAGCATAATGGAATAAAGATACCAAATTATTGCTTTTTGAGTGTCACCCAACCGATGTATTCAGGCAACTACTCGTTTTATACATCAAATACGTTACCATTCTGTTGTACAGTATTGTTTTCAGATATGAGATTATTCTACGCGCTTCTTTTTGCTGGTATTACACAACTTTTCCTCCCCAATGGATTGAAGGCACAAACCTGGCAAGAAGTTTATTTCGGTCAGTCATCTTCAATATTGTCATTTAACCAATTTGACTCTACGCTCTGGCTAAGAAAAACATATCCCATACATTTTGAAGATGGCGTTTTTACCTATTATAACAACACAACAGTCCCTCTCTTTAATTTTGTAGGATTTACAATTGCAAAACCCGTTTTTACAAGTACTGCTATGTATGCTTGTACGAGTGGAACACAGTTCTTTTACAAATTTGATGGGAACACATTTCAATCAATAGATTTGCCCGGTGATCAGCAAATGAGTGATTTCGGGCGCATGATAGTACATAACGATACATTATACTTCAACACCCTAGACCCAGGGGGAACATATGTTTTGAGTTACTATCAAGATCAACTCGTACAAACCTTTACTGGTTATAGACCGAATCTTATTGTTGGAGAAAATGCAAGTTATTCCTTTTCTTCGGGATCTGTTAAATTCGTCAATCTACCAACTGGTGCGAGTCCAGGGATTGATAACACCATGCCAACCAATCACAAGATTTTAGATGCCAAACTATTACCAGGCACGGACACTTTGTTTTATACCAAAATAGATCACATTGGTGTGGCATACGGCACATCTGAAATTGATAGCATTTCAGCTTCTAATTCAATTCAAATGCCAATTGGACACCCAAGAAAACTCAGTTTTGATTTAGACGGCAACCTGTGGGTCCTTTTTGGAAATACAGATTGTGTTAATTCGCAGCATAAACCCACATACATTTCTAAATACAACCGAAGCACCCAGACATGGGAACATACTACCAACCTCGTAGATTTGCTTGCAAATTATCCTGGATATTCTAGTAGTTTGTCTAATGTTGAGTTAGAGGTTGATTCCTACAATAATGTATGGCTTCTCTTTAACTACAATTCTGTATCCAAATACTATATGTTCCAACAAGGGGACCTACCTGCTTGGGTTGGTACTTCAGATTTATTATTGCCAAATGAAGTTGCTATCTCACCAAACCCTTCAAACGGTATTTTTCAAGTGTCAGGCCATAGCTCAGAACCCATGCAAATTACAGTACTTGACCAACAAGGTAAACAAGTTGCGCAATTTGAGCTGAATGCGCTTTCTGCTGATCATTCATTCGACCTCAGTGATCAAGCGCCGGGGGTTTATTTTGCACATGTTACGCAGGGTGAGTTGCAGTGGGTGAAGAAGTTGGTGGTTAACTAAAAAAGATATGAGATTATTCTACGCGCTTATTTTTATTGGTATTACACAACTTTTCCTCCCCAATGGATTGAAGGCACAAACCTGGCAATCTATCCACAAAAGTCAGACGGGAAATACCGTAGCGTGGAAGCAGTTTGTCATTAATCCGTATACCAATGATATTTGGTTGGTTAATGACAATAAAGCGGCAGTCATTAAAAATGATGGTGCAATAGAGTTGCTCAATCAAACTCATCTAGGTGTGTTATATAATGGGTCCAGTTTAAGATTTGCATTTACACCAAATGAGGTCTATTTTATGAAAAGTACATTTGGTTTATTTCAGTTCGCAAATGGGTCAAATACGCTTGTGTTTTCGGAACCATATCTTTATTCAATTTTAGCAAATCAAGATACTGTATATATGCAGCGGGCTGGTTCAATCTTAAAATACATCAACGGGGTGGGCTTTGATACCTATTTTTCAGGTACGGAAATAGTTGTAAAAAATACATATCTATACACCGATAATAATTATTTGGGGCATCAAGTTGGATGGATGAATAGCACACTTCAAACTGATCCTGAGTACCTTCTTGCCAGTATCAACGATAAAAAATTCCAAAGAAATACGGATTCACTCTATGTCGGGACAACAAAAGGGATTATGTATGCCTACAACTACGACATTCTCGATACGATTACGCCCAACAATACATCAAACATGCCGAGTTCGAATGTACTAGAACTTGAGTTTGACCATCTTGATCAACTTTGGGCCGTTTTTGGTGATGCAGCCGATGTGCCTTTTGCCATTGCCAAGTTAGAAGCAAACAATTGGACAAATAGAATTGATGCCTCTAATGCGCCAATCAACTTCTCTGAATTCCTCGGCTTGGAGATAGATACACTAGGTAACCTTTGGGTGGCAGACAATCTTTACATCCATACCTTACTGACAGCGAACAGCCCTGGTTGGCTTGGAATAACTTCAAATATTCCTCTCGAAGAAATAGACATCATTCCCAATCCATCAAACGGTATTTTTCAAGTGTCAGGCCATAGCTCAGAACCCATGCAAATTACAGTACTTGACCAACAAGGCAAGCAAGTTGCGCACTTTGACCTCAATGCGCTTTCTTCTGATCATTCGTTTGACTTAAGTAATCAAGCACCGGGGGTTTACTTTGCGCATGTTACGCAGGGTGGAAATCGGTGGGTGAAGAAGTTGTTCAAGTTAGGTCAAGTATGATTTTAACGCAGCGCGGGCATTCATTTGTTGCTAATTTTGAGGATGCCCAAACCAAATTTTGTTATTTCAGGCTATCAGAAAATTGAGTTGTTTAAGCAACTTTGTATCAAAATTGGGTTTCCGATCAGAACCAAGAGCGATTGCAGAAAAGTAAGTGAGCTCATTGATCAGGCGGGTTTAGCAAGCATTTCGGAAAGTACCATTTACCGCTTATTTTTACTCAAGACCAACAACAATCAGCCCTATCTACACACCTTAAATAGCTTGGCGCAATTTTGTGGCTATAAAGATTGGTTCGAGTTTGAAAACATTCAGCAGGAGACAGAAAATTTTGTTTTTGGCTTTGGGAAAATCTCGCGTGTAGACGCCAAATTTAAAAGCCTCATTTCTATTTGTATACAAAGTAATGAGCTCAAACCGCTCCTTCAATACACCGAACAATTTGAGCAAACCACAAAGCTTCAACACAAAGAAAAGTTTGCCGAAGAGATTTTTCAGGCTGTTTTAACGAACAAGAATAATGCGTTGTTTTTCAAAAAATTCAGTCACTTTCCAGTCATTAGAGAGCACTTTTTTGAGATACTTGCGGACCCAACTTTTTCCATTCCAGGCTATGAAGATGGGATTAAATACTACCTCAAGAATTTAAAACACGAGGCCTCCAATAAGGACCTTCAAGATGTTGTATTTGGTAACTGTCTCTTGTTCAGACATTACTATCTGACAAAACAAGTAGAAAAAGCAAAAGCCACTGGTACATTTTTATTTGAAGAACTGCGCCTGACAGCTGAACAATTAGAAAAAATTCATGTGTTCCCAATTGCGCGCTACTATGCATGTAAATTCATGTACTTAGATATGCACCAAGCAATCGAGCAAACGCAGGTTTTTTTCGATGAGGTAATTTATGAACTCAACAAGAAAATTCCAATGCTATCGATAGAAGAGCAGCGTATTTTGTTCTACTCTTTGGGTGAAGCAATGGTCTTGAATTCTATTTTGAATACGCAGCAACAGCAACTAAAAGAATTATTCAGCCATCTATTTGACTTTTTACCAAGTCGCTTAGCGAACCAACCTTTAGAAAAAATCGTTCCTTATTTCAATAAAAACAGTTCAATTTATCAGTTTAACATTGAATTTTGAGTTCTTACTTGAACTAACTTAGACCAAAATAGAAAACGCCGTTAAAGTATATTTGATTCAAACAAAATACTATGGCAGACATTACTGTAAACGGAAGAATCAAAATCAAAACCTTCCAAGCTGAATTTTTAAAGAAATTCCCTTACCTCGTACCTACCCTTCGCACACCAGACGGAAAAGGAATAGACAACGACTTAACAATTGCAAGTGCGCGCACCAAAGCAGTTGGTGAATACAAACCTTCTGGCGAAGCTGATTTGTCTATCAATGGCAACCTTTCTGTGGGTGGCTTTGAGAAGCGTTTCAAAGATGCTTTTGGTCTTGATTGTGAAGTCTGTTTTAAATCGCCAGGTGGAAAAACAACACGTACCAATCCAGAGCACGACAAAATGACTTTAGCGAGTCTAAATAAAGAGCTACAAGAAAAAGGTTGTCAGGAAATTGAATTATAAGCTACCATGTTCAAATTCTTTTCAAACCTAACTGATAAGTTCAAAGCAAAAGATTTTCATATTGCAGCGAATAAAAAGCTCAAAACAATCCAAGCTGAATTCAAAGAGAATTTTGGCTTAACGCTCAGAATTTATAAAGGCAAACAACTTGCTGATCCTGAACTTACCATTGCTGGGCTCAACCACAAAACGAGTAAAGATATTACGGCAACAAGTGGCGATTTATCCATCAAAGCCTCCACAAATATCGGGGACTTCGAAAAATTAATCGAGCAGCACTACGGTTTAACCGTTCAAGTAGCCAACGAGTTCGACACCTATTGTGTCAACAATAAATACACGCTCGGGCAAGCCGCACGCAAAGAAGACCTCATCGATTGGCTCAAAGAAAGAAACATCGATTCTATCGAGGATTTCCTTGAAAAGGAAAAGTGTTCGAGTTTAGAAGAATACTACACCAAACAGAAAAAAGGTTAGCTTCGGCTAGCCTTTTTTATTGGCACAAATTATTTTGCACCAGTTGTAAGTATCGGGAGGGTTAAAGCGGTTTTTCTTACTTCACCAATCGAAACGCACGCTTCGTTTGTTCTATCTCGCTATTGCTGATTCCAAATTTCTTGGCAGTGACACGCCAGTTAGAAATTTCATGATTTTTTGGATTGTTTGGGTGCTCGTTTTCTGGTGATGATTCCGGCATCTTGCAATTTTCTACCTAATGGATCAGCTGCTGCAACCGTTGTTAAATCTTTCTCTAATCCCAATACGAAGAGTACTTGCAAATAGCTACCAATTGCAACAGTAGGACTACCTTGCTCGATATTCTAAATGGTTTTCCTTCCAAGTCCTGTGCGCTCAGCAATTTGCTCCGCACTCAATTTTCGGCGCAAGCGAGCCAATTGGATATGCTCACCTAGATCTTTTAAAATCTTCAGGTTTTTAGGTAATATAGCGGGTGCTGTTTTCATATAACTTGTCTTATAGAGTACATATATAGTATATTTTATCCGTTTTATGACAAGTTATGTTAATTTTCGTACACATGGAGATTCAATCTGCATGAATTTTACCTCTTTTTGCATGCAATTCAAAAAATAACTGTACTTTTGTATCAAAGAAATGAATTTACTCCGTCAACATATTAAGCAGGGTGAAGTATATCGACGTTCTGACCTGGAATATTATTCCACGGCCATAGATAGGCATTTGACTCAATTAACGAAAGATGGAACATTGGTAAAATTGAAACAGGGCTTGTATTACGCACCAAAACAATCCAAGTTTGGCGTTGTGCCGCCTGATGACCGTCAAGTAGTAGAACGTTTTTTAAAAGACGAAGATTTTCTATTGGTGTCCCCAAATACATTCAACTCACTTGGACTTGGGCTTACACAGCTTTACAATACAACTTGGGTATATAACCATAAACGAAAAGGTGAATTTCAACTCAACGGAAAGACTTTTGAATTCAAACTAAAATCATCATTTCCCAAGAATATCACCAGAGAATATCTACTTGTTGATTTATTAAACAACATGGAGAATCTTGCGGAAGACCAATCTCAAACATTAGATAGATTACCGAATAACATCGGTAGCTTTAATGCTGATGCCTTAATGAAGGCAACTCAGCTCTATGGAAATGGCAAAACAAAGCGTAAATTAAAATCAATCGTTCGAAACGTACTCCAGCATGCTTGATTTCATACATAACGATCCTGAATTCAAAGAACTTCTCTCCATTGTATCATCCAAGAAAGGAATTGATATTACATTAATTGAGAAGGACTATTGGATCATGCATGCTTTGTTCTCCATGCAACAACAGGGAATTGAGTTTGAATTGAAAGGAGGAACTTCGTTATCGAAAGGATTTGGGTTGATTCATCGCTTTTCAGAAGACATAGACATTCACATACGAACCAATTTCGGTTTAGAAATCGAAGGGAAAGAGGATAAACCCAAGGTAAGGGTGGCACGAAAAGAATTTTATGATGTGCTCGCCAATTCACTTTCAATAAATGGAATAATTGAAATTAAACGAGATCATGATTTTGATGACCCCGAAAAATACCGCAGTGGGGGAATTCGCTTGTATTATCAAAGTTACACACCAACACTTGAAGGGCTCAAAGATGGTATTTTACTCGAGGCAGGTTTTGACACCGTAACACCCAATCAGCCCATCGATATTTCATCATGGATTTGGGAACACCTTGTTTCAATAAATGCAAGCAGTCATTACATCAACAATACAGCCATTGGCGTTCAATGTTATCACCCAGGATATACGTTGATCGAAAAACTGCAAACGATCATCAGGAAATACCGCAACAAAGACAATCCTGGTGCTTCAGATGATAAAAACTTTATGCGCCAATATTATGATGTCTATTGTTTATTGGGTGATTCTGACATACAATCATTCATCGGTAGTGCTGAATACTTAGCACACAAAGCGGCAAGAATTAAAGGAGCCGACAAGCAAATACCAATGCGTGAACACCCCGCCCTGTTATTAGAAGAAACTGAATTTCGAGAATCATTCAAATCACGTTATCAATCCACTTCAAAGCTATATTATAAAGGTCAGCCTAATTTTGAAGAGGTGCTAGCCAGAATAGCCATGTTCTTGCCCATGCTTTGAAATGCACTCTTTCTATATATATAGAAAATCCTTTTTTCAATGCATATCATTCGCTTTCCGTATATTTTTTCGCTTTTTATATACAAAAACACTTCCTGTGTTACAAGTAGTTTTTACCATTTTCTAGATACAAATAAGCAACAAAATGGGTGCAAAATACCCTAATTGACGAAAAATGACAGGAAGTCTAAAAACGAGAAAACCCTTGCCTAGCAAGGGTTTCAGTTATCTTTTGTTATGGATTGTTATCGTTGTTTATCGGCGTTTATTTGCCGATACAAAACTTACTAAAAATAGTACCCAAAATATCTGTATCCACATCGATTTGGCCCGTGATGTGGCCGAGTTGGCGCATGGCTTCGCGGATGTCCATGGCGATGAAATCGGCGGTGGTTTGGCCATCGAGGCCTGCTTGGGCGCGGTCGAGGGCGGCGGCGGTGAGTTCTAAGGCGGCGTGGTGGCGGGCGTTGGAGACAATCGTTTCATCTTGGATGCTGAAGTCGCCGAGCACGAGTTTGACCAATTTGTCTTTAAGAGCGGAAATGCCATTGCCTGTGAGCGCACTGATTTGCAGTACTTCTTCTTGCGGATTTAGATTTGGTGCAGTGGTTAAATCGGCTTTATTCAAGGTCAACAAAATATTTTTATCCGGATGTAAAGTCTTCAAGGACTGCACCCACTCCATAGTCTCTTGGAGATTGGAGGCGTCGCCGGAGTCTGCCAAGCAAAGGACAATTTTAGCTTGTTCGATTTTTTGCTGTGAGCGCTCGATGCCGAGTGCCTCTATGGTTTCGGTGGTTTGGCGGATACCGGCGGTGTCGATGAGGCGAAACTGGATGCCTTCTATGTTGAGGACTTCTTCGATGACGTCGCGGGTGGTGCCGGCAATGTTAGAAACAATGGCGCGTTCTTCGCCGAGGAGCTGATTGAGTAAAGTACTTTTGCCGGTGTTAGGTGCGCCTACAATAGCTACCGGGACGCCCTGTTTGATGGCATTGCCGAGTTCAAAAGAGGCGGCCAAACGGCGCACCATTTGCAAAACGGAGGCTACTAATTGTTTGAGGGAGCTGCGGTCTGCAAACTCGACGTCTTCTTCGGCGAAGTCGAGCTCGAGTTCGATGAGGGCCGCAAAGTTGATGAGTTGCTCGCGGAGTTGTTGGAGTTCTGAAGAAAAACGGCCGCGCAATTGCTGCAGGGCCACTTGATGGGCCTGCTTAGACTGCGCGGCAATGAGGTCTGCCACAGCTTCGGCCTGCGAAAGGTCTAAGCGGCCATTTAAAAACGCCCGCTTCGTGAATTCGCCAGGCTCGGCCAAGCGGCAACCAACCTCCACCAAGCGCTGCAAAAGCAACTGCTGAATGTAGGGCGAGCCATGGCAGGCGAGCTCAACGCTTTCTTCACCTGTAAAACTCTTGCCGTTGTCGAAGAGCGTGGCGAGTACTTCGTCTAGGCGCTCGCCGCTTGCACTGCGCATCCAGCCCAAATGAACGGTGTGTCTTGGCAGTGCCTGCAAATTTTTAGAAAAAGCCTTTGAAACGAGTGCTTTTGCGCCAGTACCCGACACGCGGATAACAGCAATTGCGCCAGTGCCATTGGCTGTTGCAAGCGCACAAATAGGATCGTGAGAAAGGTCATTCATGTTGCAAAGTTACACAATAAAAATTCCCTACCTTTGCCTTCAAAATCAACACTTATGTCACTCCAAGCAGAAATCAAAGACATCTTGGGCCAATTTGGCATCCAAGAAAACAATAGCGGCGCCTCAACAGGTACGCAATGGATACAAACTTCTGGTGCCAGCATCGCTTCTGTATCGCCAGTAGACGCGCAAGTTATTGCGAACGTCACTATGGCTACGCCAGCTGAATACCATCAGGTCATCGACAAAGCGCAAGCAGCTTTTGTAGAATGGCGCAAAGTTCCCGCTCCAAAACGCGGCGAAATCGTGCGTCAGTTGGCTGAGCGCATCCGCTTTTACAAAGAGCCACTGGGCAAACTCGTTTCTTACGAAATGGGTAAGTCTTTACAAGAAGGTTTAGGTGAAGTACAAGAAATGATCGACATCTGCGATTTCGCAGTTGGGCTTTCGCGTCAGCTTTATGGCCTCACTATGCACTCTGAGCGCCCGGGTCACCGCATGTATGAGCAGTATCATCCGCTGGGTGTTGTGGGTATCATCTCTGCATTCAACTTCCCGGTAGCCGTTTGGAACTGGAACACCGCCCTTGCATGGGTATGTGGCGACGTTTGCGTTTGGAAACCATCTGAAAAAACACCACTTACTGCCATTGCGTGTCAGCGCATCACTGAAGAAGTATTTGCTGCCAATGGCGTTCCGGAAGGCGTTTCTGGCCTTGTCATCGGCGACGGCGAAATCGGTAAGCTCATGGCCAACGATACACGCGTTCCTTTAATTTCTGCCACAGGTTCTACCCGCATGGGTAAATCAGTTGGGGCAGCAGTTGGGCAGCGTTTGGGACGTTCCCTTTTAGAGTTAGGAGGCAACAACGCTATCATCATTGCACCGAGTGCTGATCTTAAAATGGTGGTGCCAGGTGCCGTATTTGGTGCTGTTGGTACGGCAGGGCAACGTTGTACGTCTACGCGCCGCCTCATCATCCACGCTTCTATCTACGACAAAGTGACCGAAGCGCTTACTTCTGCCTACAAGCAATTGAGCATCGGTAACCCACTAGATCAAAACAACCACGTTGGTCCACTGATCGATCAAGACGCAGTCAATAATTACCTCCACGCCATTGAAGCCGCTCAAAAAGAAGGCGGAAAAGTTTTGGTAGAAGGAGGCGTATTGACGGGTCCTGGTTATGAGTCGGGTTGTTATGTAAAACCTTGTATCATCGAAGCAGAAAATCATTTTGCGATTGTACAGCACGAAACATTTGCCCCAATTCT
>JAIXXP010000062.1 GCA_027490665.1 Cryomorphaceae bacterium | reverse complement strand
GTCTAGCGCAGCGTGGTCGGTAAGTCGTAAATCGCGTTTGAACCAAACAACTCCAACTTCAGGCTTCATGCTGAAGGTGTTTTTGTACTTTTTTCCAAAAGTTGAAAAAAGAGCCGGGTTGTGCTGTGTATGCGGGCAAGAGCCAAGTCCGCTCATCGGTCTGTATGCCGTATGTGGCGGTGAGTGGATGTTCTTTGGTAAAGGTGTGTTCTGGATTGATTTGTTGGCGAAGTGTGGCCAAGGTTCCGACAATTATTTGCAAATCAGGAATGTTTAATTTGGCGAGCTCATTGATCCAGTTGTATACTTTTTCAGTGAAGGGATAGTCTTTCCAATGGTCGAGGTTCCAAAATAAAATGCGGTTTCCTTCTTGCTCCTTTCTCCAAAGAGGGTCAAGGTGATACGGCGTGTAAAGAAAGGTTGGTAAGTTGTGGTCTATCTCAATTGTTAGAGTTGAAGTGGGTTCAAACGGGTATTCTGGTTGGGTCCAAGTGCAGTCCAATTTGAGTTCAGGAAGTTGTTCATAAGATACATCCAATACAGAGCCTAATTGCGTGCTTCCAGAATATTTATTGATGTTGTCCTGATTGGCATAATAAACCTTTGGCGCGTTTGCCCCACAGACCCATTGCCAACTCAAATGATTGCTTGCCGCGTCGGCATCGCAGAGCTGCGAAAAAAGCCATTTGGCAGCCGTGCGCCAATGACAGCCATAATGATTGCACACGAGCGCTGCTAAATACATGCGCAGGTGGTTGTGCAAGTAGCCTGTTGTTTGCAGCGTAAGCAAAGCTTCGTCAATGGCTTCAACGCCGGTGTTGGCCAGTAGTATTTCTTGGGGTATTTGGGTGTCGTCTTTGGTCCAAAATTGGGCTGCGCGCAATTCTTGTTGTGGGTTGTGGTGTTGCCAAATGCGCTGCGCGTGTTCTCTCCAGCAGAGTTCCATGACGAACGCTTCTATTTGATACAATTTAAAACCGCGCTGCATAAGTCGGTCATAGACATCCCGGACTGAGAGCATTCCTCGTGAAAGATAGGGCGACAGGTAACTTACGCCTCCGGAAATATAGTTTCTGGTTTTGCCGTAATGAATAGGATCAAACTGATCTATTTGCGCATAAATCTCGTCTAAACTGCGCAGTGGTATCATACGCGCAAGCTTGAAATACCGCCGTCTACATGTAAGATTTGCCCACTGATCCAAGATGCTTGGTCACTGAGTAAGAATGCTGCCATGTGCGCGATGTCGGCAGCTTCTCCAACGCGTTTGAGCGGATGCCTTGCTGCATTGGCTTCGCGTTTGGCGTCTGAATTGAGTAAGTTTTCAGCTAAAGGGGTATTCGTTAAAGACGGCGCAATGGCATTGACGCGAATTTTTGGAGCGAGTTCGGCTGCAAGTGCTCGCGTAAGCCCTTCAATGGCTCCTTTTGAGGCAGAAACTAAGCTATGGAAAGGCAAGCCTTGTTGGACAGCAACGGTGGAGAAAAGAACAATAGCTGCTTGCTCGCTTTTTTTGAGCGCGGGCAGGGCTGTTTGGATGCTTTGAATGGCTCCTAGAACCTGAAGCTGGTAATCTGCTTGAAAATCAGTCGCGCTAAAACGATTGAACGGTTTGAGGGCAATTGTGCCTGGGCAGTAGACCAAACCATCTAGTATGTCTGGTAATTCGAGTGGCGTTGGGGCGAGGACGTCGAATTGTTGCCAAGTAATGTTGTGGTGCTCTAGACTCGGAGCTGTTTTGGCGTAAGTAGCATATACCTTATGGCCTAGCTCAGCTAATTGTTGGGCTAGTGCAAGGCCGATTCCTTTTGAGGCGCCAATGATGGCAATTTTTTTGGTTTCCATGATTTTGTAACAAATTAGTGCTACCTTGGTTTAGAAATCACCAATAAAAACCCATGAATTTTTTCAAACAACATTTTGCCACCATGCTCATTGCAGCGGCAATAATCATTACCGGCCTCATTTTAGGCAAGTCCTATCTTTCTAAAGGAAAACCTGACGACACCGTTTCCGTAATTGGTTTGGGCGAAGAATCCTTTGATTCAGATTTGATTGTTTGGCGCGCATCCTTCTCTCGTAAGAGTTTTGAACTCAAAGATGCCTATGCGCAGCTCAATGCAGATGTTAGAAAAGTGAAGGCTTACCTCAAGTCTAGAGGTATTTCAGAGAACGAAATGGTATTTGAAGCGGCAGATATCAGCAAAGAGTGGTCTCAGATTTATGATGATGAGGGCAACGTTCGTCAAACGATATTTGATGGCTATTCACTTAATCAGAGTGTAAAGGTGAGTTCCAAAAAAGTAAATGTTGTGGAGCAAACTTCTCGTCAGGTGTCGGAATTGATAGACGCCGGTATTGAACTTAATTCAGAATTGCCAGAATATTACTACACTAAATTGGCCCAATTGAAACTCAAAATGATTGAGGCTGCAACCAAAGATGCACATGAACGCGCTGCTAAAATTGCTGAAAATGGTGGTGGCAATTTGGGCAAACTGATGTATGCCGATATGGGTGTTTTTCAGATTACAGCTGAAAACTCTTCCGAAGAATACGAGTGGGGAGGGAGCTTTAATACGAACTCGCGGCGCAAAACAGCAAGCGTCACCATTCGCTTGAAATACGCTATAGACTAAGCAACAAGATGATAAGTTGTCGCTTCTAGATAAATAAATTCTTGTCCAGTTGCAGCCATTCTAGGGTGGCGTTTGCAAAGATGTCTTCCTTGACTTGCTGGCTTAAGTTACTGTCTTCAATGAACTTGCCAATTTCTAAATCGCCGAGCGGGAAGGGGTAGTCGCTACCCAAACAAACACGTTTAGAACCCTGCATTTTGAGAATGTATTCTAAGGCGTCGATGTCATGGGTAATGCTATCTACCCAAAATTTACCTAGGTAAGTGCGCGGGTTGTGGGGGTTGTCAATAGCTACTAAGTCAGGACGACAATTGAAACCGTGCTCGATGCGGCCTAAAGTGGGTAAAAAGGAGCCGCCAGCATGCGAAAAACACACTCTGAGTTCAGGTAAGCGCTCCAAAACCCCTCCAAAAATCAATGAACAAGCTGCTCTAGAGGTTTCGGCTGGCATGCCCACGAGCCAGGGTAGCCAGTATTTTTTCATGCTGTCAAAACCCATCATTTGCCAAGGATGGATCATGACGGCCATACCGAGGCGTGCACAGGCTTCAAAAATAGGGAAGAACTTTTCTTCGGATAAATTTTCGTCGTTGATGTTGGACCCAATTTGAATGCCTACGTGTCCGATGGCTTTGGCGCGCTCTAGTTCTACTATCGCGGCTTCTGGGTCTTGCATAGGAATAGTCGCTAAGCCTATGTAGTTTTTAGGATAGCGCTGCACGAGCTCTGCAATATGGTCGTTAAGAAACCTCGACAACTCAAGTGCGTCGGCGGTTTTGGCCCAATAAGAAAACATAACTGGAATGGTACACACCACCTGTACTTGGGTGTTGAAGGGCTTGTATTCGTCTATGCGCAATTGCTCATCCCAACAGTTTTCGACGATGCGTCTAAAAAATTGACCGCCTTGCATCATGTTGGCGCTGCCATCTGTGTTCGGTTCAAGGTGAATGAACTTCCCGTAACCAAACTTTTGCGTCCAATTGGGCATTGTTTTGGGTAGGATATGGCTGTGCATGTCAATTTTAAGCATGGGTCGAATTTTGGTTTACGAAGATACAAAAAACTCAGCGCGCAAGCGCCATGATGTAGTCGTCCATGATGAAGCCATTGCCGATGTCAAAAACGGCTTCTTCACGGATATGGAAGCCTAATTTGAGGTAGAAGTTTTTTGCTTCGTTTGCTTTGTTGACCTGAAGAAAAATGGCTTCACATTGGGTTTCAGAGGCGCGCGCCATAGCTTTTTCGATGAGTGCCCTACCAATGCCTTTCCCTTGGAATACAGGCAGCACGTACAGTTTATTGATTTTCAATTGAACTGAGCCGCTTTGTGTATCATGGACCCATTCCAGCGCCAGAAAACCGATGTCGGTGCCCTCGTTGCCGATGATATAAAACTCGTGACCTTCTTCTTGTTGTTGTTTGAGTGCTGCAAAACTGTACATCCAGTCGAGCATGAAGTCAATTTGGGCTTGGCTAATGATGTGCGCATAGGTGCTGGGCCAAATTTGCCTTGCCAAACCTTCTAGAATAGGCAATTCATGAAGTTGTGCGCGTCGGATGTGCATATTGAACCGCGTAATAGCAAGTTAGATTTTAACAAACGGCGCTTGTTGCACACGTCCGTTCTGGTGAAGACGCACGTAATAAGTGCCCGCTGGGAGGTCTTGAACGGTCATTTTGCCGTTTTCGATTGCTACCCAATAGCGTTTGCCGTCTAAGGCAATAACTTCTGCGAATTCGGGAAGTTCTACAATAGTGAAGTGCAAATAATGCTGAACCGGGTTGGGGTAAACCGACCACTCTATAACCGGTGTGCTTTCTAAAACACCAAGGGTTTGGACAGCAATTTGTACTGCGGCATATGCATTGATTTTACCAGCACCCCATTGTGGGCTACCTTCGCTTGGTATGGCGCCAGTGAAGTTGTCTTGTCTGGCGGTTTGCATGATGATTTCTTTTACCTGTGCTGCAGAAAGATAAGGGTTGGCCTCGAGCATGAGGGCAACAACCCCAGACACCATTGGCGAAGCCATTGAGGTACCTGAGAATTTAGCAAAACGATAAGTGGTATTGTTGAAGTTAGTGGTGGCTACGCTAGTATAGGTTCCATCGGTGAAAGAAGAAATAGCTGAGGCAATGGCTACTCCAGGTGCAGCGATATCGGGTTTCATGGCGCCGTCGTAGCGAGGCCCTTTGCTCGAGAAAGAGGCAAGGGCACCTCCCACAAGAGACCCAGAGCTTGTGGCATATTGAGTGGCGTAGGCAGCAACGCTTATGACGTCGTCGGCACAAGATGGTTCCGAAATGCCGTTTTGGTTGTCGCCGGCGGTGGTGCCTGTGCCAGCGGCTAGAAAGGCCATGCCCCAGTTGCCAACATCGGTGCTGAGTTCGGTAACATTCCAGTAATGAACGGTGCCGCTATTGGCTTGCGATTTGAGTTGGATGCGCAGATTTGTGTTGGTGTTTTTAACGCGTAAGCGCATTTGGGGTTTGCCATTGAGCGGGTGGGCAGCATCGGCTGAAATGTTGTACCAAATAGTATCTTGGTTAACGATTAAAAAGGTATCTATGTAAGCTGTAGTGGTGGCAGTGCTGTAAAAAGGGCTTTCTGCCAAAGCAACATTGGAGTTGTTGGTAACGATGATGCCATTTGCAAAACTTTGCCCAACTTCGCCCCAAGCGTGGATGCTTTGGCCCCACATATTGGGGTTGGCAGTGTAGTCGTAGAATTCAACTCTGGACTTTAATACATCGTTGTTGAAGGTTTTTTTGAGGTGGAAATTGACGTTGCCGTTGTTGCCTCCTGAATTGACAAAAACCACACCTAGGTTGCTAAAAGCTGTGATGGCTTGACTGAGCAGCGATGTGCCATCTAAGGTGCCAAAATGATAGAGCCCCCAACTCATGTTGATAACGAGGCGTTTGTCGGCGGCTAGTGCTTTTTGGTACATCCATTGCCAGGCGTCTAGTACCGCTCCTTCGTCGACTAAAAAGGTGACAAATAACAATTGCGCTTCATAAGCTACGCCGCGGTAAGCAGTTGTTGCGCCTGCGCCACCGGCAATGCCTGCAACGTGCGTTCCGTGTGTGCCGTAGTTGTAAATATTGGCGGTGTCTGAGCCTGCCGCAAGTAAACTTGGGGTGTCGGGGTATTCGGTACCGTAGTTGAAGCCGTTTGGCGCTGGCCCGCTGGTTTTGAATTGATCCCAAGCGGCGTAGATGCGGTGTTGTTGTTGGAGGGTGTCGTAGAAAACAGGGTGTGTGTAGTCAAAACCCCAGTCGGTGACGCCAATAAAGACGTCTTTGCCCGCATAGCCTTGTGGTAGGCCAATACCAGCGTGTACGGAGTCGGCGTGGAGGTCTTTGACGGCTTTGTCGAGGTTGGGGCTAATACGCCCTGCGATTTCGAGGTAGTTGATACCGTTGAGTTGCATTAAGGCAGCTAATTTTTGCAACGGAACTTTTAGGGAGAGCAAGCCTGCAATTGGCTTCTGAAAAAGGATGCGTTGCCACTCGAGTTCTTCGGCTTTGAATTGTGCATTGCAGCGCCCTAGCATGGATAAATACCAACGACCGTTGATGTTGTAGATGGGATATGCGTTTTGGAGTTGCTTTGAAACCTCACCTTTGGTGCGCAAAAGCTCGTTTTGAATTTGTTGGATACCTTGGCGATCGGACTGGCTCATGAGCGGCGCTGCCCAAGAAATTTGGAACAAGGAGACGCAAATAAAAGAAATCAGAAGGAGCAGGGAGCGCATCCTCAAATATAAGAATTTTTGTACAGTTAGCGCGTTGTAAAAAGCGAATTTTTAGGTCTTCTTACTTTTTGCAAGTGCTGGTAATGGTCGTCTGCAGCGCGCTTACCAATAGTGCAAATGAGTACGCTGTGCAGTCCTTTTTCTTTGAGTTCAAGTAGTTCGTCTAGAGCCGCTGGATCGAAACCTTCCATAGGGGTGGCGTCTAGTTGCAACAAGGCGCAAGCGGTGAGCAATTGCCCTAGGGCTATGTAGGCTTGTTTGTCGTTCCAAACCTGAATGTGTTCAGCTGGTTTATTGCCTATCGCCGCGTGAAGGTGCGCTCTGAAACCTTTGATTTGTTCTTCTTGCATGTCACGGGTGTCGCGCATGAGGTCTGCATGTGCGTCGAGGTCTGCAGGTGTTAGTTCCGTTTTTGTACATAGTACTAAAACACCAGCTGCGTCAGTAATTTGCTGCTGATTCCAGGCCAAAGTTTTAGTTTTATCGAGTAGTGCTTTGTCTTCTAGCCAAATGTAGTGCAAGGGCTGTAGACCATAACTACTCGGTGTGAGTTGCAATACTTGTTCTAGTGTTTCTTTATCCTTTGGATCTAGTTCAAATGAAGGGTCGTATTTTTTGGTGGCATAACGCCATTGAAGTGCTTCTATGAGTTGGTTGTTCATGCTTGAGTTGTGGAGGGTAAAATAAAAAATATGTGGACGCCTAATGCATAGGTACTTCGATAACAAGGATTTTTGCTTTTTGTTGGATCTTGATCTCGATTTGCGCAGTATCTGAAATTCCGATAGCGTCTTTTAGCTGCAAAATTTGTTCGCCGATTTGAATTGAACCTTCAACGAGCATGATATACGCGCCGTTGTTTGGATTTTTAAGAGCGTATGAAATTGTAGCACCGGTGTCAAATACCCCCATTGACAACCAAGCATTTTGGTGGATCCAAGTTGCAAAGCCACTTTGTTCAGGACCTACTAATTCCGTAAATGCACCATTTTGAAGTTCATATTTGCGTTGCGCATAACGCGGTGTAACTTGTTTTTGGTTCGGAAAAATCCAAATTTGAAAGAGGTTGAGTTCTTCATTTGGGCTCGGATTGTATTCACTGTGGTAAATACCTGTGCCAGCAGACATCACTTGCACTTCTCCGGCGCGAATAATCTCACTGAAACCCATGCTATCTTCATGTTGAATTGAACCAGCTAATGGAATAGTAATGATCTCCATGTTGTCGTGCGGATGCTTGCCAAAACCCATGCCGCCCGCAACGATGTCGTCGTTGAGTACGCGCAGCATCCCAAAGTGAATGCGCTCAGGGTTGTACCATGAGGCAAAACTAAAAGAATGCTTGGCGTTGAGCCAACCGTGGTCGGCGTGGCCGCGCGATGCTGCTGAATGGAAAACGGTTTTCATGGTGTTTTTTGGTGCAAAGTAAAGTATAGAAAGCTGCTTAATTCAATAACACATGTTAATTCTTTTTGTTGGGAGATGTTGGTCATTGGTAGAAATTGTGCAATTTCGTTTTATGGTATTGAGTCGTTTTTGGCTGGTCATCTTCATCAGCTCCATTTTATTTGTTCTTTTTGCTGTTTTTTCAGGGCAGTTTTACAGTATTGATTATGTCTTAAATGGCAAAAAAGACGATCCTATTCTTATTAAAGAAACCTATAAATGGCAATTGCCTCATAGCTACGTTGAAAACATGGCTCGGGCCAATAATGATACTTACATTGTAGATAAAAATCCTTCAGACCCCGACACCACTTATGTGATGAAGGAGAAGACTGTCATGGTCTATTCGGGTGTCCAGAAGTCAGACGGCTTGTTGGTTACCGCCAAGAACAGTTTGTTTGAACTTATTTTACCGCTGATGGCTTACCTTGCTTTCTTTGCGGGCATTATGCAACTACTCATCGATTCTGGTGCTACTGAACGCTTGGCAAAGCGCCTCAGTCCGTTCTTCACAAAGGTGTTTCCGCAGGTGCCAGCTGGGCATCCTTCTATCACCTACATGACTATGAATTTTTCGGCCAACTTTTTAGGCCTAGACTCCGCAGCCACACCTTTTGGGCTGAAGGCCATGGAGAGTTTGCAAGAACTCAATGCAGACAAAGAGAAGGCCTCAGATGCCCAAATTATGTTCTTGTGCCTACATGCGGCGGGCCTTACCCTCATTCCAACATCAATAATTGGCTACCGCGCTGCAGCAAATGCCGCGAATCCGGCAGATGTCATGCTACCTTGTATCATCACTTCTTTTATTGGTACGCTCGCCGCCTTCTTTATTGTGGGCTTGCGTCAACGCATTTCCTTCAAGAGCGGTTTGCTCTTAGGTGTCATTATGGGCATTATTGGAGCTATTTTCGGTTTGCTCTTTTATGTGGGCTCTTTGAATTTAGTCGAGAAAAATTATTTTACCGGTAACTTTTCAGGTATTTTACTCTTTTCAATTATTGTGCTGACGCTGTTGTTTGCTTTTAAACATGAAGCCCGTTTCAAAGAGAAAGACACAACAGTTTTTGATGCGTTTGTAGAGGGTGCGCGTTCCGGGCTCGATACTGGTGTTAAGATTTTTCCTTATGTTTTGGGTATGCTCGTGGCCATTTCAGTTTTTCGAAATTCGGGTCTTTTTGAGCTCATCGCTAGTGGTATTTCGGAGGTATTTCGATATGTGGGCGTGAGCAAAGAAATTACCGATTCTTTACCAGTAGCCTTGCTTAGACCTTTCAGTAGTTCGGGTTCGCGTGGCTTTATGCTCGATGCCATGAATCAGTTCGGGCCAGATAGTTTAGCGGGTCGTTTGTCTTCTATTTTTCAATGCTCAGCTGAAACAACCTTTTATGTAATAGCAGTTTATTTTGGCTCCATTAACGTGCGCAATACACGCTACACACTTGGCACCATGCTTTTAGTTGACCTCATTTGTGTATTAACGGCAATTGGTGTGGCCCTTTGGTTCTTTTAAAAATGAAAGAAAATTCACTTTCCTATCCATCGTTGGTTATCCTTGCTTGGGCAAAAGCAGTGGAAGGACATCAGACGCTGCAAAATTGGCTCCAAGAAAATGATTATCTAGAACTTTGGATGGCAAGCCAGGCCATTCGCTTGCACGACCCCGCAAGAAAATGGTTGCTCCAAAATGGTTATCCAGAACTCATGGCCATGATATCTGCGGCGGAAGGAGATGAAAAAGCACAGAAGTGGCTCCAGCAATTTGGCTACGACGTTCTGTATCATATAGCTATGGCTGTAGAGCACGAGCAAGAAAGCTGGTTTTGGCTTAGAAAACACGCCAATCCGGAGTTAATCATCTTGGCAAAGTCCATACAAGTGATCAAAGACCGCATTGAGGAAAACCACAATGATGTCCATGCGATTCACAAAGATTTATAACCAAAAAAAATACGTGCATTTGAGGATGCACGTACCTTTAATATTTCAAGAAGATCCTGTCTTCATTGAGTGAATACTGAAAACAGCTTACAACAACATGGCAGCTGGTTGCTCCATATATGTTTTAAAGGTTTGTAAGAAAGCAGCTCCTGAAGCACCATCGACAACGCGGTGGTCACAAGAAAGCGTTACTTTCATGACATTACCCGGCACAACCTGACCGTTTTTCACGACAGGTACTTCTTTGATACCGCCAATAGCTAGAATACAAGCATCTGGTGGGTTTACAATTGCTGTAAATGATTCAATACCGAACATACCAAGGTTAGAGATGGTAAAGGTGTTGCCTTCCCAATCTGCAGGTTGAAGTTTTTTGTCTTTGGCTTTTTGAGCGTATTCACGTACTTCAGCAGAAATTTGGGTCAGGCCTTTGCCATCGGCAAAACGCACAACAGGAACCAGTAAGCCGTCTTCAACGGCAACAGCTACACCAATATTGACGTGCTCGTTGCGGCGAATGAAGTCACCCATCCAGGCGCTATTAACGGCAGGGTGCTTGCGCAAAGCCATAGCTACGGATTTGACGACCATATCGTTGAAAGAAACCTTCACGCCATCGATGCTGTTGAGGCTTTTGCGTGTGGCAATAGCAGCATCCATATCGATGTCTAAAGTGAGGTAGAAGTGTGGAGCTGTAAATTTACTCTCCGCCAAACGGCGTGCAATGGTTTTGCGCATTTGAGAGATAGGCTCGTCTGTGAAAGAAACGGTGCCACTCGGCGCTGCGGTGTATGACTGCGCACTGGCAGCAGGTGTGTAAGGCACGTAATGATCGACATCGCGTTTCACGATGCGGCCGTTTTCTCCGGTGCCAGCAACGGCTTCAATGGCAATACCGCGCTCAGCTGCTAATTTCTTCGCTAAAGGAGAGGCAAAAACGCGCTCTGAGCTGTTGTTTGCCACAACTGGAGCAGCCACTGGTGCACTTACAGGTGCAGGGCTTCGGGCAGGCGCGCTTGCTGCAACAGGCGCAGGGCTAGGTGCTGCAGGTGCTGCAGGTGCTGGCTCAGCAGCGCCAGGAGCACCAGCAGCGGCATTTGCTAGTACAGCAGAGATGTCTTCGCCAGCTTCGCCAATGACAGCTAAAATGCTATTGACAGGCGCGGCTTTACCGGTTTCGACACCAATATGCAATAAAACACCATCGTAAAAAGACTCAAATTCCATGGTGGCTTTGTCGGTTTCGATCTCGGCGAGTACTTCACCAGATTTAACTGCATCACCAACGTTTTTGGTCCAGGCGGCAACAACACCTTCGGTCATGGTGTCGCTTAATTTGGGCATGTATACTACTTCAGCCATGTCTTTTATTTTGGGTTTTAGTATTCTTTGATATAAGGATAATCTACTTGCGTGTAAACGTCTTCGTAGAGTTCGTGCGCTTCTGGGTAAGGGGAGTTTTCAGCGAAGGTCACTGATTCTTCTACTTCTTTTTTGACCCATGCGTCGATGTCGGCTAGTTCTTTTTCAGATAACCATTTTTGTGCGTTGATCACGCGAAGGCAGTGTTCAATTGGGTCTTGCTCCATCCATTCAGCTACCTCATCTTTGGTGCGGTATTTTTGTGGGTCAGACATTGAATGCCCTTTGTAGCGATACGTGCGGATGTCCAGAAGGGTAGGGCCTTCACCGTTTCTTGCACGCGTTGCTGCTTCTTCGATGGCTTCGTGCACAGATTCTGGACGCATGCCGTTCACAATTTTCGAAGGCATACCGTAAGAAAGACCGATTTGAGAAAGGTCGGTAACGTTAGTGGTGCGCTCTACTGAGGTACCCATGGCGTAGTTGTTGTTTTCAATAATGAAAATCACTGGAATTTTCCAGTTCATAGCCATATTGAATGTTTCGTGGAGCATACCTTGACGCACTGCGCCATCGCCCATAGAAACAAATGCTACATTTTTAGTGCCTTTGTACATTTCAGCAAAAGCCACACCAGCACCCATTCCAATTTGAGCGCCTACAATACCGTGGCCACCCATGAAGTTCACTTTTTTGTCAAAGAAGTGCATGGAGCCACCTTTTCCTTTAGAACAACCTGTTGTACGGCCGTAAAGTTCGGCCATGAGTACGCGTGGGTCTGTACCGAGTGCAATAGGATGTGCGTGGTCGCGGTAGGCGGTCATGTGTTTGTCGTCGGGTTGGCAAGCACTGGCAGTTCCTACTACAATTGCTTCTTGTCCGATGTAAAGGTGACAAAAACCACCAAATTTTTGTTGAATGTAAAGTTGACCTGTTTTGTCTTCAAATTTGCGGATCAAGAGCATGTCTTTGTACCACTTGACATAGGTTTCTTTTGAAAATTTAGGCTTCTCTGAACTTTTAACGGCTTTTGCGCACATAACTTCTTTTTTTATCGGTCACAAATATACAAATGATTCACAAACAATGTTCAAAATGTCAATTTTACACTAAGTGTTCCTTTTTTTTAAATTTCTCGCTTCAAATAGGGCTGAATTTGCTTCAGTGAAAGGCTAAAAGAAACGGTTCCATAGGAATAAGGAGCAACTTCATATTGATTGTAATAGAAAGTGACTTTATTGTTAGAAAAGTCAAAGTTATCTGGGCAAGAAAAACCTTTTTCAAACCAAAAATCAGTTTGATCAAATGGTACTTTTTGGGAAATCCCTACGGCCTTTCTAAATGCAGCTTCTGCAATTTGTAGGAATTTCTTGTCTAGATTGAAAAAATCTTTCAAATGAATTTCTTTGGCGGTCTTTTTATCAAAATGATAATAACCTACACCGTATGAGCCGTGTGCACCTCCTTGATAGGTACTCGACTCCGATTTTAAGGTGGCGAACCCTGGTCTTTCTGCAGCAATTTGATAAGTTTCCCAGAGCCCCCAAACCATATTCATTTCGTCTTCATCATAGCGTTTGGATTCTTTTTTGAAGGCGAGCAAGGCCTGATGAAAGAGCTCTTTATTCAATGGAGCGGTATAAGGCGCTTGTTCTTCTGGTTTATAAAGGCTATTGCGAATCAAATGATTAATGGCTAATTGCCATTTTTCTAGCTTAGCCGTTTCATCGTAGATTTGATACGTAATTTTTGACCATTCTTTATCCCATTTTTCAACAACTTTCTTTTTTGAAATGAGCACGCTGTCTGCGCCAGAAAGGATAAAAGCGGTGTCTGTGGGGTTCAGTGCTTTGGCTTGAACCTCTGTTTCTTTTGGTTCTACCCCTTCTTTTACTTTTAGAACTTCTTTTTTGGATTTAGCTTCGGTCTGGCATGCAAATGCCAGTAATATGGCAAGCGCAAAGGTAGAAATGATATTAAGCTTCATTTGTTGATTTTTTAGTTGCCTTCACTATCAAGTAAATTCCGGCAATTACAAGAGGAATACTGAGGAGCTGACCGGTGTTGAGGGGTAAGGTGTAGTCGCGGGCGGTTTGGCCGAGTTTGAAAAATTCGCAAATAATGCGCGAACCAAAAATGAGGATCAGGAAACTGCCAAAAACAAAGCCTGGTTGCTGCCATTTTTTGAGTTTCCAATAGAGGTAAAGCAAGATGCCAAAGGAGATGAAATAACAGATGGCCTCATAAAGCTGCGCTGGGTGGCGCGGAGAAGGGTCGTAGTTGCCAATAGCTTCGTTGTAGAAATATTGGAATTCAAAAGCCCAAGGCACATCGGTCACATAACCCACCATTTCGTGATTGACCAAATTGCCTAAACGGATAAAGGTGGCCGCAATAGCAATTGGCGCGGCAATGCGGTCGAGGATCCAGATGTAAGGGCGCTTGGATACTTTTTTGGTGAAAATAAACAGCGCTATGAGTATTGCGACGGCCGCTCCATGGCTGGCCAAACCGCCCTCCCAGATTTTGATGATGTCACCAGGGTGAGATAAGTAGCCGCGTTCAATAATTTGCCCGTGGTCTATTTTGTCCCAATAAGGGCCATAAAACAATACGTGCCCGAGGCGTGCGCCGAGAATAGTGGCCAACACCATGTAAGTAACAAGTGTGTCGAGCACTTTGTCTTCAACTTGCTCTACTTTGAACATTTTTCGGATCACAAAATAGCCCATGACAATACCCGACACAAAGAGCAGCCCGTAGAGATTTGGGGTGCGCCAGCCATCAATAAGTTGAGAATCTATTGCCCAGTGGATGGAGAGTATCATGTGTTTTGGTTTTGGAGCGCTTGATCAACGAGCGCTTGGGGTTTTTCTTGGTGACTTTTAAAAGGTAGTGCAGTTGAGCGTCCTTTTTTAAAAATCAGGTTGCTTTTATTCTGACCCTTGCGCAGTTCTTTTTGTTGTTCGAGTGGAAGGTGAATGATGTCAATACACGCCTCGCTACAGCAATTTTCCATCTTTTCTTTACAAGCTTCACACTGAATAAACAACAAATGACAAGCCTCATTGAGGCAATTGGTGTGCGTGTCGGCTGGGCTGCCACACTGATGGCAAACCGCGATGATATCAGGAGTAATGCGTTCGCCGCGGCGTTCATCAAAAACAAAGTTTTTACCAATGAACTTATTTTCGATGCCCTTTTCTTTGCAGTCGTTGGCGTATTTAATGATGCCGCCTTCTAATTGGTGCACGTTAGCAAAACCGCGGTGCTTGAACCAAGCCGAAGCTTTTTCGCAGCGCACGCCCCCGGTGCAATACATCACAATATTTTTGTCTTCATTGCCTTTGAGTACGGTTTCTTCAATAAATGGCAAAGATTCTCTAAATGTGTCTACGTCGGGCAGCACCGCACCTTTAAAATGGCCAACTTCCCACTCGTAATGATTGCGAAAATCAATCAAAAGTGTGTTGGGGTCGTCGGTGAGTTTGTTGAAAGATTCGGCATCTAGATGAACGCCTTTGTTGGTGACATCAAAAGTGGTGTCGTTGAGGCCATCTGCCAAAATTTTAGACCGCACCTTGACCTTGAGTTTCAAAAACGGAAATTCAGCCTCGGCGTCGTCTACGGCAAAATTAAGGCGTATGCCGTTTAAAAAATCTATTTGATAGAGTTCTTCACGGAAACGACCAAGATGGGCAGTTGGCACGGCAATTTGAGCATTGATACCTTCTTTAGCCACATATGTTCGCCCGACAATATCGAGTTTAGACCATTCTAAATAGAGTTTATTTCTGAACGCTTGTGGGTCCAGAATATGTGCGTATTGGTAAAACGAGATAGTGATATACTCGTGCCCAATGGCAAGCAATTGTTTTTCTAAAGAGGCTCTGTCAAGTGTGTTCCAGAGTTGCATTTTTTCATTCATTAGACAGCTACATTGTGTTCGCGCAAGGCGTCGTTGAGGGAAGTTTTTAAATCTGTAGATGCTTTGCGCTTGCCAATGATAAGGGCGCAAGGTACTTGGAAATCTCCGGCAGGGAAACTTTTGGTGTAAGATCCAGGAATCACGACTGATCTTTCCGGAACATAACCGCTGAATTCAATTGGTTCGGGCCCGGTTACATCGATGATTTTTGTCGATTTAGTGAGCACTACATTGGCGCCAAGCACCGCTTCTTTGCCCACGCGTACGCCTTCGACTACAATACATCTTGAGCCAATAAAAGCACCGTCTTCAATAATGACAGGAGCTGCTTGCAAGGGCTCGAGTACACCGCCAATTCCAACGCCGCCGCTCAAGTGCACATCTTTTCCAATTTGCGCACAGCTGCCAACAGTTGCCCAGGTGTCTACCATGGTATTGCTGTCTACGTAAGCGCCAATATTGATATAAGACGGCATCATGATGACGCCAGGTGCGATATACGCGCCATAGCGTGCAATAGCATGTGGCACTACGCGTACACCCAAATCTTTGTAGTTGCGCTTGAGCGCCATTTTGTCGTGAAATTCAAAAGGCCCTACTTCAATAGTTTCCATTTGGCGGATCGGAAAATAAAGCACAACTGCTTTTTTTACCCATTCGTTGACCTGCCATGTGCCGTCGTCTAGCGGCTCGGCAACGCGTAAAAGGCCTTTGTCGAGGTCCTCGATGACGTGTTCGATGGCAGCAATGGTAGATTTTTCACTTAAAAGGGAGCGGTTGTCCCAGGCGGCTTCAATGGCTTGTCTCATGCGCTTGTTGTTCTGGTTTGGGGATACGGATCAATAAAATCAGGCCTAGTGCAAAAAATACGACTAAAGCAAGAATGGAGGTTCTGATGTCTAATAAGCCTTCGATGAGTCCGAAAGTGAGGGTGCCGAGTGCCAAGCCCAACTTTTCGGCTAAATCGTAAAAACTAAAATAGGAGGTAAGGTCTTTGGTTTCTGGCAGCAATTTTGAATAGGTAGATCTAGATAAAGATTGGATGCCGCCCATTACCAAGCCCACGCCGGCAGCAGCAATAAAGAATTGCCAAGGATACCATACAAATTGGTACACGTAAATGCAAAGGGCGATCCAAATGACAATAGCACCACCGAGGGCCTTGAAATTGCCAATTTTTTTAGAGATAAACGACATCAGGTAGGCGCCGCCAATTCCGATAAACTGAATAATGAGGATCGAAATGATGAGGTCTTCCTGTTTGATGCCAATCACTTCCTTGTTGGCAAAAGCCACTGCCATTACCATGATGGTTTGCACGGCCATGTTGAACATG
>JAIXXP010000129.1 GCA_027490665.1 Cryomorphaceae bacterium | reverse complement strand
CCCCCGGCGGTTTTTTGTTTTTTGTCCATAATGATCGTTTTTAATTTTTCATTTTTACAATTGAACGCCAAATATAAAAAAACTTTAGCCCCTTTTCAAAACGAAATTTCAATGTTTCCGAAAGCCTAACGCAGAATTATTGTCATTCTAACACAAAGTACACGATTTTGAGCCAATTATGAGTGAATTAATAAGGCTTTGTGCGCGATCAAAAAATGAAAATTAATATAGATTTAACATTGTTTTTTGAGAAGATGCATTGGAAAGTTGATTCCAATAAAAAACCCCTACTTCATGAGAAATAGGGGTTTAGGTGAGGTCTCAAGCAGATTCGAACTGCTGTAGACGGTTTTGCAGACCGGTGCCTAGCCGCTCGGCCATGAGACCATCAGGATTGCAAAGATAAGAAATTTTACAGTTTCAAAAAAGTCAAACTTAGAACTTGATGAGTTTTTTTGTTAATAGTTGCCCATTGAGCCTAGCTGAAAGAAAATAGACTCCTTTTGGTAAATTCATCCAATCTTCTTGCGAAGGGCCTAAATGTACTTGTGTGTGCCCGGCTTCAGGACGTATTTTGTATTTGAGTTGCCCGTTGGCGTCATAGACATAGATGAGGTCTGTGGCTTTGAAACTTTGTGGAAATGTAAGTGTGAGTTCATCGGCAAAAGGATTCGGATAAGCTTGAATTGAGCTGTTGTCCTCGATGGGATAATCTGTTAAGGACGCACTGATGAGCGTTTCGAGGTCATAGGTTTCATCGCCGGGTTGGTAGGGTAGGTAATGAAAATAGGTCAGGAACATTTCATCAGTGGTGTTGAAACCACTATAAACATCTTGTGGCGGGCTATTTGGGTTGTTTGGATTATTGGCAGTGTTGTCATAACTACCTTCGCTTTTGAGTTTGTAGCCTGGTGGTACTTTTTGAATGTATTTAAAGAAGTAGAAATCTTGCCACATGAAATCCCATTTGGGAACATTTACAAATTTGATTGTGTCTGCACCAGCTTTGTATGCATAGGCTTTGATATTGGTACCCAACAAATGCATGTGCGGAAACACAGAAAGTACAGAGTAGGCTGTTGGCACAGTGGCTCCACTCGGCGGATAAAACGCATTGAGGTCTGTAATTTGGTTGGCTGGAAGGTTGAAATTATAGTTGGCGAGCAAAGGCCCAGCATTGATTTGCCGCACATTGGTGGTGCCTACTGGATAAAAATGAATGATGACTTTAGTGGAATCATACAAACCATATGAACCCATGGGGTAGTGCATGGCAAAGTAAATGGAAGATCCGGGTCCGATATCCAAACCTAATTTGATTGGATCGGTGGACGGTAAAATCATGGGTGTGGCGCCTGGCGTGTAGCCTGTAATGAGTTTGGTGCCACCGTTGCTTGGGCTGGCACAGTTGCCACCAACTGTGTCTGTCGCTTCTATACTTGTTGGGTCGAGGTATACCAAACAGTGATGTACAATTTCGCGGTTACCTGGCACTACTTCGACAGCTTTGATGATGCGATTTTGTGTCAGGTTGGTCGGGATATTGAAACAAACGTAGTCGTCCTGAGAGGTGGCTTTTGACATGTAGGTCGGAATTTGCACTTGTAAATCGCCATTACCTAAAAAGGTATTTGAAGTGTAAACAGGAGGAGGTGGTGTTTGATTGGCGTTTCCTTCTTGTGCACCATTGTTGAGCCAATTCATAATGGTTGTTTTCTCAGAAGTAGAAAGCGCGCGGTTGTGCTGGTATTGCTGGTAGTTGTTATCTGGTGGCCAAGGTGGCATTTCGCCTGTATTGACGCACTGATAAACAGCCGCGGCAAGTGGGCTTACTTCAGCGTGCGTCATTAATGAAAACGGCGCAGCGCCACCCGGATGGTGACAAGAAGTACATTTGTTATAGAAAATTTGTGCTACATCGCTACTCCAGGTCTGGGCATGTGCTGCAAGCGTACAAAGTAGACTGAAAAATAAGAACTTTGATTTCATAAGTCGGGTTAACGTAAAAGTTGAATTTTAGTTCGTAAAATTTGTTTGTTATTAAACTGTACGTCTACCAAATAAAGACCGTTCACTTGAGTTTGTAAACCTACTTCAAAAGAAGGTAGGTTCGCGCCTTTAGATTCGTAGATCAGTACTCCAGAGACATTATAAATACGCAGTGATTCAAATCCATTATTGGTTAGAATAGTAAAGTTTCCGTTGTTGGGGTTAGGGTAACATGTTAGTTCGTTGTTCATGGAAAGTTCGTCAGTGGCAACACCCGAACATGCTTCGTTGCTCGGTGTTCCGTCGCAGTAGGTGGTAGGGTAAAGCCAGGCTTGTTGTTGCATTTCGTTGGCAGGTAATAATACAGTTTGTGTACAGCCCATAACCTCCACAAGGAAGTCGCGCACGAAACGTTCGGTGCTGTCCATGTAAGCTGCATTGCTCAAATAAGGCACATGCGGCGCGTTGTTGAAAGTGTAAAATTGATTCGTTACACCAACTGCACAAGCGCGCTCGTGCAGCATCCGGCTTCCATCAAGGTACATAAGTGGTGTGCCAGGGTTCACTAGCCCGCGGTTGTAGGTAACCGTTCCGTCGTTGGTGCCATGCACGGAGCAAAGCGGTACATCTCCAGTTTCTAGCCAATTGTATTGTGCCAAAGCACCGCAGCCATTGATAACCGCATGTACTTTTGTCGAATAACCCGGGTTGCCGGAAGTACCCTCCAATCCACCGAGGTTGGCCAAGGCTCCTGCGTTCATGTAAGCACTGAATTCGCAAGCGTCGTTTAGGTAGGCAACGTGTAATGCAGTAATTGCACCTGCAGAGCTGCCGCCAATAAAGATGTGATTGGTATCTATCTTAAAGGTGTTGGTGGTCTGAGCATCTTTGTAGAAGTAGCGAATGGCAGCCTTGAGGTCTTGAACGGCGCGCACCACTGCTTTAACTGCATTCGTGGAGTCGAAGGGGAAGAAACCCAAGCGGTAGTCGATGCTGGCGCAGACATATCCTTTTTTGGCAAAACGCTCTGAAAGCGCCTTTACGTCTGGGTCTGTTTTACTGCCACCTATAAAACTACCCCCGTGTACCCAAATAATGAGTGGTCTAGCGCTTAATGGATCGTTGGCGGGCTCGTAAAAATCGAGTTTGAGGGTGGTATTCGAATTTGCCCAGTTGCTATTTTGACCGTATGTAAGGTTGCTCGTGAGGTTAAACTGCGTAAATACGCTTTCGGCATAGCGGCCACTGGCACAGGGGTCTTGAGAAAAACTATATTTTGCGCCAAAGAAAAGGATGCAAATAAGAATGGATAGTTGTTTGTTCATAGGGTTATTTTGGTTCTAATTTAATGAAAAATCAAAATTTAGCCCTGAAAATCACTTACTTTGCCCAAAAAGCTATTCATATGTATCGCCACCTTTTGTTGCTCATCCTTTTTTATTCTTTAGATTTTCTGGCTCAAGATTTACCCGCTTATCAATTATATGACAGCAAGGGAAAGAAGGTTTCTTTTGAAAAAATGGCAACTGCGGCCAATCAAAGCGAGTTGGTTTTATTTGGGGAATTTCACGACAACCCCATTGCACATTGGTTACAATTAGAACTGACTCAAAAAATGTATGCTTTCCATGGCGCAAATTTGCAACTGGGATTTGAAATGTTTGAACAAGATCAGCAACTGCTCTTGAGTGCCTATCTAAACGGAGCCTTCCCCGATGAAAAGTTAGAGGATACGCTCAGACTATGGCCAAATTACTCCACCGACTACGCGCCTTTAGTTGAATTTGCCAAAGTCAACAACCTTTTTTGTGTGGCCTCAAATATTCAACGAAAATATGCGAGTTTGTTATTCAAAAAAGGCAGAGCTGCGTTAGACACACTTCCCGAAACGATCAAACAGCAAATGGCACCGCTTACGTTTGCTTTTGATACAACGCTGAGTCAGTACCAAGGCATGAAAGAAATGGGCGCGCACATGGGGCCAGGAATGGGCTGGCGCATGGTGGAGGCTCAGGCCATTAAAGACGCCACAATGGCCCATTTTATTTTACATAATCCTTGGCGCAAGCCTAGTACAGTGCATTTGCATTTTAACGGCGCCTATCATTCAGATTTTTACCAAGGAATCATGTGGTACGTTCAGCAAGAAGCTCCGCAAATGAAAATACTTACGATTACAACTGTGAGTCAAGACGATATAAAGAAATTGGAAAAGGAACATTTGGGTCAGGCAGATTTTATTATTTGTGTGCCTAACAACATGACCTCTACACATTAAATTATTTCAAGGGAATGCCACGCGAGCTTACCGGGCCTGAAGCCTTGCTTTTTTGAAGGCTGAATGTAAAGGTAGTTCCTACACCAACATTACTATTGACTTGAATTTGCTGCCCATGTGTTTCAACAATATGCTTGACAATCGCCAATCCTAAACCAGAACCCCCTTCATTGCGGTTTCTGCTTTTCTCGACACGGTAAAAGCGCTCAAAAAGACGCGAGAGGTGCTGAGGCTCGATACCGGGGCCGTTGTCTTTAAATTGAATGTTGTAGGTGTCGTCTATTTGTACAATACTAACGCACAACTCACCGCTATCTTTCCCATATGCAATTGCATTTGTTGCTAGGTTCAAAAGGACTTGAGAAATTTTATTGCGATCAGCATTGACATAACAATAGGGGTCTGACGCATCAATTCGGAGTCTGAACTGCTTTTCTCTTGCAATTAACTCGAGTGCTTCGTATGTTTCTTTTATGAGCTCTTGGAGGTCAAAGCTTCTGATGTCGAGCGGTATGCGTTCTAGTTCGAGTTTGGTAAGCTGATCGAGGTCTTCAAGAATATGGGTCATGCGCTCTGTGGATTTAGAAGCACGTTCTAAAAACGTTTTAAGAATAGCTGGATCCTCCATGCCTCCGTCGAGTAAAGAATCGATGTACCCTTGTATGGAAAAGACAGGTGTTTTGAGTTCGTGAGCTAGGTTCCCTAAAAATTCTTTTCTAAAAGCGGCTTGTTCTTTGAGTTTTTCAATTTCTTGATTGCGCTTTTGTTTCCATTCTTTCACATCTTGCTCTCCTTGTGCAACAAGTTGGTCAATTGTTTGATCATTGCGTTTTTCGGTATCCATATTTTGGATACTTCTGTAGATCAAACTCATGCGGTATTGCAAAAAGCGTTTGATGATGTAATAAAAGATGGTATACGCAAAAATCCCGGTAACGAGCGGGATTAAAAAGATAAGCGTGTTGCTTAAAGTAACAAATTCTAAGTGTACAAAAAGGGTAAATAAGAAGCTCAGTACATAGAATAAAATACTGCCACTCAGGATTAAGAAACTTGGTCTAGCTTTTCTCACTTGTCATTGAAGGTATATCCGACGCCTTTTATGGTACGAATATACGCATCTCCAAGTTTTTCGCGTAATTTTCTAATATGAACATCGATGGTTCGTTCTCCAACAATGGTGTCGTTACCCCACACCACGGCTAAAATTTGGTCGCGGTTGAAAACCTTACCAGGTCTGGAGGCAAGTAATTCGAGTAATTCAAATTCTTTTTTTGGTAATTGGAGCTCTTTACCTTCGAGTTCTACGACATAGCGGTCGCGGTCAATGGTGATACTTGCAGCGCCTTCAACTCCGTCTTTGTTTTTGAGACGGCGCAACAAAGATTCTATTTTGCTGATGAGTAAGCGCGGTCTGATCGGCTTGCTGATGTAGTCATCGGCGCCGGCCTCAAAACCTGCAATTTGTGCGTAATCTTCAGTTCTGGCCGTTAAAAAGGCAATAACAGGCTGCACCATATTGAGGTCCTTTCGGATCACTTGACAGGTCTCGATGCCATCCATTTTGGGCATCATGACATCTAGCAAGATGAGGGACGGATGGATTTGTTGTACCAAGCGCAACGCTTCGATCCCATTTGTTGCAGTAAAGACTTTATAGCCCTCTTTGCGCACGTTGTACGATAAAAACTCTAAGATATCTGGTTCGTCATCGACGATCAGTATGGTATGTCCTTTTGTGTTTTCCATCGATATTCTATTTTAAAAAAAGAGGGGGCCTAAGCCCCCTCAATGTGTGTGCTTATTATTTGCGGATCAAGAGGCGTTTTACACCTACTTGCTCTGCATTGATCAATTGTACGGTGTAGCTTCCTGAACAAAGCATGCTTACATCCACAGGAAGTAATACCGAACCTACTTCGTTGAATGTTTGCGTGTAAACCAAGCGACCTGTTGCATCCAAGATATTCAAGGTGCCAGTAGAGTTGTTTTCGAAAGCAACCAATACTTGCTCTGCTGCTGGGTTAGGATACACCTCAAAGTTGATGGCTTGTGTTTCATCCATTCCAACCTCAATAGAGATCTCAAATGTCGCTGTACTTGTACAGTTTCCGTTGATAGCTGTAAGTACTACAGAGTAGACGCCATTTGCAGCATAAGCATGTGTAGGTGCCATAGCTGATGAGTTGGTGAAGTCACCGAAATCCCAAGAGTAAGAAGTTGCACCTGTAGATGTGTTGGCGAAAGTAACTACATTACCAGCTGTTGTGAAAGATCCAGCAGCTGTTGGTGTTGCAGTGAAGGTGATGCTGGTGGCAGCAGATTGGCCTACCCCGTTACAAGCGTTAGCGTTAGTTACGGTTACAGAAACTGTTGCAGTATTCGTTACTTGAATACTTTGAGTAGTTTCACCTGAAGACCACAAATAGGAATCAGCCGCTGATGAGGTAACCGTTACCACATCCCCAGAACACGCTTGTGTACTAGTTGCACTGATTGTTGGAGCAGGAGCGTTAGAAACGTTCACTGAAATTGGAGCTGAAGTACTTGAACAACCGTTGGCGTCAGTTACTGTAACTGAATAGTTACCCGTTGTTGAAACCGTAATTGTTGAAGTAGTTTGGTTGTTTGACCATACGTTACCTGTTGCAGCACTTGAAGAGAGGTCTACTGAACCACCTGTGCAGAAAGAAGTTGAACCACTTGCAGTAATTACTGGCGTTGAAGGAAGTGCGTTTACAATTACTGTAATTGCTGCTCGCATACTTTCGTCGTTACCTACGTTCGCTTGAGAAACGTAATAGGTGTAAGTTCCGGCTATTGTGGTGCTTGGTACTGGAGCAGTAGTGGTGTAAGTTCCACCAGTTGCTTGTGTATACCAACGAAGTGAATTTCCTGTAAGGGCAGTAGCACTTAATGCAGTTGCAGTAGCACCTTGGCAATAGGTGTAGCTGGTTGTAGCTACAGTTGGAATTGCGATAGAATAGAATACTGGATTCATAAAAGTTGCGCCTGTTGCAGCCACTGAACCTGCGCCTAAGCGTGCATCAGGAGTTACACCATAAGGAGTAAACAAGTTGACCCAATTTACTTGAGCAAGCGTTTGAGTAGAGTCATTACCGTCAAGACCCCACCATGAATTGTACCATGCAGTTGTAGAACCACCAGAGTTAAGGACAGTATTTGTATTGTTTGCAGACCAAGATGGTTGCGCAAAGTTGGTTAATATGTTATTTACGAATACCATTGTATCGCCATTTAGGTTTGCTACAACAGGAGCACCCTCGATAGATAAACCTTTTTCCCAACCGGTTACCAAAGAATTGAGAACAGATACCGCTGAATTGCGACGTAAACGGAAAGCTTTTTCGAATTTCTCACCTGTTGGGAGTGCTGTTGTTCCGTTACCTTTTGCGCCAACTAGAGTTACGTTAGAGAATACAGGGCGTGTTTTAGGTTGCGCAGTTGAACCTGCTGCATCGTTGTCACATTCAAAAGAATTTGAATCGCCTGGTGCATCATAAAGATCTTTATCGCGGATAGAAAGTGCAAATTGTACTTTGCCTCTGTAGCCGAAGTCACAGTCAAAATCGTCGTCTAGACCACGGTAAGCAATGAGGTGCTTACAATTCACTGTGCCACCGAACCACTCAAAAGAGTCGTCGCCAGAAAGTGTAACCTGAACGTAGTCTACAATTGTTTGATTACCAACAGAACCAAAGGTAATACCATTGATTTCTTTGTTTGGCTCAAGTGCAATACCAGCAAATTCTACACGAACATAACGGAGAATACCTGAGTAGTCATTGTCGAAGTTTCCGCCGAATTGTGAATCTGTAGTGGGTACAATACCTTCGATGTTTGCAACACCACCCGGTTGGTTGTTTTTAGCCAAACCTAAAATTACCAAACCACCCCAGTCACCTTCGTTACGAGCCCCAACGGCTTCGTTTGAGGTAAATACAATTGGGTTGGCTGCAGTTCCGTCTGCAAGAATTTTGGCGCCGCGGGTAATGATAAGCGTTCCTTGTGTAAGTTTATCGCCGCGAATGATTGTGCCTGGCGCAATCGTTAAAGTCGCGTTGTTTTTGACATAAACTTTGTTCATTAATTTGACTACACCACTCCATGTTGTGTTGGTGGTGATATCTGCAGAAACAGTAGTGACTGTAGCTGGATAAGCTGTTGTTTCAGGATCGAAGTTAGCCCAGCCAGATGTCCAATCTGTAGCAGGTGTGTTGTCTGTAACTGGAAAAGCTCCACGGTAGGTGGTAGGTGTCCAGAAGGCATCCTGAGCCATGGCAACAGAACCAAGGCAAAGTGCGGTCAAGAGGGTGTAAATTTTTTTCATCTTTTTATTTTTTTAACTGATACAAAGTTCTTGCGTAATCAGCTGGGTCAAGTTACAGTGCTCTTAAGTTTGCTTTAAATGTGTGTTAAGGAAATAGAACAATTCCTTAACATTGGCCCTTTAGAACTTGTATTTGAAATTGAGTGTAATGGTTTGTCCAAATGTGATTTCTTGCCATGCGCTATCAGTACCCTTGTCGTAGCGTTTGTTTTTATTGATGTCTTGGAAGAACACTAAATCTTGAGCTAATAAGTCAGCACAGTTTAGTTTGAGTTCGTATTTGTCTTTCCATGTTTTTCCGATCTGGAAGTCGAGCACGTGACGTCCGTTTTCCCATACACTTGGTTCTTGGATGTTACCTGCAATCGCTATGCGCTGCCCAACATAGTTATAAGAGAAATTGACAACAAGGTCTTTCTGACTTTCATAAAATAGGCCGACATTCAGAATATATGGAGATTGTCCTTGAAGAGGTCTTGTAGAACCTGGATATTCTTCTAGGCCTGCAAAGGCACTGAGGTCTGCTGCTGAGCGGATCAATGATGCGTTCGTGTAGAATGTTGTTCTCGAGAATACTGAATTAGAATCTGTGCGGTTTAACCAGCCTAAATTCATGCGGTATTCGAGTTCGGCGCCATAACTCGTGGCTTTATCAATATTGTCAAAATAGAGTTCAGGTTGACCAGAAGTTCCAGTGCGCAGAAGCAATTCTATAGGATCGTCAAATGTTTTGTAAAAACCAGAAACGCTGATGATTTGACCTTTACCAGGGAAGTACTCTAAACGCGTATCGTAGTTGTTGATTGTAGCGCGCTGTAAGTTCGGATTTCCGGACGCTAAGTTGTCGTTCAAGAAGTTGTAAAAAGTAAATGGTGCCAATTCGCGAAACTCCGGACGGCTCACCGTACGCGCTGCACTTGCTCTCCATTGAAAACGCTCTGTAATTTTATAGGTGAGGTTGATAGAAGGCAATAAATCGAGGACGGTCGTATCTAAGTATTGATCTTCGTTGGAACCAAATTCTACGTAATGGAACTTTTGTTGATAAGATTCAGCACGCACCCCGGCTACTACGCGAAGATTTGTAAATAAACGCATGTCAACCATACCATATAGGCCATGTAATAAAGATGACGCATCATAGCTATCATCCACGTTCGTTCCTTCTTCAAGTTTGAAACCACCTTGACCATCGGCCATAAGGCCTAAGTTTTCAGTTGCAAAAATTTGATCTTCTGGCAACAACAATAGGTTGGAATTAAAAGAAGATGACCCTGATGGATCAAATTTAGAGAAGCCAAGATTGCGTGCTGCAAAGTCGCGACCTCTGTATTGGTGAAGGCCGCCAAATTTGAAGAGGTTTTTGGAGTCGTCGCCACCAAATTGCTTGCTGAAATCGTAGCGTGCACTGGCAATATTTTCTGTCATGGTAGACCAAAACATATTTCCGGCACCGAGTGTAGAGATATCGTTGTTCTGAACCACCGCAAAATACGGCAAGGTAGTATCTACTTGTTGGTAGACCATACGGCGCAAGAATGGAATGTCTCTGGCTACATGGCTATAACCTGCTGTCCAGTTGAATTTCCAGTCGTCTTTCCAGTTGTGTTTTCCTAAAAGTTGGGTGGTGAGCAAATTATTTTGGGTATACCAAATGTTGGTGGAACGTTCGTTATATACAGATTCGATATCCATGTCGCGTTTACCTTGACGCTTATTTACTTTGTCGTCAGAAGACACAGAATAAAGCGTTTTGAGCTGAATTTCAGTGCGCTTGCCTAGATCTAACTTCATATTGAATAAACCCGTATTAAGTATTGATTTGGTATACGCGGAATCTTTCAATTCATTTTTTGTAATGACTCCTGTAGCTTGTTCTTCAAATTCGCGTCGGGTGACCAAACTGAAGTTATTTGTGTTGCTATATGAATAGGCAAAAACGTAGGACAAGCTTTTTTTGTCTGCTAGCTTCACTTTATTGCCAATACTATATTGCAAACTTCCGTTTGGAAGTGCTGTTCCTCTGCTGGTTGACCAATTAGATGGGATAAGTTTAGCATAGTCTGCTTTTTCTTGGGAAGTAAGTGCATTGAATTCTGCTGTACTTGGTAATCCATCGGGAATTGCTCTTGCGTTGCTACCAAAACCTAAGAGGTCAGTTGATCCGCCGTTGTAAGTTTTGAAATCTTTGCCAGTACTTATGGTGTTGTAGCCCATTCCAATTTGTAAATTTTGAAATTTTTCACCTCGGGGCTCCACTGTCTTGATGTCGATGACACCACCTGCAAATTCACCTGGCAATTCTGGCGTAGCACTTTTCATGATGAAGAGGTTTTCGAGCATATTCGATGGGAAGATGTCGAAGGAGAAGGCTTTGCGGTCGCTTTCTGTACTTGGTAGAGGTGCGCCATTGATGAGGGCAAAGTTGTAGCGATCAGAGAGTCCGCGAACAACCACAAATTTGTTGTCTTGCACACTTGCCCCACTAACGCGTTTAAAAATCTGAGAAACACGTGAGTCTGGTGTTTTGATGAATGTATTTTTATTGATGCCATCTACAACTCCTGCTTGGTTGATCTGCATCTTGGTGATTTCCACATCCCCCTTATTTTTGTCAGCCTTCCGTTCGATACGGACATCTCCTGTAGTTTGTGACTTGGCTTTAAGTACGGCTTGCGTTGTGCTCACCTGACCTTCAGCTACAGTAATATTTTCACTTTTAAAAGTTTCAAACCCAGGTGCCTTGATTTCGTAGGTGTACGTACCTGCTGGAAGGCTACTGAACAAAAAGCTGCCTTTTTCGAAATCGACTTCGGCCTTGTTTGTGGTCGATAAGCGAACCGTAAAGTCTTTAATAATTTTGTTGTCGTCGTCTAGGACAGTTCCTGAGATTGATCCGGTTTGAGCAAAAAATTGGTTGCCAAAAAGGCCGGCCATTAAAACTTGTAATGCAAGGGTAAAATACTTCATTTGTTATCTTTAAAAAGTAATGCAAAGGTCAAGTTGTATCTTCACGATTACATTAATCAAAGATTAATAAAGCATTAATAAGCCGCTTCTTTTTGTTAACATTAGCATAACATAGAAAGGGAGGTCATTTGACCTCCCTTTCCATTTAAACGCTTGTTTGGTTTTATTCTAAAATAATTTTCATTTCTACGCGACGGTTCTTTTGTCGTCCTTCAGGCGTATCGTTTGGCGCAATTGGTTTGGTTTCGCCATAGAATAAGGTGAGGAGACGCGTTTCTTCTACTCCTTGACTCATGAGATATGCTTTGAGTGCTTCGGCACGTTTTTTAGAAAGAACCAAATTAATGTTGTCGTCACCAACGTTGTCTGTATGCCCTGTAATTTCAAGTTTCCAGGTGGTTTTCTTTTTGAGAACCTCGGCCAATTCATTGAGCGATGGTTTGGAGCTTTCAAAAATGATGTCTTTGTTGGTTTCAAACTCTAGGTTGTCAAAGGCTGTTTTGAGTACTTCGATCACTGCTTGCTCAATTACAGGGCAACCTTTGTTGGTTTTTGGACCAGGTGTGTTCGGGCAGTCGTCGTCTTTGTCGAGCAAGCCGTCGCTGTCTGAATCTTTGTAAGGGCAGCCTTTGTTGGCCTTAGGGCCAGCAAGTTTCGGGCAGTCGTCGTCTTTGTCGAGTAAGCCATCGCCATCGGTGTCTGGCCAAGGGCAACCCTGATTTTCTTTAGGGCCGGCCACTTCTGGACAGTTGTCAACGAAATCAAATAAGCCGTCGGCGTCTTTGTCTGGGCAACCTTGGTTTTCTTTTGGCCCCGCGTTGTCAGGGCAAACATCTTCGGCATCGGTTACACCATCGCCATCTTTATCGGGGCAGCCTTTGAGTGCAAGGATACCTGCTACTGTTGGGCAAGCATCTTCGCTGTCAATTATCTTATCACCGTCGGTGTCTGGGCAGCCTTTGAATTCTTTGAGGCCAGCTACAGTTGGGCAGGCGTCTTCGCTATCGATAATTTTATCGCCGTCGGTATCCGGGCAACCTTTGAATTCTTTGAGGCCAGGCACGGTAACACAAACATCTTCGGAGTCAGCTATGCCATCGCCGTCGGTGTCTGGGCAACCCAAGAAAGCCCAAGTGCCTGGAACGGTTTTACATTCGTCCATTTTGTCAGAAACTTTGTCTTTGTCTTTGTCTTTGACGCGATGGTAAAGGATTGGCAATCGTGTTCCAACATAGAAATCTACACCACTTATTTGGTTTTGGGCACGGATGAGGTTGAGGTCATTGAGGCCGAGAATTACTGGGCCGATGCGCGTTGCCAAGCCTCCGCGCAAGCCGCTGTATTTGTTGTAGGCAATCGGGAAGTAAAGGCCAAAGTAAGGGCTGTCAAAGCTAGGTGTAAGTGACAGCTGGCTTGCTATGTTTACTTTCGTGTCCTTGTTTTTAGGAATCATGTTGAGCATGGCTGTAGCGTTCACATAAAAGTAACTCCAGATATGGTAGTCTAGTTGCAAGCTCATGGCTGTCGGTGTGCGCATGCGATAGGTTTGTGAGGGGTCTTGGAGCGAAACCCATTCATTGTTATTGGCTGCTGTTGATTCATTGATGAGTGAATCAATGACCATATCAAATGTTTCTAGATCGGTTGCAGATTCAAAGCGGTTGAGGTCGAACAAAGTACTAGAATTGACCACAAAGTTGCGGCTCAAGCCTCCTTTGGTGAATTTCATGGATCCCATGTCTAGCATTGAAAAACCAACACGCGCCTTGTATTTGTTTTCATTGCGCATCCAGAGGTCGGTTTTGCCGTCCATGTCGTATTTGTATTTCGTGTATTTGGGGCGCCATTCGTAAACAGCACCAATATCTAAACCTAAACCTATTGACCCAGGCTTAAGGTAATCTAAACTATTACTGCTATTGATCTGGCCATTCACGCCTGCAGTGATGAAGTCGCCTACTTCTTTGGAATACCCGTAGTCAAAAGTACCGGCTAAGTATTGTGAGGTATCTTCATTGACGAGGTTGTAACTAAAATCTTTGGTGTGTACATAAGCACTGGCAAAGCCCAATAACACTTTAGGACTGACACCGATTTTTAAAAAGTGCTCTTTATTATCGATGAGTACCTGGCTGTAGTTAAAGCCGATTTCGCTCCAGGTAAGGTGGTTCAGGTTAACGAGTTCCTCATTGAGTTGCACGTTCCAAAGTGCAGGATATTCAAGGCCTTCCTCTGACAAAACAGCCAATTTTGGATCCATGTTGTCTACATTGGTAATGGAACGCAGATTGGCATATAATCCGAGTGAACGCTTTTCACCGATATGGAAGGCCAAATTAAAGAGGTCGAGTCTGAAATTGATGTTGGCGCCAAGAACGCCAGGGCTAGCTTCGTTGTAGTTGTGTACAATCAAGCGGTCAATAAAAGTGGAGGAGGGATAAGCCCAAGAGTCAAGTATAGCTGTATCAGTAAAAGATTTATACCACCAATTTCCATCTCCTCCTTGAGCTGCGCGCATCGCGTCAGCATTAAATGAACCAAAGTTTTGATAGGTAAATAAATTGAGCGCAGGGAGCGCAAGGTCCATTTTGTAACGACCATCGACAAATGATGCAGGGTTGACTAAATTGCCCAATGCACCGGCGTAATTGCCAGAACTCACACCTAAGTACGCTTGCGCATTTACGTTTAATGAGCTAATTATCAATAGGATAGTCCAGGTTAGTTTTTTCATTGTTTGGTGTATTGGATAATGTAGGTTCCTAAAAATGTGGTAATCGAATACGCGTTGTTGCCAAATGCACTTAGTTGTACTTCTTGTTCACCATGGCGTTTGTCAGCATCTAAGTTCCGTCCTAAGTCGTCAAGTAAGTAGATTTGGTTGCCTACTGCGTCGATAATTCCTAGAACAGCTTTTTTATTTGGGCCATAAAAACTTGTGAATTGGGTCAGTTCAATTGCGTCAAGTGATTTTTCCCATACCCGCTTGCCTTTTGAATCAAATGCATAAAGCGCTTTATTGCGTTTGAAAACAAGTATTTGGTTTGAAGCTTGCAAATAAGAGCCAACAAATTTAACGTTGGAAGGTACTGCAAATTGTTTTTGCCCATCTAAAGAAAGCACAGTGGCCGTTGTTTTGACAACCTGAACAGCAAATGCTGCAGTTGTATTTCCTGCCAAAACATAGGCGGAGTCTACATTTTGCTTGATAGCTACCTTTCTCTTATTTAAATCAATGATATTATGTTGTTTGTCCGTTAAAATACTGACATACGCCTTGCCATTTTGTTTGAAGCCATGCAGCGCGCGCACTTTCCCTGTTGCGCTAAATTGCTTGATGACCCCGCCGTTTTCATTGACCAACTGCACTAATGATCCGCCATTGGAACAGATGAATTCTTTTTTACCCTTGTTTTCAAGTATTTGTATGTGTGAGCCGGCTTCATGCGTGAGGCGATAAACGAGTTTGCCCGTTTTGTCGTAAAGTTGTGCTTCGTGTTCAAATTGCACACAAATAAATTGAGGAAATGCCGCTATTTGATAGAGATCTACGACTTCTTGCGTTAGTGCTTTTTCCCATTTGCGCAGCCCATTGATGTATCCTACCAATTGATGGTTTTCATTATAAGTTACTAGGTTCCCTCGTTCGGCAAAAGCGGCAAAGCGCAAGACCCTAAATCCTGGGTTCATGACAAAGTAGTCGCGTATTTCTTCTTGATTTTGTTGTGTTTGCGCGGTCAATTTTTGGTAGCTTGTTTCTACGATTTGCTTACCGAGTAGGGTAACTGTTTTCTTTTGATTTTGGTCAATCCAACGCGCACTAACCTTGCGCGGCATATTGACGTAAATGCGTTCAGCTTTGTTTTCGTTCTGAGCAAGAGTTTGCCCCAGATTTGCTGCAGCAAGTGCTTGGTCTAGCAATGATTTATCTGGGCTCGCAAACCCAAACTGACCAAATACCCCAACATGCCAAGTTTGTTGGTTTGCGTCTATAATTGTAGAAAAACGCAGCTTTTCAAATGCAGCACTTTCTGTATTGAGTTCCTCTTTTCTAAAAAATTCATTGAGGGTTTGGATGGGGTGAGCGTTGTCTTCAAAGTCAAATATTATGAGGCTTGAGCTGTCTTTTTTAAGATGTAAAAACCCATGCTGAATACACTTGAACCAAGGTGATTTCTTAAAATTAGGGTCGAGTTGCAGCGCATAGCTTTTCTCGTAAAAGTAATATTGCCAAAAAAAATCAGGTGTTACAGCCGAAAACAAAGCTTGATCATCTACTTTTCGCAATGATGCATTAGGGTTTTTATACTTGATGTAGCGGTAAAGGCCATCTTTTTTGAGGTAGGTTTCCGTTAGGCGCGGCTGTTTGTCTTTTGCCCATTTGAACCAAGCATAGCTCGCCTTGCTGCTCATCCGAATATTTATTGGCGCAGGAGTTGGCAGGTCCTTTTCATAGATAAGCAACTGATTGCGGTTGTACTGCCCGCGTAACTTGCCAAATTCAAATGTTTTCAACTTACCCATTTTCAACGGGAAGAGTCCATCTTTAAAGAGTTGCGCAACTTCTTTTTGTGTCCAATTTCCTTTTTTCTCAAGGAGCATTTTAGTTGTTTTGGCGCTAAAAAAGAAGGTAACTGGATCTTGGCTGCGTTTCAGAATAGAGAAATAAAGACTTTGATTGAGCTCAGTAGTGACCATGCGCTCTGTCTCCCAATCGAGTGCTTTCGGATCTTGAACAACGTATACAATTTGGTCTTTTTGATTGAAGTAGTTCCGGAAATCAACAAGATTTTCGTTGGAAAGTAAATCGTATGAACTAAAAACAACCCAGCCAAAAGCTAAAAGGCCGATGATGAGGAGAGCAAGACGTTGACGCATTTCTTTTTTTTCAAAGTTAACACATGTCTTAGCTTTTGAAGACCTTCGTTTTGAATCTAATCAACAGGTTGTTGTGTACATGACCTGATTAGGGTTTGAAGAGGTCGAGTTGATTTTCTTTTGGCAGTAATTGGAAGGTCAGGCGATGATAGGGGCTTGGCCCGAAAGTAGCAATAGCCTTTCGGTGGGCTTGGGTAGGGTAGCCCTGATTGCGCTCCCAGGCATATGCTGGATATTGTTGATGCAGTTCTGACATCAGTTGGTCTCTTTCTGTTTTTGCTAAAATACTCGCTGCAGCAATGCTTGAAAAGCGCGCATCTCCTTTGATCATGCAGGTATGCGGGATGGCTTGATACGGTTTGAAGCGGTTGCCATCTACCAAGATAAATTGAGGCTCAATTGGCATTTTCGCCAGAGCTCTATGCATGGCCAAAATACTTGCATTCAGGATATTGATCTGATCAATTTCTTTGTGGTCTACAATGCCAATTCCATAACACAGTGCTTTTTCCAAGATTTCTTCTCGCAAAAGTTTTCTGGTTTTGGCACTGAGCTGTTTGGAATCATTCAGTGCAGCAATTGGGTTATTTGGATCGAGTATGACCGCAGCGGCTACCACGGGGCCGGCTAGACAACCGCGGCCTGCTTCATCGCAGCCTGCTTCAGGCCACAATTCCTGATGTTGTAAGATTAAAGATACCACAGCACCAAATTATTGAAATATTTTGTAGTTTTATGCTAAACTAAATTTGCAACTATGAAAAAGGTGACTCTTCTTGTTTTAGCGCTAGGACTTAATTTACTTGTTTTTGGACAAAAAACCCTCAGTGCAAGCGCAACTAACAAAGCTGAACTTCAAGGTGGTATCGCAACCGGCCATATCTCACTTACGCTACCTGCAGAAGTAACAGAAGAAAATGTCGTAATGTACGCCAAATACTACACCAATATGTTTACCGTAGCATTCGACGCAAAGTCTCATGTTGCTACTTTTCACATGGTTTCAAACGACGCAAATTCACGACGCGTTATTTTGCGTTTTCTCGGTGCCAATCAAATTGCCAATGTACAAGTAGACAACCGCACTTACGACCTCGGTACTTTCTTTGATACCTTTTTACAATAAAATCCAGCTCAGTTACTACTGAATTTCAACATGAAAAAAATACTTTTCCCGCTTTCTTTGGCTGCTTTACTTTTTACGAGCTGCAACTCCTCTAAAATCGCATACAAGCATTATGGCCCAGTTGATGTGGATAGCACCCAAGCGGTTTCTCTCGACCAAATGTTGCTTACTTTCAAGGCACAACCTCAAAACGACACCTTTACTTTTTCCGCTCCGCTCATCGGTGTTTGTCAAAGCGCAGGATGTTGGGTGAAGGTTCAGCCAAGCAACGGCGACATGATCCGCGTGCGTTTCAAAGATCATTTTCTGATTCCTCCAGTAACTGAAATCAATTCCGTAGCGTATTTTCATGGTAGAGCTTATTTCGACACCATTTCAGTGGAGCTTCAAAAACATTTCTTAGAAGACGCTAAAGCGCCTCAGGCAGATATCGACCGCATTACGGCACCAAAAATTGAATTGAATTTTGAAGCTGATGGTGTGTGGGTTAAGAAGTCTTCCTCAAAACCAAAAAAGTAAGTACCCCAGATGCCAGCAAAATAGCGATGCTGAGCCACCAAAATTTTTGGGGCATTAAAAACAATGCAACCATATTTACCGGAATCAGGAGAATAGTCAAGAGGTGAAATTTGCCTTGATTGTTATTTTCTGAAATCATAAACGCCTCCTGGTGTAAAACAAAGGTGTAGTGGTATGTCTGCCTCATGGAGGTCAGAGATGGATACAAACTCGTCAAAAAGATGTAAACCAACAAATAGACATTCAGGCTTGCATTGCTTGAGCAGACGATCATAGAAGCCTTTTCCGTAACCCACGCGTTGACCAGCTGAGTTGATGGCGAGTAGGGGTACAAAAACGTAATCTAATTTGCTCGCAAAGATGGTTCTGCCGTGTTTAGGTTCTGGTATGCCAAACGAACTTAATTCCAATTGACTCGGATGCTCGTAGTGATAAAGCGTGAGGCTGTGATCAGAGAAATTGGCTTTAGATAGAATAGGATGCCCCCCTTTCAATAAGATGTCTTCTAATATGCCGTAGGTAGAAATTTCTTTTTGTTGCTCGATAGGTAGAAAGATGCTCACGTATTTTGAAGAGAAGCTAAAATAATCCAGCACAAACCCTTGGATTTGTGCTGAAATTTTTGTGAGATCGTAAGGGCTTAGCTGAGCTCGCTTGGCTTTATAAAGCTGGCGAATTTCGGCTTTAGTCATTTTACAGTCGAACGCCGAGTTGAGAAAGCATGCGGTTATCTACAACAGCTGCTTTTTTGCGTAAACCACCCATAGCCTGACCTTCTACTTGACCAGCCAAACCTTGAGCTATTTGGTCTTTTTCCGCTTTGAAGTTTGTGGTTGCTGGCGCTTTGGTGCTCGATTTAATTTGAATCACGTAAACTCCGGTTTCACCTTTCAATGGAAGTGTGCGCTCGCCTTTTTTGAGCGCTCCAGAAAATAGATTACCAATGATGGTAGGCTCATAACCTGCGTTTGATATTTGAGGGTTGCCAAAGGTAACTTCAGCGTCGATAACCGGGGTGTTGAAGCGTTTTGAGGCTGCTTGTAAAGATTTGCCAGCCAATTGATTCATGAAGCGTTTTGCTTTTTTCTCTTGGATAATTTCTCTTTCCATTTGTGCACGAACGTTTTCAAAGAGAGGCTCTCCTTCCGGACGAATAGCGCTGATCATTGCAATTACGTATTTTTCTTTGTCGCGAATAGGTGACATAGTCATGGTTCCGACAGTTGCGTCTTCAGCGTAAGCCATTTCTAGTACGCGGTCGCGCGCCATTGTGGTTACGAAACCATATACTTTTGGCGCTTTGTCTTCAATTTGAATGACGCGTGGAGCGTAATTGGCACGGGTAACAATGGTATCAAATAGCGTAGACTTTTTGAATGGGTCTTCTTCTTTGGAAATTTTGCGATCGAGTTTCAAAAGGATTCCATTTACTTCGCTTTCCATGTTAGCAACGGTTTCGTCAGAAGGTTTGAAGGTAACAGAGACAGATGCAAGAAGCGGGAATTTACCGGCAGAGCGCTCAAGAACCTCGATAATATGAAAACCGAAATCTGTTTTTACAACGCCAACTTTTCCGATAGGAGCGGTAGCACAATAACCACCAAATTCTTTCACCATATCGCCTTCAAGGAAGTCTTCGTAAACGCCACCTTTGTCTTTGGATCCTGGATCCTCAGAGTATTTTTTAGCCATTGCATCCCAGTTGGTTTTGTTTAAGACTTTGGCGATGCTGTCTGCTGTTTTCTTTTTGGCAGCAATGATTTTTTCGTCTTTTGAGCTATTCGTAGAGATGAGGATATGACGTGCTTTGAGGCTTGCAGGCGTAAAACCAATGACTTTAGACAAGACCATTTTCTCTTTGGAAACATATGGTCCAACTAACTGACCCAAAGCAGCCGTTTTAAAGATGGTGTCGAGGCTCATTGGATATGTTTGGTAACGGTCTGCTTTTGGATGACCTTCAGGCACAGAGGTAGCACGTTTGTCACTAAAGTAGACTGGTGTTTCACTATTTTTAGCAATAAAAGTGGAGTCGTTAGTACTGGCAGAAAAACCAGCGCGTAGTGTGTTCATTTTGTTTGTAAATACAGTAGAATCGGCTTTTGAAGGGCGGATATTGACATCAAACATTTTGATATCGCGACTTGCGTTGCGCACTAAGTATTTTTTGTCGCCTTTGTGCTCGTCAAAATAGGCTTTTACTTCAGCTTCTGAAACCTTGATGTCTGCATCGGAGATTTCAGAATAACGACGTACAACAAAAGAAATGGTTTTCTTTTCGTTGTTAGCATAGTATTGATCTTCGGCTTCTAGGTTGGTTACGTAGACACCTTGCTTCAGCAAGCCAAAGTATTTTTCTGTTTTGCGACGGTCTGTGTGGTAAGCTTTGAATCCGTTCCATTGGTCTACGGCTTGAGCTTCTTTAGATTTTTTGAGGTTGTCTAAGGTAGCTTTGAGTTTGACGCGCCCGTTCTCGATAGATTGTGGCGTTTGGATTCCGGTAAGAGAATCTGTGAAAAACTGGCTGAGGTCTTGAATGACACTAAAGCCGTCTTTAGCATACCAATAAGATTCAAGTTCGCGGTCAGTTACAGCGATTCCGAGTTTTTCGTATTCCTTGCTAAGAATTGTGGAGTCTACCATGAAGTTCCAAGCTTTGTCGCTTGCAGCTTCCATGTCAGTCTCTGTGAATTCTTTGTTGTTTTGAGCAGCTTGATTGCGCTCTTGCTCTTGAAATTTAGCACTTGCAATGCTGTAGCTTGCAGGGTCTGCTTTTTCACCGAAAATAAGACCGATGCCGTATTCACCTTCACCTATACCAAATAAACTTTGGTAGTCATTAAGAATGAAAGCCAACAAGGCGATACCAATCATTGCTACTAATAAGCCAGATTTTGCGCGAATTTTACCAATTAATGCCATTTGTGTTGAAATTTAAGATTGCGAATATAGGAAGATTTGAGCAGAGACCCAAGTATTTGGGCACAAAAAAGGAGGTCTAACGACCTCCTCCTTTAACGTTGGTATTTTCATTGGTTTTCTCAGGCTTTGGAGCGGGTTCCGTGGTTGTTGGTTTTGGTGCTACAGGCTGCGGTGTTGTTGGCGCCGGAGTGGTTGTTGGTTTTGGTGCCACGGGCTTTGGTGCTACAGGCTGCGGTGTTGTTGGCGCCGGAGTAGTTGTTGGTTTTGGTGCCACTGGTTTTGGTGCCACTGGCTTTGGTGCTACAGGTTGCGGTGTTGTTGGCGCAGGAGTTGAGATATCTTGTTTTCCTTCTGCTTGTTTATTGCCATTCGGATTTGTCATGATGCCTTGGCCACCTGTGCTGTCAAAGGTCACAAGATAGACGTCTGTTAGGGTGCCGCAATCATTTGTAACGGTGATGGTGAGGTTATTCAAACCTGGTTGAAAACTCACTTCTGCGAGTATGTTTCCATTTGTATTGTTGTAGCCTGTTAGCAAAACACCATTCATGGAAAGTGTTACCACCATGTTTGGCGAATAATTGACAATTTGAGCGTCATAGGTAAAAATCGATTGATTGGTGGTATGACCACTTGGATCCATATTGTAGATCACTTGTGGAATGGAACAAGGTGTGAAGCTGAATTCTCTACTATCTGAATCTGTTCCACATGTATTTGAGGCAGAGACAGAAATCGTATTGTTGCCTGCCACAAGTGTTAACGGGATGCTCAATTGATTGCCTATAAGATTGGCACCTTGTTGAGCAATTCCATTATTCAGAATTTGTAACGCTGAAACTTGATTGATTTGTTCAACGGTGGCGGTAAGAATAATTGCTTGGTTAGGAACGGTTCCGGCGGTTGGGCTAGTGATATCAACACTTGGTTGTACGCAAGGTGCAGTATAGGAATAAGTGATAGCCTCAGACGCAACGCCACAGCTATTTTGCGCACTGAGCGTGACTAAATTTGCGCCGTTTGTCAGTTGTAAAGTTGCACTGATATTCCCGTTTTGGTAGCTAAAAGGATGCACGACATTATTGAGCATAAGGTTGACATTCTGAGCGTTTGATACGGCACTTACGCTTGCGCTGAATTGAAAGGTAGGATTGGTACTTGCTCCGGCCGCTTGCCCAAATTGAATTATAGGTGCAGTACAAGGCACATAGTTTATCGTGATGGTTTGACTTGCGCGGTCGCAAGCATTTTTTCCTTGAAGTACGATAGTATTTGGTCCCGGTTGCAAGTTCAATGACGCGGTCAAATTCTGATTTTGAAGGGCAAAAACTTGACCGCCTTGTCCGTTTAATGACAAAATGATTTGCTCCGTAGTAAGCGCGCTTACTTGAGCACTGAACAACAACGCGGAATTGGCAACAGTACTCCCATTAAGCCCAGTTTTTAAAATTGAAATTTGAGGATGGACACAAGGCGTGTAATTGAGGTTCCAAGCTTGTAGATCGGTTCCGCAATTATTTGTGACGCTTAAAACGATGTTATTCAAACCTGTTTGTAGTTGCAGGTTTGCCGAGAAAGCTCCATTTTGAAAATTAAAGACACTAGGTGTGCCATTCTGTAGCAAACTGATCTGATTGGCATTGTCGATGCCAGTGAGTTGTGCACTTAGGTTCACTTGTTGTTCTGCATTTTGAACGCTAGCCGCTGGACTCATGTTGCTAATTTGCGGAGTAGTACATGGTTCATAAATTACACTCCAGTTTTCGATGTCGCTGCCGCAAGTATTAGTTGCTACCACCTGAACTACATTTTGCCCTGGTTGGAGGGTAATATTAGCGCTGAGTTGGTTGTTATTGAAGCTGTAATTTTGTGATTGGCCATTGACTGTTAATTGAATTTGGTTGGCAAAAGTATTGGATAGTACTGCGCTGTATACAAAGTTAACGTTGCTCGTACTTGCTCCGTTTGGTATGGAAGCTGTTGTGGTAATTTGTGGTGCCTGACACTGTGCATAATTGATTTGGAGCGTTTCCATATCTGTACCACAAGCATTAGAGGCTTGAATGAGTATGGTATTGTTGCCTTGAACAAGATTAATCGAACTTGAAATATGATTGTTATTCCAATTGAAAGGAATATTGACTCCATTTAATTTCACTTGAATACCTTGGTTTGACACCAAATTACTGATGTTGGCCATAAGGTTGAGCGCCTGACTATTGGTGGTGGTTCCGCTGGCGGTTGGTTGCAAAAGCGTAATTTGGGGAGCTACACAGTTGTCGTAGCGCACAAAAATAGTTTTTGTTGCTTGGCCGCAAGAGCGCACTGCATTGATAACAATCTGGTTCAAGCCCACTTGTAAATTCAGCATCGAAGAGAGGGTAGCTTGTACGCTATTGAAATTGCCGTTTGAGAATGAAAATGCAACCGGCGAACCATTGTTAGTGACGCTTATGCCATTTTGGAACGGCATGTTTTGAAGGGTTGCCGTTACAGCAAAATTACTGTTGCTGACTACAATTGGGTTATTGCTAGTTGAATTATTTAAGTTGCTTTGCAAGTTGATAGTAGGAGCTTGGCAATCGTCGTAGGTATAAGTGAAGGTCTCGACATCTGAGCCGCAATCATTGGTTGCGGTAATGGTGAGCGTGTTAAGCCAAGGAAGCAATGGTGTATTGAGCTCCAATTGGCTAGTTTGGTTGTTATACGTAAAAGTATTTTGTTCAATGCCATTGAAAATTACCTTGATGTTGTTGCGTGCGCTTACATTGCTAACAGTTGCACGCAAACGCAAAGCCGCATTATTGAGCGTGGTATTGATCGCTGGGCTGGTCACGTTAATAACTGGTGGAATACAATTTTGAAAGTTGATACTGCTATTGATTTGGTCTGTTCCACAGGGATTGGTGTACTTGACTTGAAAAGTGTTGAGCCCAGGGCTTAGCGTTAAGTTTGCACTAATTGTATTGCCAATAAGCTGAGCATTAGGGAGCGCAACGTTGTTGTGCAAGACCAGCACTTGTCCGTTTTGAGTGCTGCCTGTTAGTTGCGCACTTATTGTCAGTGCGCCTTGATTGGTGGTGGTGCCTGGTGCGTTGGGTTGCAACCAGCTGAGTTGTGGCGTACGACAGTCATCGTAATTGATGCTAATTTGGTCAAATGCGCTTCCGCAGTCGTTTGTGGCGGTAATGCGAATGGTATTTGCACCTGGGGTAAGGTTGATATTGCGTTGCAATAAGCCATTGTTAGGATTGAAATTGAAGCCGCTCACAGACATACCGTTGTGTAAGACTTGAATCTGGTTAGCGTTCAAATGTCCGCTAAGTGTTGCATTAAGTGCATAATTTACTTGTTGAACAGTTGCAGGATTTACACCTGAGGTCATGATTTGAACTGTTGGTAACTGACAAGCTAATTGTTCAATTTGAACAACTTGCGTTTTGCTGCCACAAGGAGTTGTGGCTGTAATGGTGAAGGTATTGGTACCAGGTAATAAGGTAACTGTTGCCTCTAAACGCTTCGTCTGCGTATTGAAATTAAATGGAAGGGCTTGGTTGAAGGTGTTGGTCAGTTGAATCTCTTGAGAATTGTTCACATTGGCGAGGTCGAAGCGTAACAAGATTGTTGTAACGGACACACTCGTTTGTGGTTGGCCAACCATGCTGATGATTGGTTGAGGGCAATTCTGTGTAAAATTATTGATGTTGGTGATTGGGGAGTCGTTGCCGCGCACTGGCGCTGGCTTAGATGCTCTCCCTTTGAAATGGAGCTGAAAAAAGCCAGAAGTATAATGATACCAATCGTTTCTTAGACGTGGGTCTGTCTGAGACAGCCCATCAAAAGAATCGGCCATTGTAAATGTGGTTTTGTGCTCCACACCGATACTAAAGCGTCCTTTGTGATAAGCCAAACCAAAACCAAGACTCGGCCTCCAGTTGACAGCCCAATCGTTGCCTTGAAGGCCATCTAGTCGGGTTTCATAGATGTCGTCCATGAAGCCAATTAATTGTTGTTGCGCAGGCTGTGTTAAGTCTAGGCTGTTGTAAGCGTAGGTGCCTAAGGTGTCGAAGGCATCGGCCCAGGTTTGTTGCCAAGTGAGGCCAACGCCTCCAAAAATGTAAGGGTCAAAACCGGTGCGCTCGCGCAAACGACCTGCGTGCAAAACGAGCTCTAAATTAAGCTCACGGATATCTGAACGGAAATTGTGTACATAAGTAGGGTTGGTATTGAAATATGGACTGAGTGCCGGATTTGCATTGATATCGAGTTGAGTAAAGGAATCTGCTTGCCCATACCATTGCCCCGACAAGAACCTTCCGCGAATATCAAAAGATAAACCTCGACCGTAGTCGTAATTATAAGAGCGACCAAGCGTGAGTCCCCAACCGTTGTAGCGCTCGTAATCCAGATCGGTGCTGTGCCAAGTGCCGCCGTAATTGAGTCCCCAAAACCATTTGGAAGAGTTGTAATTGACGTTTTGCGCAGAAAGATGGGTAAGTGTGAGCGCGAAGAGAAGAAGTGCGTAAAGTTTTCTCATATTTTTGATTTTGTATGGCGTGCCTAAATTTTGTGCCAAAGTTCTTAAAAATTAACATTTTAAGAAATTATTAACAGCCTATTTTATGGTTTTGGGTAGTAAGTATAGGTCGTGAAACGCAAAATACTAAGTTGATCTGTACTGATGTCTTTCTTGATTAGAGAACCTAGAAAACCTGTTTTATAGTCGTAAACAATTTGGTAATCATTTAGAAAAGTGCCGTTCTCGTAACGATGCATCTCGATTAAATTGCCCCATTGGTCATAGCGATAGCGCCATTCTTCTTTGGCAACTTTAGCGCTGTCCAAAATAGTTGCTTTTGTTGCTAATAAACCCGTTTGATTATAAGTATATTGGGTCTTTTCGCTGGATTGAGAAATCCGGTAATAGGCTGTTTTACTTGTTAAAAAATGATTGACATCAAAGGTATTACTGACTTCAAGATAGGCTCTTTGGTAATTATTGAAACGGGTGTAATCTGCCTCCTGACCTTGGTGGTAACGAAGTGTTTCGGTGCGCATTTTAACCGATGAGACTAAAGTGTCTTTTTTGTGGTCGTATATATCACGATATAGCGCAACGCTTACAAGGCGTTTGAGCGAGTCATAGGTGTAGTGTTCACAAAGCGCGCCTCCATATGCTGAGAAGCGGTGCAAACTCAGTTGCCCATCGGGGTAATAGGCATAATGATGGAAAATGCTGTCTTTAGCGGTACCTTTTTGCAGTACCTCCATACTTGCGATGAGCTGACCTGCTGTGTTGAAGCGGAAGCGAAATGTGTCAGGGCTTGGCTTAAATGCTTCATTTCCTTTTTTGTAGGTGTAAAAACCATCAATTGTTTTGATGTGTTGCGCCGCAATGAGTTCTGAATTGAAAAAGGGGACGGCACTAAAAGCTTCGCCGTCTTGATTGAGGATGAACTGCGCGTTGAGCCTTGCTGTCGTTAAACACAATAAACAAAAGAAAATTAGCTTACTGCTCACGAGATCAGGTCTGAGAGCACGCGTTTCCAACTGGCTTTGTCGGAAATGACGTGCTCGAGTGCAGAGATGGCAATGCGCTCTTGGGTCATGGTGTCGCGGTCGCGGATGGTAACGGTGTTGTCTTCTAAGGTTTGGTGATCTACTGTGATAGAAAACGGCGTGCCGATGGCGTCTTGGCGGCGATAGCGCTTGCCAATAGAATCTTTTTCATCGTATTGGACGCTGTATTCGAGCTGCAATTGCGCCATGATTTCACGCGCTTTTTCTGGCAAGCCGTCTTTTTTGATCAAAGGTAATATGGCTGCCTTGTATGGTGCTAGCACCGCTGGAATTTTGAGTACCACGCGCTCTGAACCATCTTCTAAGGTCTCTTCTTGATAAGCAGCACTCAATACAGCTAAGAACATGCGGTCTAAACCTACAGAGGTTTCTACCACATAAGGAACATAACTTTGGTTCATTTCTGGGTCAAAGAACTGGAGTTTTTTACCAGAAAATTGTTCGTGTTGCTTGAGGTCGAAGTCGGTACGGGAGTGAATGCCTTCGAGTTCTTTGAAGCCCATCGGGAAGTTGTATTCAATATCGCAAGCTGCGTTGGCGTAGTGCGCGAGTTTGAGGTGGTCGTGGAAACGGTAGCGTTCGTTACCCAAACCTAAATTTTGGTGCCATTTGGTGCGAAGGGTTTTCCAGTAGTCGTACCATTTCATCTCTTCGCCGGGGCGCACAAAGAACTGCATTTCCATTTGCTCAAATTCGCGCATGCGGAAAATAAATTGGCGGGCTACAATTTCGTTGCGGAAGGCCTTGCCAATTTGGGCAATACCAAAAGGTATTTTCATGCGGCCAGATTTCTGGACATTCAAGAAATTGACGAAAATGCCTTGCGCAGTTTCTGGACGCAAGTATATGGTACTGGCGTCGCCAGCCACAGAACCGAGTTCAGTGGAGAACATGAGGTTAAATTGGCGCACTTCTGTCCAGTTTTTAGAACCTGAAATAGGGCAAACGATTTCAAGATCGATGATGAGCTGGCGAACACCTTCGAGGTCGTTTTGTTCGAGGGCGCTTTTCATGCGCTCTTCTATTTGTTCAATTTTCTCTTGATTGCGCAGTACATTCGGGTTGGTTGCCCTAAATTGCGCCGCATCAAAAGCGTCGCCAAAGCGCTTGAGTCCTTTTTCGACTTCTTTTTCGATTTTTTGACGGATCTTTTCGATATGATCTTCTAAGAGGACGTCGGCGCGGTAGCGTTTTTTGGAATCTTTGTTGTCAATTAAGGGGTCGTTGAAAGCATCGACGTGGCCTGAAGCCTTCCAGGTAGTAGGGTGCATGAAAATTGCGGAGTCTAAGCCCACAATGTTTTCGTGCAACTGCACCATGGCTTTCCACCAATAGGTTTTGATATTGTTTTTGAGTTCTGCACCCAACTGACCGTAGTCATAGGTGGCAGCGAGGCCATCGTAAATTTCTGATGACGGGAAAACGAATCCGTATTCTTTGGCGTGTGAAATGAGGTCTTTGAGGCGGTCTTTTTGTGCTTCCATAGTTGCAAAGATACGAAAAGCACTATTTTTACTCTATGATTTTTTACCTCGACCCACAGCATTTTATTGACACTAGCGCTCCTATCGACCTTTCTTTAGCACTAAGTGCTTCTGTAGACAACCCAAGAGCGTGGTATGTAGACGCTCCGCGCATGGAACCTGTTCGCGCAAATGGTTTTGTGGGCAGCGTGGCAGAAGGTGGTGCCGTTAATTTTCGCGATGTGTTTTTCAATCCACATGGTCATGGCACACATACGGAGTCTTATGGTCACATTAGTAAAGATATTTATCCGGTTAGCCTGGCTTTGAATCAATATTTTTTCAAGGCGACGCTAGTAAGTGTTACGCCAAGAGTGATGGCTAATGGCGATCAGGTTGTTTTTGCAGATCAGTTGGAGTCTTTATTAAATGCAGCATTTACTGAAGCTATTATTGTTCGAACATTACCCAACAACGATGAAAAAATGTCGATGAATTATTCGGGTACCAATCCTTGTTATTTCGATGTTGGGGTTGTCGATTTATTGGATCAATTAGCCGTCAAGCATTTTTTGGTAGATACACCATCAGTAGATAGGGAAGAGGATGCTGGCGTATTGGCTTTTCATCATGCTTTTTGGAAGGTTCCGGAGGCTCCAATTGCAGACCGAACTATATCTGAATTGATTTTTGTTCCCAATGACGTTCTGGACGGGAAGTATGTCTTAGAGTTACAAGTAGCTCATTTCACCAATGATGCCGCCCCAAGTAGGCCATTGCTGTATGCTATAAACGAAAAAAAGGACTGACGAATCAGCCCTTTTCCTAGTAGTAGACAAAACTGTCTGAGTGGTACGTTGTAAGTAATAAGGACAGGAACTTCTTGTGCATATTCCTTTCGGACGTTGACAAAAACTATTAAACTCTTATCAAACTAGAAAATGAAACTGCCTCTCCAAGCAGCATGTCAACTGCTATGCAAAAGAAGTTACCTGTTTCTCTCCTTATTTCAAGAATAAACTTACAATGATTTTGTTAGGGCTGTTATTCAAATGAACATCACATCGAATTGGCTGAATATTGCGGTATTTTTTGTGAATATTGCAAAGTTGCAAATTCGGTTTATTCAAAAAATAGCCGGCCATTGATCCATTCAGGGTCGAGGGTAGCGTGATTGCGGCGGTAAAAATTGAGGGCGGTATGGTTCCAGTCTAGCACTTGCCAGTCCATGCGCTTGACACCCATTTGTTTGGCAATTTGTACAATTTCGTCGAATAAAGCTTGTCCATATCCTCGTTTGCGCTGGGCTTCTTGAACATAGAAGTCTTCCAAATAAAGGCAGCGCCCTTTCCAAGTGGAATACGAAATGTAATAAAGTGCAAAACCAATGACTATATCTGAACTATTTGTGGCTACAATTGCCGAACAAATGTTGTCTTCAAATAAATCGATCTGTAACTGTTCTGGCGTGTTGACTACCTGCTCAGGGGCTCGCTCATAGGAGGCAAGTTCTTGGATCAGCGAGAAAATGGCTGGAACATCTTGAACTGCTGCTGCTCTGATCATTTTAACAATTTTATTTCAAGCCATTGAGGTCGAAACGAAGTGTGATTCCTGTTTTGAGGTTACCTGTAGGGTAGCTCAAGGAAACTTTCGGTGTATTAATGAATTGTTCGTAGTAGAAAATTGCGCTTAAGTATTCGTTGAGTTTGTAGTTGGCATCTAGCTTGAAGCTTACGGTGGTTTGCCCGGCAGTGGCCATATTGGTATTTTCAACTACTTTACGAATAACAGTAGCGTTATCGCGGAACGAGAAATTGACGTTGATTAGAAGGTCGCTTGCATCGATGCTGCGCACTAACTTGAGTTTCGGGATATTGACTACCGTACCCACTACAATTTCTTGACCGAGTGTTTCTGTTACCTGATTGTTGTTCAAGGAGAGGGTCGCTTGACGGTCTTTTTTGTACTCAAAGTTGGTCGTGATGTTTTTACCCATTATGTTCCAGGTGGCTAGCATACCAATGAGCGGAGAAAAACGCTCGGTGATGGTGATGTTTTGAACCTGCATTGGAGCAATGAAGTTATTGTTGAGGTCAAGAGCAGTTGGCGCTCCGTTGGCGTCTAGGGTTGCGTTGAGGTTCGTTTGCATCCCGTTGACAGAAACCGATGAAGAATAGCCGTGGTTGAGCTTGAAGGATTTCACAACGTCTTTGGCAAAAGCAAATTTACTCAGGCCTGCATAGTTGATCGTCCAGTTTGGCAATGGCAAATTGGAACGCGGATTGATCGTTTTGCTGTCTATTGGCGAATTGGTATAGGCCGTTAAGAACGAACCAATGACTACTTCTTGTTGGGTAGAAGAGTAACCCTCGTAATAACCGTTAGGTAAAGAACTCGAGTTGGCGTTGTTGACGCCGATGAGCTGCGAAACTTGTTGGCTATTGGCTATCATTTGTTGGAAGATAGGAGAGCGGAAAGAGCTGTCCATTTTGGCGAAGGCCGTACCCCAAGAGATGGTGGTGTAAGTAAGCGTGCTCGTTTCAAAACGACTTTGGGATTCAAATGCAGACATACCAGGGTTCCAACGATAGAACTCTCCAGCTTGGGAGCTGTAGTTGCGCGAAGCGTTCAGGTTGATATTGAGGTCTTTGAAAGGCTCTAAAGTTGCTTTAAGCTGTAGGTTTGCCGTATGGTTGACCATAAATTGTTTATTGATGTTTTCATTCTGAACCAACCAGTTGTTGTCGCGGGCGTAGTCGCCGACGTGGAAGCCGGTTTCCCTGCCAAATACATCGTAACCTTGTTTACCAAAGACAAATGGCGTAAGGCCTAAGGTGCTGGCGTTCATGCCGAGCACACTAGATTCTTGGTTGTAGCCTGGCAACATTGTACCGTCAGAAAGTGTGTAGGTTCCGGAAATGTTGCGCACGGACATCACCAAACGCGCTAGAGTCCCTAAAACAGGGTTGATTGGTTCACTTTCTTTGGCTTTCAGTTCTTCTTCGCGGAGTTGTTTGCGTTCAAATCTTGCGAGTTGACGGTCGTATTCTTTGCGCTCTTTTTCGGTCATTTCTTCGAGCGGTTTCTTCGGCTTGAATTCTGCTTTCTTTGGAGGCCCACCTTTTCCTGGTTGTGCACCGCCGGCTCCTGTTTTGGCAGAATTGGTTTTGGCTCCTTTGCCGTCCGAGAGCACCCTTTTGAAATAAGGAATTTGGTTGTAGAGCGTGACTAAATTACCCTGCGCTGTCATGTTAATAGAACGCGTATTTTGAATGGTGTTTCCAAAAGCTGCTTGCCCTAGTGGAGCGCGTTGCCAGTTGTAGGTGCCAGCGTATTTGACGTTCGAAGACAACCATGAGGTCACTGGAAGTTTGTCAAAAGGAAGGGTGTAGCTAATGGAATAGTTGTGTGTATAATCCATGGTGCGGCCAAAGGTATTCATTTGCGAACGGATAGAATCCATGAATTCTTGGTAACCTTCCGGGTTGGTGCGGCGGTCTACGCCATTGTTTCCTTCCTCAAAAATAGAGCGATTGTTGGCTGTAAAGGTCGTTTTGAGGGCTTTGGTAACGTCGTATCCTACTTGATAGTTGCGGTTCCAATCAAAACGTTTGAGGTAAATAGGGTCAAATTCGTAATTAGGGGTAGAGATATTGCGTATTTGCCTTTCGTTGTAGATACGAGAATAGTCGTTGGTGAAGGCAATATTTTTAGGCAAGTAGTAAAGGTTGAAGTCTTTGATTGGTTTGAGCCATGGATTCTTTTGCGCTGGTTGCCATTTTTTGAATGGTTCCCATGGTTTCCCTGCAAAAGTATAATTATAGTTGAGCGCGCCCGTCCAGGTGCGGGTCATGTCTGATTTAATGTTGAAGTCACGTCTGATATTTTCAGCAAAAGCGTAAGTAGCAGACCAATTAGAGACGCTCCAAAATTGTGGTTTGGTGCCTGCTTTTGCCTCTTTGCGCACATTGGTGAAGTTGTATGAACGGCGTTCTGTGAAGTCCTGACCTAAACGCATGCGCTCTTTGCGTGTGGCGATGTCGTAGTTTGAAAGTTTGATGTCTGGGTTGAACGGATCGTATTCTGGATTGATTACACCGATGGAGTAGCCGTAGTAGAATGGTAGCGATACACGGGCTTGTTTGCCAAAGAATTGACCGAGTTGCACAGTGGTGCTGATGTCTGCGCCCATGCGTTGGTTGCGTTGGCGGTCTTGTACACGGCTGTCTACAGCGCCCCAGTTGATACCAGAATAGTTACCTGCGGCCTGCACCACAGCAAAGTCAGCTAATTGAACTTGCATTTGGCCTACTGCCGCAGACCCTCCATCACTGACAAAATCTGTAAGGCGCATTTCGTTGACCCATACATTGACGCATTCGGCGTCACCGTTGTCTGGCCCCCAAGTGTTGTCTGGATCAGATTTAGAAGGGTTACGCACACCGATCATGATGGTTTTTATACCTTGTAAGTTCGGGCTGCCCTTCACCTTGATGCGGTTGTTAGGATTGTTTGGATCTACTTTTTCGTATTCAACAATGCTTGAAACCCCTGGCACCCCTTGTTCGAGTTTGGTATTGCGTTCCATTTTGAGGTCGAGAAGGCGGTCAAATTCGATTTCGATGTTGTTCGCTGCTGGCCAAATGAGGTCAGGATTGGTTACATTCCAATCAGTGACTTTCATCGGGAGCTCGTATTCGTAGTAGTTGTCGACGTAGTCTGTACCTAGGCGCACAAATACAGTGAGTTCGTTGTCTTTGAGTTGGTTCTGAACAACAGACTCTGTATGCACGAACATTTTTAACTTCTTATAGGTACGCACGTCGAACTGCACATTGCGGTATGCGGCACGCGCGTCGCCGTCCTGAAGATTACAAACTTCTAGAACCAAAGATTGCTCGTTCATCTGACGCTGATACACCTGTGAAGGGTCAATTTCACGGTCAATACCTGGTGGAACTACATAATTGATTGGCTGGCGTTGTGCGTTTTCTTCGATGTTGAGTGCGGCAATGTTAAACGAAGTGAGGTTGGGGTCTGTCTGGACGCTCAAGCCAGGTTGGGTGAGGTCTAGGAAATAACGACGCCACTCGCCACGTACAAATTCTAAACGGGCAAAACGCAATACAACAGGCTCGTCAAAACCTTTCATGTACATGCGCATGAAGCGAATAGAGCGGAAGTCTTGAATGCCATTGACGCGTTTTTCGAAATCGCGAATAGGTACTTTAAATTGGTACCAAGTTTCTGTCTTGGTGCCATTTTGATAAACTTGCTTGTTGGTGATGAAGTTGCTTCCTACGTTTTGCATGTCGCCCGGGCGCAGGCTGATGCGGTATTGGAAATAAGCTTCTGACTCAGAAAGGTTGTTGTCTTGGTTGATGTCTTCGATGTCTGGGAAGTTAGAGGCGATGGTCGGATAACCTAAGGCATTGGCTGTATCGGACATTTCTGTCGTTGGCGAGTTGCCCTGCATGCCGTTGTATCGTTTGTAACGATCCAAAATATTGAGCTGTGCGACGTCGTAGTTGTCGTCGAGGTAGTAGTTGTAGTCATCGGTAGACGGGTCGGCGATCATGCGTGCTTTGGTCGCGGCACTTAGTGTGTTGTTATTTTGCACCCAGCTCACAAACGCAGCATAACTCTGACTTTCGTCGCTGTTATCCCAACCGTCAAGACCTACATCTTGTTTGATTCTCGATGCCGGATCGTTAGCAAAAGCATTGACAACCACTTGTTGTGTAGAAATGCGAGACCAAAGTGTGGTGTCGATGTTGTCGAGTAAGATAGGGTCGCTATTGGCAGGTAAACCATGCTCGAAACTTTTGCGAGAATCAGGTAAGATGTCTTCAGAAATATTACCGAGATTGAAGTAGAGGTCACCACCCGTCATCGGCGAGTTCGGATTTTGATTTTCTGCGTCTTGATTGAAGGGGTCTAGTACCCAAAACTGAATGAATTCAATGTTGGCAAGCTCGAAGTCGTTGGTGCTGAGGCCACGCATAATACCACCCCAACGCTCTTCAGGGTTGGTGAAGCGTCCGAGTGAATCGACAGTTGCCGTGGTGTCAAAATTGTACATTCCGCGCTCCGAAGGATAGTAGGCGAGGTCGAGTACATTGATATTAGAAATAGAACCGTATTGCAATTGCAAGTTAGGGAAGATGTCTGTCATTTGGACCAAGCGCATACGGCTGTCGTAGAGCATAGTTGGGTCCTGCTTGATATGCGCAGGTGTGAGCTGGTTGCTTTGATAAAAGACAGGGTCAATGGTGTACCAAGAAAGATTAGCGCGTTTGTAGCCGGCGCTGAGGTCTTTTTTAGTAGCTTCGGGGAAGAGGTCGGGTTGGCCTTGCGGGACCGAAGACAAGCGCCATGCAGCAATGTTTTTGAGGTCTATAGCGCTCTGGGAAGCCTCGAAGTCGTCGATGTAAGAAGTTCCTTCTTTGTTGATTGCACGTGGCTGACCAGGTCTAAGGGTAGCAACTTCTCCAGACATAGAAAGCGTAGACATGGTGTTGGTCGAGATGACCGGTAAGATGTCTACTAACTTGGTGAGTAAAGGCACGTTGGTGCGAAAGGCGAAATCAGCGCCAAGCACGTTATTTTTGAAAGGTTCGCTACCGAAATCAACTTTTTGAGTTACCGGACGTTCCATCATGCGCAACCAGGTAGCACCTACTTTGAAGTTCTCGTTGATGCGGTACTGGTAACGGCCGCCAATCATAGAGCGCGCTTGGAAGCCAAATACAGAATTGGATTCTATAGAGATTTTGATAGGGGTATTGGATTCTAAAATACCGGTGTTGAGGATTTTAACACGGCTAAACGCGTAGTCAACAGTGTAGTCAACGCCTTCTACCAAGCGCATACCGCCTGCAGTTACGACAACAGCTCCTTGCGGAATATTCATGACGTTTAATGAAATTTCCGAAGAGATGGAAGACTGGAACTCTCCTTTGAACACAAAGCGGTTTTTACTTGGGATTTGCTGCGCGGCAGTTTTGGTAGAGTCGTAAAGTTCTGTGAATGCTAATTGGTTGACATATATGTTTGGCACGCCAGCAGCAGTTAGTTTTTCGGCAAGAGTTTTGCCAAAAGGCTCAACAGTTGTAAAGAAAATACGCCCGTTTTTGCGGTTGATGGTACCGCCGTTGTCGATTTTGTTGCCAACTACATTGAATGGGGCAAAGTCAAAAACACCATCAGAGAAAGGTTGGTTGTTCTGATTGATTTTGTCCATATCGAGGAGTGTGACAATTTGTTTTTTGTCGATGCCATCGAAAGGCAAGAAAGGCTGGAGTACAGAGGTTTGGCTATTGTTGTAATAGACGTCAATTTTAAAACCGAGTTGGTCTACTTGGTAGGCACCGATAGAGTAGACGTTTTTCATCATGAGATCCCAAATTTTGTTGATTGGGCTTGTAATGGTGGGTTTGATGAGTTTAAGAATCAAGGCTTCTTGACCATTGGTACCATCTGTTGAGAATTCTCCGATTTGGTATGTTTGCCCACGGTAAGTGTATTCGTAGGCGACGGCTAAAACTTCGTCATTATTGAGCGCTGTATTCAAAGAGATATAGCCGAGGAGTGCGTTATAGGTAAATTCATTTTCATTGAGCTTGCGCGCATTTTCTACTTTTTCGTAATCGACTGCTTGGTTGAAAGGTCCGGGTGAATTGACTTGAGCGCTCAGTGCTAATACAGCATTTGAAAAACCGCGAACCAAAGGTTGTGCAGCAGCCCAGTCGTACAGCCCATTTGCTTGATTGTCAGGCAATTCTTGTGTAGAATAGTTGCCCGGATTGCCTTGGCAGTTGCTTTGCTTTGCCTCTCCTAAGTCAGAAAAGGCTACAATATTGCGCGTATTTTCGGTGATGCTGCTTCGGTTCGTTACCCAAACCTCAATGCGGGTAATATAGGCGGTGGAATTGACAACTGGTAAAGTTGCCATTGCGGTGTCGTAGTGTTGTTGGTGGTAGAGATTGAGGAAGTAGTGGCGGTTGGCTTCGTAGTTGTCGGCGGTGATTTCAAATTTTTGAACTTGAGCTTTGCCGGTAACGTTGATTTCGGTGCGCTTTCCTTTAGATTGAGCCACAATGAAGTCGACTGTGGAGCGACCAAATTTAAGTTGTGTCTTGAATCCAAAAAGGGTTTGAGAGCTCGGAATGAGGGTGGTAGGAAGTTCAAGACTTACCTGACCTAAGGCAATTTTTTGAAGGATATCGTCTTCTTTACCTGTACGCTCTAGTTTGGAGATGTTTTCGAAGTCGAAGTTAGCGCGGGTGTTGTATTTCATGTTCACCTTCATGTTGGTACCGATTTGGCCGGTGATGTCCATGTTGATGTTCTGATTGAAATCGAAGCGCGTGATGTTGCGCTGGCGCATTGGTAAAATGGGGTTGTCTACGCGCGAGTGGTTGGCTCCGAGTGAGATTTCGAGATTACCCCCGGGCGTAATGGTGATCTGATCTGAACCAAAAAAGCTCTCAAATGCTTTGGAGCCAATCTTTATGGGTAATTCAAATGTACGGTTTTCAGCACTTTCTTCAGCAACAATTTCTTTCCAATCGAGAGTAAAGCTTTTTTTCTCTTCGTATTGGAGGTATTCCTCAAGGGTCATGGCTTGTGGAGACCTAAAATAGGTGTCTTTTCCCATGATGTCTCTGAAAACAAATGTTTTGGACTCGGGGTCGTAGACAATTGTTTGGTTGAGGTTAGTGGGGTCGCCGAGGTCAAAACTTTGGGGTAAATTTTGAAAGGGGTTGAGCGGGTTGAAAATTGGAAATGGAAGGTTGGGTGTCTGCGCAGCAGCTTCTTCAATAGTGAAAAACACCATCAAAAGTAAGATGCCAGTTGCAAAGTATTTCTGCCAGTAGTTGTGTTGCACGGTTATAGTAGTCTTAGCGCTTCTTTGATCAGTTGTTCTACGGTTTGGGTCCCGGTATCGATTTTATCCAATACTTTTTCGGCTGATTTTTTATCAAAACCGAGCGAAACCAAAGCAATTAACGCATCAAATCGATTTCTATTGTTCGAAGAGAAAATATTCTCTGTACCAAGTTCCATTTTAGAGACCTTCCCTTTGAGGTCGATGATGACGCGTTGGGCTGTTTTGGTGCCGATCCCTTTGATTTTTTGGATGCTCGCGACGTCTTCGGAGAGAATGGCGTGTGCGATGTCGTCTGGTGTCATGGAGGAGAGCATGATGAGTGCCGTATTGGGCCCGATGCCTGAAACACTGATGAGGTGCCCGAACATTTCGCGCTCTTCTTTGGTTGCAAAACCGTAAAGAATATGTGCGTCTTCTCTGACAATTAGTTTGGTATGTAAAACAATGGCATCCGTAGCAGGCAATACAGAATACGTATTGAGTGAAATTTTCACTTCGTAACCCACGCCCGCACACTCAATTAAGAGGTCGGTTGGGTTTTTTTCGATCAGGCGGCCATTGAGTCTAGAGATCATTTGTCTTGGCTTTGTGCGTCGATGACGGCAATTTTGATCATGCTGAGAATTTCGCGTACACTTGCTCCGAGTTGTAGCACATGTAAAGATTTGCGCATACCCAATAAAATCGGACCTATTGCGTCGAGCTCATTGGTTGACTGCAAAAGTTTGTAAGCGATATTTCCGGCAGAAAGGTTCGGGAAAATGAGCGTATTGACCTCTTTGTTGGCTAAGAAAGAAAAAGGGAATTTTTCGTTCATAAGCTCAGGGTTGAGGGCAAAATTAGCTTGCATTTCACCGTCTACAACCAAGTTAGGTTGGGTTTCGTGGAGAATGTGAACCGCCTTGGCCATTTTTTCAGGGTCATCTCCGGGAGAGGAGCCAAAATTGGAGTAGCTCAAGAGGGCAATACGAGGTTGCACTTTTAAACGACGGATGAATTTAGCTACGTTCACGGTGATTTCGGCGATTTGTTCTGCTGTAGGATTCAGGTTAACCGTGGTATCGGCCAAGAAAAGCGGACCTTTTTTGGTGTTGAGGATGTACATCCCGGCAATGGTCTTGATGTCTTTTTGCAAACCAATAGTGCTAATGGCGGGTCTGAGTACTGAGCGGTAGCTTCGGGTAAGTCCTGTAACCATGGCTTCGGCCTCGCCCATATTGAGCATCATGGCACCAAAATAATTGCGTTCGCGCATTAAAGAAATGGCTTCATATTCAGTGATGCCTTTGCGTTTGCGCATTTCGAAGAATTCTTTACCGTATTGAATGCGGCGCGCTTCTTCTTCATCGGATTTACAGTCGATGATTTGTACATCTGGTATTTCGATGCTGTACTCGTTCATGAGGTCGAGGATGCGTTGCTTCTTGCCGAGTAGGATTGGAAATGCAACGCCTTCGTCATAGGCTTGTTGGGCCGCTTTGAGTATTTTGATGTTGTCGCCCTCCGGGAAAACAACCGTTTTAGGGTTGCCTTGCGCCTTAGAGGTGATGTTGCGCTGTAATTTGTTGTCAAGGCCGAGTCGGCTCTTGAGTTGGTTTTCGTATTCTTCCCAATCTTCGATAGGTTCTTGGGCAACGCCTGATTCCATTGCTGCTCGGGCTACTGCCGGAGCAACGTAGTAAATGAGGCGCGGATCGAGCGGTTTTGGAATGATTTGTTCGCGACCAAAAGAGATGTTTTTGCCGCCGTAAGCTTCAATGACTTCTTCAGGAATGGTTTCTTTGGCGAGTGCAGCAATAGCATTAACCGCAGCAAGTTTCATTTCTTCATTGATGGTTGTGGCGCGTACGTCTAGCGAACCGCGGAAAATGTACGGGAAGCCTAGCACGTTGTTGACCTGATTAGGATGGTCGGAGCGCCCGGTGGCCATGATGATGTCTTTGCGCACAGACATTGCTTCTTTGTAGGCAATTTCGGGTTCTGGGTTGGCAAGGGCAAAAACGATAGGGTCTTTGGCCATTGCGGCAATCATGTCTTTACTGACAAGCCCCGCTTTGGAAAGCCCTAAAAAGACGTCGGCGCCGTTGAATGCTGCCTCGAAATCGACGTCTTTCGGATGTGTCGCAAAAGTTTGTTTCATGTCGTCGAGGTCGGTACGACCTGCATGAATGAGTCCTTTTGAGTCGTACATGTAGACGTTTTCTGGCTTTACGCCCAAACGATGGTATAACTTGATGCAAGATACGGCTGCAGCACCTGCTCCGGAAACAACAATTTTGATTTGATCAATTTGTTTTTCGGCGAGTTCAAGTGCATTTATAAGTGCGGCAGCGCTAATAATGGCAGTGCCGTGTTGGTCGTCGTGCATGATTGGAATGTCGAGCTCTTCTTTGAGTCGGCGCTCGATTTCAAAGGCCTCAGGCGCTTTGATGTCCTCTAGGTTAATGCCGCCAAAAGTAGGAGCAATTGCTTTGACGGTCTGAATAAAGAGTTCAGGGTCTTTGGCGTCTACTTCGATATCGAAAACATCGATATCTGCAAATATTTTAAATAACAATCCTTTTCCTTCCATTACTGGCTTGGAGGCTTCGGGGCCGATATCGCCAAGACCAAGTACTGCTGTTCCGTTAGAAATAACGGCCACGAGATTGCGTTTGGCGGTATATTTATAGACGTCGGCTTTGTTCTCGGCAATGCGCAAGCAAGGCTCAGCTACACCTGGTGAATAAGCCAAAGAGAGGTCTCGTTGGGAGGCGTAGGGCTTTGAAGGGATTACTTCGATTTTCCCGGGTCTGCCTGAGGAATGGTAATCTAGGGCGTCTTGCTTCCTTACTTTTGACATTGTTTCTGCTAATTTTAGAACAGCAAATATACGAAAAGCAATCCAAAGCTCCGAAGCAAAAAAAGCGCCCCGAAGAGCGCTTTTGTAAGTTTTAAAAAGTTAGGATTAAAGTCCGAGCAAGATTTGCATTGGATCTTTGGATCCGAAAATCATGCGTTCAGGATTTTCTAGCATTTCTTTGACTTTCACGAGGAAGCCAACAGATTCTTTGCCATCGATAATGCGGTGGTCATAAGAAAGCGCTACGTACATAATTGGACGGATTTCCACCTTGCCGTTGATGGCAACTGGGCGTTCAACCACGTTGTGCATTCCTAAAATTGCAGATTGCGGCGGATTGATGATAGGTGTAGAAAGCATTGAACCAAAAACACCGCCGTTGGTGATGGTGAACGTACCGCCGCTCATATCCTCTGGTGTCATTTTACCATCGCGAGCTTTAATTGCCAAACGCTTGATTTCTCTTTCGATTTCAGCTAAACTCATTTGTTCGGCGTTGCGCACAACCGGAACCATAAGGCCTTTGGGTGAAGAAACGGCAATACCGATATCGGCGTAGTCGTGGAAGATCATTTCGTTGCCGTCAATTTGGGCGTTTACGGCAGGATACAATTTGAGTGCTTCAGTTACCGCTTTGGTGAAAAATGACATGAAGCCAAGATTTACTTCGTGGTGTTTGGCAAATGCGTCTTTGTATTTGGCGCGCACATCCATGATTGGTTTCATATCTACCTCGTTAAAGGTAGTGAGCATGGCTGTTTCGTTTTTAACGGCTACCAAGCGCTCTGCAATTTTGCGGCGCAGCATAGACATTTTTTCACGGCTTTGCTCGCGCGTTCCACCCCAACCTTGAGCAGCTTCGGTAGAGAAGCCCGCCGACATTGCTGCGACTACATCTTGTTTGGTGATGCGGCCGTCTTTTCCGCTCGCTTTTACAAGTGCAGGATTGATGTTATTTTCCTTAATGATTTTAGCTGCAGCTGGTGATGCTGCGCCGGCTGCGTAGCTTGCTGGCTTCACAGGGTCTGGATTGGGTGCAGATGCAGCAGGTGCTGCAACGGGTGCCGCTGGCGCTTCTTGAGCTGGTGTTGCTGCAGGAGCTGCGGCAGCTGTGCCAGCAGGGCGGGCAGCACTTGTGTCGATGAGGCAAACAACCTGACCAACTTTGACTACATCGCCTTCGGCAGCTTTGAGCGTAATGATGCCGCTTTCTTCAGCAGGCAATTCTAAAGTTGCTTTGTCTGAATCTACTTCAGCAATTGCTTGGTCTTTTTCAACGTAATCGCCATCGGCAACGAGCCATGTGGCAATTTCTACTTCTGAGATCGATTCTCCCGGACTCGGGACCTTCATTTCTAATAGTGACATACGATTCTATTTTAAGCTTACTTTGCGTAGGCAAAGAGGTCGGTGAACAATTTTTTAAGACGAATTTCGTGTAATTTTTTGGATCCTTCTGCACTCGCAGCGCTGGCAGGACGGCAAATGCCAACAAGTGGGAGATGGCGCATATTCATGGCCATGTGCATCCAAGCACCCATGTTAGCAGGTTCTTCTTGTGCCCACAAAATGTTTTTGGCTTTGTATTTAGCTAAAATGGCATCTATCTGCGCAGCTGGTAATGGATAGAGCTGTTCTACACGTACAAAAGCCATGTTTTTGACACCGAGTTCTGCAGCTTTTACTTTCATTTCGTAGTAGAACTTTCCGCTACACAATACCACAGTGTCGATGTTTTTAGCAACAGCTGTAGGGTCGTCAAGTACCTCTTGGAAACTACCTTTAGCCATTTCGTCTAGGCTGGAGGTCGCATCTGGGTAGCGCAAGAGCATTTTAGGAGAGAACACCACTAGTGGTTTGCGGAAATCGCGTTTGATTTGACGGCGCAATAAATGGAAGTGATTGGCAGGTGTTGAGGTATTTACAATTTGCATGTTGAGGTCTGCACATTGTTGTAAAAAGCGCTCCATGCGGCCGCTGGAGTGTTCTGCGCCCTGACCTTCATAACCGTGCGGCAACAACATGACCAAACCACTTTGGGTGGCCCATTTGTCTTCGCCGGCAGAAATAAATTGGTCAACCATAATTTGAGCGCCATTGAAGAAATCGCCGAATTGCGCTTCCCAAATGGTCAGGCCTGATGGATTCGCTAAGGAATAACCATATTCAAAGCCAAGCACGCCGTATTCCGATAAATGCGAATTGTAAATGGTGAAAGGCGCTTGCTTTTCTTGAAGCGCGTTGAGGGTGAGTACCTCTTCTTCGGTATCTTCGGTCTTGACAACTGCATGACGGTGCGAGAAGGTACCGCGCTCGACGTCTTGTCCGGAGATACGCACGGCGTGTCCTTCAGCTAAGAGGGTGGCATAGGCCAACATTTCGGCCGAACCCCAATCCAATTTGTCGTTTTCGATGGCACTTAGGCGGTCTTCGAAGATTTTTGCGATTTTTCTGAAGTATTTTTTGCCTTCTGGAAGTGTGGCAAGTTTACGCCCTAGCGTTAAAAGTTCTTTTTTAGCAATGCCTGTTGCGGGAGACTTTTCGAAGTCTTTTGCAGTGCCGTGGCGGTAGTCTTTCCAAGTAAGGCTTAAGAAGTCGTAGACCAATGCTTTGTCTCGGCTTCTGGATTGCTCGTATTCGTCTTCTAAAAATTGTTGATAGACTTGCTCAATTTGTTTGGCTTCTTCCGCGGAAAGTAGCGCTTCGCGTTGCAATTGTTCCAAATAGATTTCTCTAGGGTTTGGATGCTTAGCGATGATGTTATAGAGCTTAGGCTGCGTGAATTTTGGTTCGTCGCCTTCGTTGTGTCCGTATTTGCGGTAGCAGAGAAGGTCGATGAAGATATCGCGGTGAAAAGCCTGGCGGTATTCCATGGCGATTTCAATGGTGGTTACCACCGCCTCGATGTCGTCTCCATTGACATGAAAAACTGGACAAAGTGTTGTTTTGGCCACATCTGTACAATATGTGGAGGTGCGTCCGTCGAGGTAGTTGGTTGTAAAGCCAACCTGGTTGTTGACGACAATGTGAATCGTTCCTCCCGTTCTGTAACCGTCTAGGCCTGCCATCTGAATGGTTTCATAGACAATTCCTTGACCGGCAATTGCAGCGTCACCATGAATAAGCACCGGACAAACTTTGTCTTCGGTTTGGTAAACGTGGTCAATTTTGGCACGGGCAATACCTTCTACAACTGTGTTTACAGCTTCTAGGTGAGAAGGGTTTGGCGCAAGTGTAAGACCGATTTGCTGTCCGTTTTCAAGTGAAATATGCGAGGTGAAACCTTGGTGGTACTTGACGTCGCCGTCAAAGGTTGTTTCAAAGTCGAATTCTTTTCCTTCAAATTCCCTGAAGATATCTCGCGGGCGCTTTTCAAAGATATTGGCAAGCGTATTCAAGCGGCCGCGGTGTGCCATGCCCATCACGAAGTACTCTACGCCTAAAGCGGCACCTTTGTGTACCAAAGTGTCTAATGCAGGAATCAAACCTTCTCCTCCTTCAATGGAGAAGCGCTTTTGTCCTACGAATTTCTTTCCTAAGAAAGCCTCAAAACCAGTTGCTTGGTTGAGTTTTTCGTAGATTTTTTTCTTGCGTTTTGGGTCAAAAACAGGACGGTTACTGAGTTCTATTTTATTGCGAAACCAATCGATGCGTTCTGGATCGCGCATGTACATATATTCAATACCGATAGATTGGCAGTAAGTGAGTTCGAGGTGCGCAATGATGTCAGCCAATTTAGCTGCACCAATACCGATTTGTTCTCCCGCCTGAAAAACTTCGTTGAGGTCTTGCTCTGTTAAACCAAAATGTGCGATATCTAAGGTAGGTGTGTGCTTGCGGCGCTCTCTAACCGGATTGGTTTTCGTAAAGAGGTGTCCGCGCGTGCGGTATCCATTGATGAGATTGATGACTTTGAATTCCTTCACGAAGTTTTCGGGAATGCTGCCACCTTGCTCATAGCTGGTTTGGGCAAACTCGAAACCTTCAAAAAATTTAGCCCAGCTGTGGTCTACACTTGTGGGGTCTTGACGGTATTGTTGGTAGAGGTGTTCAATGGCATTCACATCTGCGTTGCCAACGTAAGAAACTTTATCCATGGTAGCTTTTAAATACACGACAAATTTACACAGAGTTTGTGCGAAATGTTAGCTTTTGATGAGGTATGTATGAAGTCAGAATTAAGGCGTAGAACAAAGCCCATATTTGGCTGTTAGTCTTATATGCCTACACCCATTTGCTTGGTTTTTCCTCAGCAGCTTTTCGAGCAGCATCCTGCGTTTGCAGCAGTTTCAACCTTCTGGTTCATCGAAGATGATTTGTTCTTTCTGCAACTTCCTTTTCATCGCAAAAAGCTCGCGTTTCATCGGGCTTCTATGAATTACTACGCAGAAAAATTGCGGACTAATAACAAGGAAGTCCGGTATTTCACACATCAGGACGCGCAGTTAAGCCATGTTTTTCAAGAATTGCAGCAATGTGCAAGTCAAGTTCATATCGTTGACCCCACAGATTATCTCTTAGAGAGAAGAATACGGCGTTTTGCCCAGCAATATGATCTCGAACTCATCTGGCATGACAACCCTTCCTTTCTTAATTCACAAAGCGACAACGATTTGTTGCTTGGTAAACAAACACAGCGCTTTTTTTTGGCCGATTTCTACAAAAAGCAACGCCTGCGTTTAGGGATTTTATTGGAAGACGATGGCCAGCCAACAGGCGGGCGTTGGAGTTTTGATACCGATAACCGCAAGGCTTTACCCAAAGGGCTGGCTTTACCTAATTTCCCTAGCTATCAAAGCGAGTGGTCCAAAACCGCTGAAAGGGCAATTACAACAGAATTTCCTTCCAACTCAGGCGATACCGACCTCTCTTTTTATCCAGTTACGCATGAAGAAGCTAAAGCAGCACTGCACTTTTTTGTTCAAAACAACCTGAGCTTGTTTGGGCCTTATCAAGATGCATTTAGCACCGCAGCACCCTATGTTTTTCATTCCAATCTTTCGACAGCGCTCAATGTGGGCTTATTGACACCACCGCAGGTAATCGATGAAGTTCTGAAGCATTATCGGGAAGGAAAGGTCGCCATCGAAAGCGCAGAAGGCTTTTTAAGGCAAGTTGTCGGGTGGAGAGAATTCATTCGCGCAGTGTACGAGCGAGTAGGCGTACAACAACGCTGCACCAACGCCATGCAACACCATAGCCAGCTCAATTGGGAAAAAATCAGAAACGTATCTTTTCTACAACACACCACACAAAAAATCGAGCAACACGCTTATGCCCATCATATCGAGCGCCTCATGCTTTTGGGGAACTTCTTTTTCTTGTCCGAAATGCATCCAGATGAGGTATATCGTTTTTTCATGAGCAATTTCATGGATGCTTATGACTGGGTCATGGTGCCCAATGTTTACGGTATGAGCCAATATGCCGACGGCGGCTTAATGACCACCAAACCCTATTTCTCTGGATCAAATTACCTCAAAAAGCAAGGCCTAAAGATGGACACAGAAGGTGCGGTCTTGTTTGACGCGTTGTTTTGGAATTTTGTCGACAAACACCAGGAAAGGTTGCGAAAAAATATGCGCACTTCCCAAATGGTTGCCAATTGGAACCGTATGTTGCCACAAAAAAAAGCGGCCCATTTAGAACGAGCCGCTTTGTATTTTCAAAAAGGGATTTAATCCTTATAGTTTGATCACGCGTTGCGTGAATTGGTATCCATTTTGAACAATTCTCACTTGATAGACGCCTGCATTTAAGCCTCCAATATGGAAGCTATTGATTCCGTTTTGAATTTTATTCAATTCTTGAATTTGCTTGCCGTTGATATCGAGAATAGCAATGTTACTCACGTTTTCGAGGTCTTTTAAATCTACAAATAATACCTCATTGGCTGGGTTCGGGTACACCTGAACCTGAGACAACGGATTTTCGTTGATGCCAGCACCAGATGTAATGTTGATGCTGTAGTCTTCAGTTTCACCATATGATGCAGGACCACAAGGGTTAATTGCGCCGTCTGGTTGGTAAGAAATACGAACGCGCATGCGCACCGTGCCTGTGTAAGATGCTAAGGGAATTGTAACATTGAAGGTGTTAGTCCAGCCAGTAGCTACTAAAACATAAGCAACTTGCTCACCTGCGTCGTTGAAATCGAAGTCGTTATTGAAGTCAATCCAAGCAGCGATTTCATCGTTGGTGTAGGCAGAAGCTTGTGTGTTGTTGACAATTGCAGGTGTAATTGTGAGGGTGTGGGTTGTTCCTTGCGCCACAGAAGTACTTGTACCTGTGAAGTCAGTATAACCATTGTTGCCGCAAGCAGAAGTATTGTTAATGGTATTGAAGCTAACAGTGTTAATGTACTCGTCGCAAACTGCGCTCGCCGTACAAGGTCCTGTGACTTGGGCTACAACGATATAGTTGTTTTTTGTTTCTACATCAGATCCTTGTGCATTTGTGGCGGTAAGGCTGACCGTATATTGCCCAACAGTATTGAATGTGATTTGCGGATTTTGGGTGCTTGCAGAAGTACCACCAGCGTAGCTCCAACCTGTGGCTGGGGTTACTGACCACGCCCAAGACGTTGGCAAGCCTGTCGATAAATCCGTGAAACTAACAGTTGTGCCTGGCGTAACGGATGTAGCGCTCGCAGTAAAGTTAGCCGTAGGAGCAACAGGTGTAGTTGGGGTGCATGGGTCGGAAGAACCTCCAAAAACCAATACATTGAGGTTGGCAGGATCAAGCCAAGGCTTGAGTTGTTCTGCAGCAATTGTGCCGTTGTTGGTCCAGTGAAAGGCCATTTTGCCGTACTGATCCGGTGCGTTCAAGGCTGTGCAATAAGAACCACCACCTGTGAGTGTACCAATGATATTGCCGTTAGCCGCGTCAAATAATGGTGAACCTGACGAACCACCTTCGGTAACACCGTGTCCGTTGGCATTAGCCGTCCAGGTTACGCGCCAATGTGAACCTGTAGCCGAGCCCCATTGCGTAGAAATCGTATTGCCAGAAAAAGTGGAGATTTTTTTGATGTCGCCAGCAGGGTGGTGGATACTCACTCCGCCAGTTGTTGGGGTAGGGCTTGCATTCCAACCGTTCCAATAGGCATTGAAGTTCGCAGATTTAAGGTTATTGATAACGGTGTTTTCATTGTTGGCGTTTCCAAGTTTTACCAAAAGGAAGTCAGAACCTGAGTTACCGCCGCCATCTGCTGCATCTGCAATGCGCAAACAACCGGTTACAAAATTATTGGCGAGTGTACCGACTGCAGTAGGGTTAGTACAGGCAGCAGCCTCGTAGCGGAAATAGAATTTCCATTGGTTCATATTAGCGGTTGTTGCGTTCACACCGCAGTGTAGAGCCGTCAAGAAATAAGGCTTACAATCTTGAGCCGTGTTGTTGATCAAGGATCCGGAACACCAACCAGCCTGAGCGCCTTCAACTACATAAATACGTGCCACACCGCGCTTTTCATCTTGCCATGGGTCGCCAACAGGAGAACAATTGACATTTACCTCGCAAGGGTCAGACTCATTGATTTTTTCTTCAGTTTGAAACCCAGTAGAGCGGTAGTTGTACATGATGCGATCGATGTAAATCTCGGAAGGGGTTGTATAAGCTGGCTCGGTGAGTGTAAGTACGTGAGTTGCGCCACCACAAAGCGCGGCATTTTGCATTTGATGAGACTCTACGTCATTGCTGGTGAGTATTGGATGTACATCCTGACCACCTAGATTTTGAATGCGCAAGGTGCTACCACCGTACAAAACAAACTTTTCAAATAGGTAGCTGATGGCTTCTGCACCTGGTGCTGAAATGACAATTTGCCATTTGCGGCTACCATCTGCGTTGGTAGTCCAGTAACCTGCATTTTGTGGGGTGAGGTGCGTAGGAATAGCAACACCGATGCGGTAAAGCACACCTTGTTTGTCGCGGATCTCATCTTCAGCAGCAAGTACTGATAGGTCGGGTGTTTGTAAAGACATAGTTGGGATGTCTTTGCTGAGCTCGAGTTTAGTGGTGTGGGCAAGTGATTGTTGTGCCCAAACTCCCAACTGAAGGCCTAAAAAGAGAAGCCCGTAGCGTAGAATTTTATTCATAGTTTGATGAGTTTATAGTAATTTCATCAAAAATAATATTTTCTAGGTAAAAACCATGCACAGAATTTGTTTAGTTGAGGACGAGCAAAGCCTCCGCGACATGATTGCTCTTAATTTAGAATTGGAAGGCTATACAGTTGAATCTTATGCCGATGGAGCTGTAGCCAATCAGCTCTTTTCGGGCCCAATTCATTTTGATTTAGTCGTTTTGGACGTCATGCTTCCACATGTTTCTGGTTTTGATCTATGCAAGGAAATACGCAAACATTCAACTGTTCCAATTCTTTTTTTATCTGCTAAAGGCACCACCGCAGACCGGGTTGCTGGCCTGAAGCTTGGCGCAAACGATTATTTAGTCAAACCCTTTGACTTAGAAGAGCTCTTATTGAAAGTTCAAATCTTGATCAACGGATCTGTCCAAAATGAACAATCTAGCACGTATATGTTTGGTGAGCTACAGGTCAATTTTACCACTTTTGAGGTCAGAAATAAGGAAGGAAATTTGCTCCATACCTTTACCAAAAGAGAGGTTCAATTGCTCGAGCTTTTCATTGAGAAAGAGGGAAAGGTTATTTCTCGCAATGAAATCCTCGACCGTCTATGGGGTTCTGAGCAAATTCCTACGTCTCGAACCATAGACAACTATATTTTGAGTTTCAGAAAGTTATTTGAACCAGATCCAAAAAACCCAGTATTTTTTCATTCGATTCGCGGGGTCGGATACAAGTTTTCTAGGGCTTAAATCCCTCAAAATCTAAGACTCCTGCGGTTTTTCTTTGAAGAACAGCATAAAGAGAATGGCTACCACCAAAGAATAGGCTGCAAAGAGCAACCAAGCACCTTGCCAATCTTTGTTGCCGTTAGGTAAAATAAAGTATGCATTTATGAGTGCACTACTGGCTTTTGTTCCGATAAACGCCCCGATACCGTTGGTCATCATGATGAACAAGCCTTGAGCACTTGCTCGTATACTGCTGTCTGTGTTATTTTCGACAAACATCGACCCTGAAATTAGGAAGAAATCGAAAGCCATTCCATAGACAATGCAACTCATCACAATGAGTAGCACACCAAAATCTGAGCTACCATAGGCAAAAAAACCATAGCGCAACACCCATGCAATGAGGGCAAATAGGATGACTTTTTTGATGCCAAAGCGTTTCAAGAAAAAAGGAATAGTTAAAATGAAAATAGTTTCTGAAACTTGTGAAATGGAGTAGATAATAGTTGAATATTTCTCTACAAGTGAACCTTTTGTAAAGCTACTCAGGTAAGCATCGCCATACATGTTTGAAAGTTGCAGCGCAGCACCAAGAAGAATAGAAAAAATGAAAAACAAGGCCATGCGGTAGTCTTCAAAAAGCTTGAAAGCGTCTAGGCCTAGTTGAGAAGCCAAGGACTTTTTTTCAGAATTTTTACCTTCTGGCAGACAAGCGGGAAGTGTAAAGCCGTATATACCAAGCAACAAAGCGCCTGCTCCGGCAATATAAAACTGATCGGCATTGGCTTTGCTTCCGCTCAGGTTGGTGAACCACATGGCGGCAATAAATCCAATGGTACCCCACACACGGATCTTGGGAAAGTCTTTTTGCACCTCTAAATTGTTCATTTTCAAGATGCGGTAAGATACAGAGTTGGAAAGCGATATAGTTGGCATATAGGCGAGCATGCCTCCAAAAACAACCCAATAAAGGAGTTCATACTCCTTCATTTGTTGAAGAAATGGAAAACTTGCATGTAAGGAAGCCAAGTTTGGAATGAGCAACATAAACCCCGCATAAGTGAGGTGTAAGATGCCGTAGAGTCTTTCGGCACGCATCCATTTGTCGGCAATTATACCAATGATGGAGGGCATCAGGATAGAAGAAAGAGCTAAGGTTGAAAAGATGGCTCCAAATTGAGGAAAACTCCAGCCTTTACCTTCGATGCAGTAGGTACCGATTGTAGTGAGCCAGGCTCCCCAGACAAAAAATTGTAAAAAACTGAGAAGGGTTAATCTAGTTTTGATGGCGGCGGTTAAGTTCATCGCGAATTTTTGAGGCTAGTTCGTAATCTTCGTTGTCGAGTGCCTCAGTCAGTTGGTGTTCTAGCTCTTCAGTTGCGTAGATATCCCATTCGTTTGGTGCATGCTCGTCTTGGTCAAAGATATCATTTTCATCGTCAAAATCATAAGGCTCGTTCATGTCGCTGGATGAAAAACCACTTACTTCGTCAAGAATACTATTGAGCGTATATATTTTGGCATTGAAACGAACACCAATGGCAATGGCGTCAGAGGTGCGAGAATCTATTTCGGTAATTACGCCGTCTTTTATGCAAATAAGTTTGGAAAAGAACACGCCTTCCTTGAACTTATAAATGAGAATTTCTTTGATTTCGACAGCAAAAGCCAAGCTGAAAGAGCGGAAGAGATCGTGGGTGAGGGGCCTAGAAGGCTTCATTTTTTCGAGCTCTACTGCTATAGATTGCGCTTCATAACCGCCAATAACTATGGGAAGTTTGCGTTGCCCGTCAATTTCTTTTAGGGTAAGCACATAGGAGCCAGATTGAATATGGCTGGGTTCTATACCCGTAATTTCGAGGCGTGTCTTCTGCATTCGGGGGGCTTATACGTTCATTGAAGGTTAATGTTGCGCAGCTTTGAAGCGCTTAACGGCTTCGGTAAAGCGTGGCAACACTTCAAATGCATCGCCAACAATACCGTAGTCGGCAGCTTTAAAGAAAGGTGCTTCGGCATCGGTATTGATGACAACAATAACTTTGGATCCGTTGACGCCAGCAAGGTGTTGTATAGCACCTGAAATACCGGCAGCAATGTAGAGGTTCGGACGGATGGCAACTCCGGTTTGCCCCACGTGTTCATGGTGAGGGCGCCATCCGATGTCGGCAACTGGACGTGAACAAGCGGTGGCTGCGCCAAGGGCAGTGGCTAAATCTTCAACCATACCCCAGTTTTCAGGTCCTTTGAGCCCGCGGCCCGCAGAAACCACGAGTTCGGCCTCCGGAAGAGGAATTGCGCCTTCTGGTTTTTTGGTGGCTTTGACAGTAATGGCGCTATTGCCTGCTTGGCTATCAAAGGCTTCGACACCGCAGTTTGAGCCATTTTGTTCTGGCTGAATGCTGTTTGGCAAAAGGGAAATGATGCGCGTGCTGCTATTGACGCTTACATAACCGAAAGCTTTTCCAGAAAACACATTGACTTTGATACTGCCATTGGCTTCGGGAAGCGCAACTGCACCAGCCACAAGACCTGCTTTGAGGCGAACCGAAAGGCGAGGCGCAACGGCTTTACCGATGAGGTCATGAGAGAAAATAATGGTGCTGGCGCCCACTTTTTGAGCAGCAGCAGCGACCATTTTCACGAGTTGGCTTGGGTCTTGGCCATCTACGGAGCTATCTTGAAGAACGGTTGTTGCACCATAAGCACCAAGGCTAGCGAGTTGGTCGGCACTTGCGTTTCCGTTGGTGACAACGGCTACCTCAGCTCCTAATTTTTTAGCGTAAGTGACGGTTTCCAAAGCTGCTTTGGACAAACCATTTGCTGAATTGATGTATACGAGATTCATGGGTGTTAAGCTTAAATGACTTTGGCTTCGTTGTGTAAAAGCGCAACGAGTTCGTCGAGGTTGTTTGGATCGATGAGTTTAACTGAAGACTTTGCTGCAGGCATGCTGTAGCTGCTGTATGTTGTAAGTGCTTCTAGCGCTGCAGGAGCCACTACATTGAGTGGTTTGGTACGTGCCGCCATAATGCCGCGCATGTTCGGAATACGTTGCTCAGCCATTCCTTTGGCACAACTAATGACCGCCGGCGCTTGGACTTCAACTTCTTGCACACCACCAACGATTTCGCGCTCGCAGCTGATGGTGCTGCCGTTTGCATCTAGTTTAGTAGCGATAGAAATATATGGTAGTTCAAGGGCTTCGGCAATCATGCCCGCAACCTGAGAACCGTTGTAGTCGATGGTTTCTTTACCGGTCAGGATGAGGTCAAAACCTTTGCCTTTGGCGTACTCAGCAATTTGCATGGCAGTAAAGTAGGCGTCGGTTGCAGCAGCGTCTATGCGTACGGCGTCGTCGGCTCCGATAGCGAGTGCTTTGCGGATAACGGCGTCATCGGAGGCTGTTCCGACGGTAATGATAGTAACGTTGCCACCTTGTGCTTCTTTGAGCTCAAGGGCACGAACCAACGCGTACCATTCGTCATAGGGGTTAACAATATATTGAACGCCGTTTTCGTCAAATTGGGTATCGCCGTTGGTGAAAGCAATTTTGGACGTTGTGTCTGGCGCTTTGGATATACAAACAAGGATGTTCATGTGTGTTGATTTAATGCGGGGCAAAGTTAAGTAAAATTGCAAAAAGCAATGCTGAAAAGAAAGTCAATAACGCGACTTTTTTAAGTTCTGGATCGAGGCTAGCTGGCTCATGGTTGTCCAAGACCCTTTTGAGGTGCAAAACAAAACCAATTGAAGGCAACAACGCGCCAAAAAGCCAGTAGTTATAAGTGTTAAACGCAAGTAGATAAACAGTAAAAAACCAAGTAGCCAAACCAGAACTCACTAGGAAAACGTGGTAGAGCTTTGCACGCTCAAAGCCCAATTGAACTACCATGGTGCGCTTTTGCATTTTAGCGTCGTTGGTGATGTCCCTTAAATTATTGAGGTTCAGAACGGCCGTGCTCCAGGCCCCGATGCTGATGGCAGGGAACAATACCAACCATTCGAATCCTTCGCCATAAAGACCAAAAACGCCAATGACGCTCACTAGTCCAAAGAATATGAAGACCATGATATCGCCCAAACCACGGTAACCATAAGCGTTTTTCCCGACGGTATAGGTAATCGCTGCGGCAATACAAGCAATTGCAAGAAATACGTACGTATAAATTGCAGTTTGACTCAGATTGGAAACACTTGTTCGGATCAAAAGTAGAGCACTTACAAGGGAAATTAAACCAACAACCCACATTCCTCTTTTCATTTGCGCAGCAGTCAACTGCCCACTCTGAATGGCGCGAGCTGGGCCAACTCGCTCTGCGTTGTCGGTTCCTTTTTGGCTATCGCCGAGGTCGTTGGCAAAGTTGGAAAGCACTTGAAAGCCAATAGTAGTGAGTAGCGCTAAGCTAAAAATGGTGCCGTTAAAAACGTCTAGGAGTGCGGCAAGTGCCGTACCAACAATGATTCCGGAGAGTGATAGCGGAAGCGTTCTGAGGCGTGCCGCGTGTAGCCATGCTTTGATCATCTTTTAAAAATTGGTACCGTACTGCAGGGCTCACCGTACATAATACTTTTAACGTAAGGTTGGAGGAAGCGCACTAAATAGGACATCGCAAAGGCGGGGTCTTGGATGTCTGAACACCCTTTGATTATAACGCGTTGGTCTTGTAATGCTTCAATTTCAATGCTGCAAATCTCTTCTTGTATGAGTGCTTTCGCTAGTTCTAATTCAGAACCCACTTGGCTGTACACATTTTCTTTTTGAAGTGCAGAAGAGACGAGCATAAATGCCCAAGTTGGGATAATGGCATCGGTACTGCAATGGATGTATACCGCTTTCCCTGCATATTGAGCCCAATTGTAGTTTTTGATCCAGTCGCGGAATTCCTTTTCTTTTAAGACAAACCCTTGCCAAAGTTGCTCAGCAAGGTCTAGACCTATGAGCGCTAGTTTAGGTTTGTAGGTAGCGAGGTCGAGCTGTACTAGGCCGCTTTCCTTGACTTTATTTCGGATTTCTTCCACGCTTTAAAGTTAGTCGTTCTTTTTGTATTCGTAAACAACAATTGTGGGGGCTTGTTCGCTTTGTTGCTTTGCTTCAGCTGCTTTTGCCTCCTCTTCAGCAGCTCTTTGTGCCAATTCGGCCTCGATGGCACGTTGGAGGTCGCCTTCGAAATCAGGTGGTTCTATGCCAAGTTCTTTTTCGATTTCATATTGGTATTTTGGTCTTTGTGGCCCCTGTTTTCTGTAGATAAAAGCTAAAATAACGCCCACAACTAGGCCTGAAAGATGCCCTTGCCAAGACACGCGCGGTTGGGTCGGGAAAATACCCCAAATCATCGAGCCATATAGAAATACAATGAATAACGAGAGCGCTTGTAGTGGCAGGTACTTGCGCAACACGCCAGATGTGAATAGAAAACCAGTGAGCGCATAAATAACGCCACTCATACCAATGTGTATGGCACCGTTGCTTCCGCCGATGAACCATAAGAGCGCGCCGGTAAAGAGCCAGGACAGGATAAAAACGCGCCACGCAATTTCTTTGTAGGATTGAAAAAGCAACGTGAGCAGCAAAAACGTAGGGAGGCTATTGTTGAGGATGTGTTTGATGTCGTTGTGGGCGTGTATCCAGGGCATCAGGATAATGCCCCGCAGGCCTTTGATGTATTGTGCTTGCAAACCGTAGCGCTGAAAATCGATGGGAAAGAGGTAATCGGCCCAATAGACCAACCACATGATGATCACTACCAAAAGAGCTGGTAAAGCAGCTGCGCGAAGTTGTTGATTGGCGGTTGTTCTTGTATACATCTCGCCGCAGTTGGACAAGATTTATGCCATGCTAAATGAGCTGACAGAGTGGCATGTTCATCCCCTAAACTACCCTAAACATCGCGGTGATATTGCCGGTGCCTGCAGAAATGTAGGCGCTCGTTTCAAAAGGAAATGAAATGCTCACAAGTCCACAGGTTTTGAGCAAATGTGCGGGCCTTGCGAGGTGCATGGCCAGTTCGCTCAGGCCTTCGTTATGGCCCACCACTAAAATTTCATCTGGTGTTTGGAGTGCGCAAATTTGCTCAAGAATTTCTTGTTTGGAAGCCAAATAGAGCTCGTCTATAAATTGAATTTGCGCCGAAGGCCAAAAATCTTGTAATTCGTCGAGTGTTTGGCGGGTGCGCATGGCGCTTGAGCACAAAATGTGTTTGGGTTGGATCGGGTGCTGAGCAAAGAATTGCTTGAGCTCGGCAATTTGCTCGTAGCCACGGGGCAAAAGTTCGCGGTCGTAATCGATACCAGTTGGGGAATTTTGGTTGGTTTTAGCGTGTCTGAGGAGGTGGAGCATATCTTAAAAGTTTTTTTCCAATGCGCTGCGTGTACTCTGTAGCGCCTTCACACGTCATGTGGTGAGAGTCATAGAAATGACGCGGGTTATTGAATTGATTGAGCTGAATGACCGGGTATTTTCTAAATGTCGTGGGGAGAAGGAAAGACTCGTATAAACTTGGGGCAATGTTTAAGATCAGACGGGCGCCGTTAGCGTGGCAAAGTGCGGCGATTTGTTGAAGTTCGGGGAACGCTGGTATTTTTTTGGCTTTTTGGACTTGGTTATAGTGCTGAAGCGCAGGCTGGTTGGAGCACACAAATCCTTTTTTCAGATAAGTGCCATTTGTGCTGTCTTTGATGATGTAGGTGGGGCAAGGCAGTATTTTTTTGGTGTAAAAATAGCCATAGCGCAGCCAAAGTTTGGTGTTGGGGTAGCGCCAAAGCAGCTGTGTTTTCTGCCACCAATTGAGCTCGGAATTATAGATGAGGTCGAAAGCTGCTTCTAAACCATTGTGCTTTGCAATGGGACCATAGATATCGAGCAGTACATAGTCTATTTTGCTGCGGTCAAATGCCTGTTGGAGTAAAAAATAGCTCATTTTTGGGCTTTGGTTGCTGCTGCCGTAATTGAACCAATTGACCTGGGTTTGCTCGCTAAGTATGTGCGGATTCAAGTTGCGGTAGGCAGTAGAACTCCCGATGATGAGCCCTTTTGGTTGCTGCGTATTTTGATCGGCCCACTGCTCAAATTCTTGGACGCGTTCTAGGCTGCTTCCCCAGTGTGTACGGTGTCCGAAGTATGTGTATTCATATTTGAGTGTCCAGTTAGTTGAAAGCGCAATGAGTGCTAAAACGAGCCAAACACAACTCAAGAAGAGCAGTAAAAAGCGCAATAATTTGAAAGTAAACCTGCGCATCAGAATTGAAAATAAATAAAAGATTGCTCTCCATCCATTTTGAATAGAATAGCGAAGGCCATGCTCATATAGATAACGTAACGCAAGAAGCGATTGGCCGGGACCCGCAGGCTGCGCTCATCTAGGCGCAAATACCAGTCGATGAGCAATAAAATCATTATGTACAGGAGAATGTAATTTGGTTTGAGGGCTGTTAATTCGCCCCAATTAAAGAACAATCCTTTGATAAAACCGAATGCGTTGGGAAGGGTGTCTGCCCTGAAGAAAATCCAGGCGTAGCTGACAAAAGTAAAGGTGCCGAGCATGAGCAAAAGTTCTTTAATAGATGGAAATCTGGCATCTCGAGCAACTATTTCTTGGCTGTATTTTCTGTTGCGCTTGGTTAGGAGTAAGGGCAAGAAGCCACAAGCGTGCAGGAATCCCCAAATGATGAAGTTCCAGCTGGCACCATGCCAAAAACCGCTGACCAAAAAGATGATAAATGTATTGCGAACAGCTTTGGTTAGACCCACCTTAGACCCGCCTAACGGAATGTAGAGGTAGTCCTTGAACCACGAGGAGAGCGAGATGTGCCAACGGCGCCAAAATTCGGCGATGTCGCGCGAGAAATACGGGAAGCGAAAATTACTAAGCAGCTCGAAGCCAAAGAGTTTGGCAGTGCCGAGCGCAATGTCTGAGTAGCCCGAAAAGTCGCCGTAAATCTGAAAAGAAAATCCAATTGCAGCCAAAATAAGCGTAGCGCTGTTGTAATCGGCATAAGAAGTAAATACGGGATCGATGAGTTGAGCAATGCTATCGGCAATGACTACCTTTTTGAAGAGCCCCCAAAGGATAAGGCGCAGGCCATCAAGTGCTTGTGCATAGCGAAAGGTGCGTTCTTTTTGTACTTGAGGCAATAAATGGCTTGCTCGTTCGATTGGCCCAGCAACTAAAAGCGGGAAGAAACTGACAAAAACGGCGTAGTCTACAAAATTATGAACCGGTTTTTGCTGTGCACGGTAGATGTCAAAAACATAAGACATCCCGTGAAACGTATAGAAAGATATGCCAATTGGAAGTGCTATGTTGAGCAAAGTTGGGTTGCTGTGTATACCGAGTAATTCAAATCCTTGCTGGAATTGGGTGGCAAAGAAGTTATAATATTTAAATACCCCAAGAATGCCGAGGTTATTGACAATGCTCAGCCATAAGAATAGTTTGGCTTTTTTTCGGTCGTTAGATGCCACTCCGAAGCCATAAGCGTAATCGAGAATGGTACTGAGCAGTAAAAGCCCTGTAAAAGCCCAACTCCACCAGCCGTAAAAGAAATAGCTCGCTAGTAAAATGAGGAGGTTTTGGGCGCGCAGCTTGTGCTGGAAAACGAACCAATAAAGGACGAAAACAACCGGCAGAAAAAGGAAAAATTCAAATGAATTAAAAAGCATTGCGCTTCAAAAATAGCAATTATAAACTCGGATTGAGCAACTGGAGTTTTTCGATTGCGTCGTAAATGGGTGCGTCGAGATATTTTTCGATCATGAGCAGATGCTCCATGCGGTGGCAGTCGGAGCCAAGGAAGTCAACAAGGCCTTTTTTAATGAGTTCTTCGGCCATTTTCCGGACTCCTGGGCCGTAATGTCCGGTTAAAGAGCCCAAATTGACTTGAATTTTGATGTTACGTGCACGCAGCTCTTCTACTTTCTCAAAATTGCCATGGTAGTACGGGTAGCGCTCAAAATGCGCCAAAATAGGAATGTAGCCAGCTACTTGCAGTTCAAAAAGCGCTTGGGCTTCATATTGGCTGGCGTGCAGCATGCTGAATTCCATCAAAACATAGTTATTTCCAAAACTCAGGATGTTTTTAGCCTTGATTTTCGGCAAAAGGGTTTCGTCGCAGAAATATTCCGCTGCCGCTTCAATTTCTATAGGAATTTTAAGTTCCTTAAGTTCTTTTTGAACTTCGGCCAAACCACTAAGAATGGTTTCGGGTGTATTCGGATGTACCTCACCAAGAATGTGCGGGGTTGTCACCACCTTGCGGTAGCCTAATTGGGCAAATTTGTTGAGCATGGCAATGCTGTGCTCCATGGTGGGTGCGCCATCGTCTATGCCCGGAATGAGGTGCGAGTGCATGTCAACGCCTAGTTTCGATAAATCGAAGGGTGTCTTGCGCTTTTTTGGTCCGAAAAGGGATTGAAGGAAGCTCATTTTTTACCTCCCAATATACATCTTTTCGTAATATGCTTGATACGCGCCACTCGTTACTTTTTCGACCCAATCTTGATTGGCGAGGTACCAATCGACGGTGCGTTCGAGCCCTTCTTCAAAGGTGATAGATGGTTTCCAGCCGAGTTCGGTTTCGAGTTTACTGGCATCAATGGCGTAGCGTTTGTCGTGGCCAGCGCGGTCGGTGACGTAGGTGATCAGTGTTTCGGCGCTTCCGGGCGTTCTATCTAGTTTTTGGTCGAGTAAACGGCATAAAAAGCGAACGAGTTCGATGTTGGTCCATTCGTTGAGGCCGCCTACGTTATAAGACTCGCCGATGCGTCCGTTGTGAAAGATAGCGTCAATAGCGCTGGCGTGGTCTTCTACCCAGAGCCAATCGCGGATGTTGTCGCCTTTACCGTAAATAGGTAAGGGCTTGTTTTCGATGATGTTATGGATCATCAAGGGAATGAGTTTTTCCGGGAAATGGTGCGAGCCGTAATTGTTGGAGCAATTGCTCATCTTAATGGGCAAGCCGTAGGTGTGGTAGTAGGCGCGTACAAAATGATCCGAAGAGGCTTTCGAGGCGGAGTAGGGGCTTCGGGGGTCGTAGGCTGTGCTTTCCTCAAACAAGCCGGTGTCGCCGAGGCTGCCGTATACTTCGTCTGTAGAGACATGATGAAAGACGTGGTTGGCGCTATCGTTCCAATGATTTTTTGCTGCTTCTAATAGATTAACCGTACCTACAACATTGGTAAGCACAAATTCCATCGGCCCTTCGATAGAGCGGTCTACATGGCTTTCTGCAGCCAAATGAATGACATCTGTAATTTGGTACTCGCTAAAAATGCGTTGTAAGGCTGCTGTGTCGCAGATATCGGCGCGTTCAAAACGGTAATTTGGTGCTGAGGCTACATCGTTGAGGTTCTCTAAATTGCCGGCGTAAGTGAGCTTGTCTAGATTGACAATCAGGTAGTTGGGGTAATTTTTAACCAAGCGTCTGACCAGGTGAGAACCAATAAAGCCTGCACCGCCGGTAACAAGTATGTGTTTTGAAAAGCTCATCTATCCTTTTAGTTTTATCTTCTTTTCAACTAATTCAATTTGGATCATATCTTATAACGACCAATACGTCAAATCGTTGATTTTATTGCGGTAAATACCTTTGACATCAACGAAAATACCTTTGCCATCCTTGAGTAAGGTCTTGAAATAAGCTTCATCGAGGTTCATGTATTCGCGGTGGTTTACGGCTAAAATGATAGCGTCGTAGTCTGAGCGAAGGTTCGTGGTGAGGCTCACGCCGTATTCGTGCTCCATTTCAGAGGAGTCGGCATGCGGATCAATGACATCCACGTTAATTTGGAAAGATTTGAGCTCAGAAATGACGTCAATTACTTTTGAATTGCGGATATCAGAGACATTTTCTTTGAAAGTTGCACCCATGACCAAAACATGAGCATTTTGGATGATTTTTCCTTGTGCTATGATTTTTTTGGCGGTTTGTTTGCCAATGTAAAAGCCCATGGAGTCATTGACATAACGCCCTGAGTTAATGACCTTAGAATGGTAGCCCACTTGCATGGCTTTGTGCACGAGGTAGTAGGGGTCTACGCCAATGCAGTGGCCACCCACCAAGCCTGGGTAGAACTTCAAGAAATTCCATTTGGTGCCTGCTGCTTCTAGGACGTCAAAAGTATTGATGCCTAACTTGTTAAAGATGATCGATAGCTCGTTTACCAATGAAATATTGACGTCACGTTGGGTGTTTTCTACAATTTTTGCCGCCTCCGCAACTTTAATGCTTGTTGCGCGGTGCACACCTGCTGCAACTACTAATTCATACGTTTGGGCAATTTGATCTAGGGATTCTGCGCAACAACCCGACACAATTTTGATGACGTTTTGCAGCGTATGTTCTTTGTCTCCTGGATTGATGCGCTCGGGAGAGTAGCCCACCATAAAATCGGTTCTGAACTGAAGACCAGATGCTTCTTCAAGGATCGGAATGCAGTCTTCTTCGGTACAGCCCGGATAAACAGTCGATTCAAACACAATGTAGTCGCCTTTTTTGAGCACTTGCCCTACCGTGCGGCTTGCGCCCAATAAGGGTTTGAGGTCGGGGAGGTTGGTGTCGTCTATGGGGGTCGGAACTGCTACAATAAAGAAGGTGGCTTCCTTGAGGACTTCAATGTTGGAAGTGAAGGTGATGTCGCGGTTTTCAAAATCTGCAGCGCTGAGCTCTCGGCTAGGGTCTTCGCCACGTTGCATTTGGGCAATCCGCCCAGCGTTGATGTCAAAGCCAATGACTTTGATGCGCTTGGCAAATTCTAGCGCAATTGGTAAGCCAACATAACCCAAGCCTATTACGGCAAGTTTGGTGTTTTTATCGATGAGTTCCTGGTAAATCATGAGGCGGAAGCTGTATTAATTTGAAAATTGTGCGTCGCGCACCGCGTAAATGCGTTCGATGATATCTACTACTTTCATGCCCTCTAAGGCATTTGTAGTTGGGGCAGTGCGGCCGTTCAGGGTATCTATAACGTTAGAAATGACGAAGTTGTGGTTGGCAGCTGAGCCTTTGTAAGGGCCGTAGTCATTGCCCGGGTTGGTTGGCGCGAGCTCAGGCATTTCATAGCCAGTGATGTTGCAAACTTCTACCTCATTCATGTATTGACCGCCAATTTTTACCGACCCGTTTTGCCCAATAATGGTCATGCTTGATTCTAGGTTTTGGTTGGCAACTGATGTAGAATAATTGAGACTACCCATTCCGCCATTGATGAAATCAAAACTCACAAAGCCAGAATCTTCGAAATCGGTGTAGTCTTTATGGTTGAAATCGGCGAATTTACCTTGGATATTTTGGATGTCTCCAAAAAGCCAGTACATGATGTCGATGAAGTGGCTAAATTGGGTAAAAAGCGTGCCGCCGTCGAGGTCTTTGGTGCCTTTCCAGCCACCGGCTTTGTAATAGCGTTCGTCGCGGTTCCAGTAGCAGTTGAGCTGCACCATATAGATGTCGCCGAGTACTTTTCGATCGATGAGGTCTTTGATCCAAACGGACGGTGGTGAATAGCGGTTTTGCATGACGCAAAATACTTGCCTTGAAACTTGTAAAGCTTTGTATATGAGTGCTTCACAGCTTTTAGTCGTGAGGCCCATGGGTTTCTCACACACCACATGCTTTTTAGCCTCGAGAGCCATGAGTGCTTGGTCTGCGTGCAGGCCATTTGGCGTACACACATTGACGACGTCAAACTCAAGGTTGCTCGCAAGTAGTTCGTCGATATCATTAAAAAACGGAACGTCAAAGTCTTGGGCGCCGCATGCTTCGGCTCCGCGAGGGTCAACTAAAGCTACGAGCTCACCTTCGGCATCGCGGCGGATCATTTCGGCGTGGCGTTTGCCGATGTGTCCGGCGCCAACTACGGCAAATTTAATTTTACTCATCTATTCTGTTTACTAGTCCGTTGCTTAATTGGTATTGTTGGCCGCTTTCTGGGCAAGTGGCGCGCCCGTCGGTGTCAAATTGTAGGCGGTGCCCAAATTCAGACATCCAGCCCATTTGGCGGGCGGGGTTGCCTACCACAAGTGCGTAAGCGGGTACGTGTTTGGTGACCACTGCGCCTGCGCCAATAAAGGCAAAAGCACCGATGTCGTGGCCGCAAACGATTGTGGCGTTCGCACCTATGCTGGCTCCTCTTCCGACGTGGGTACGCAGGTAGCTATCGCGGCGATTCACAGCGCTTCTTGGGTTCATCACATTGGTAAAAACCATAGAAGGGCCTAAGAAAACGTCGTCTTCGCAAATGACACCCGTATAAATACTGACGTTGTTTTGTACCTTGACGTTATTGCCGAGCACTACTTCTGGAGAAATCACGACATTTTGGCCAATATTGCACGCTTTTCCGAGTGTACAACCCGGCATTAAATGCGAGAAATGCCAAATTTTACTGCCTTCGCCAATTTGGCATCCGGCATCAATGACTGCAGTTTCGTGGGCAAAATAGCTCATTATTTGGTAATGTATTGGTCAAAATTGTTGTGGTCGGTTTGGCGCAATTCGTCCTCGGAAAGGCTTTTAAAATAGGCGTAGGTGCGCTTGAGGCCTTCTTTGCGGTCAATTTGTGGTTCCCAACCAAGTAGTGTACGCGCTTTGGTGATATCCGGTTGGCGTTGCTTTGGGTCATCTACAGGTAAATCTTTGTAAATAACCTTTTGGCTGGTGCCGGTAAGGGCTATAATTTCTTCGGCAAACTGACTAATTGTAATTTCGTCTGGGTTGCCGATGTTTACAGGGTCAGTACAGTCCGAGTGGAGCAGGCGCACAATGCCTTCAATGAGGTCGTCGACGTAGCAAAAACTGCGCGTTTGGGAGCCGTCGCCAAAGATAGTGAGGTCTTCTCCTCTGAGTGCTTGCCCAATGAAAGCAGGTAGTACACGACCATCGTTGAGGCGCATGCGTGGCCCGTAGGTGTTGAAAATGCGCACAATTCGGGTTTCCAAGCCGTGGTAGGTGTGGTAAGCCATGGTAATGGCTTCCTGAAAACGCTTGGCTTCGTCGTAAACGCCTCTTGGCCCAACTGGGTTCACGTTGCCCCAGTAGCTTTCTGGTTGCGGATGCACACTTGGATCGCCGTAAACTTCAGAAGTACTGGCAATCATGAGACGGGCGCCTTTGGCTTTTGCCAAGCCTAAGCAATTGTGAATGCCAAGTGAACCAACTTTAAGGGTTTGGATCGGAATTTTGAGGTAGTCTATAGGGCTTGCTGGCGATGCAAAATGCAAAATGTAGTCGAGTTGCCCCGGAACATGAATGAATTTGGAGACATCGTGGTGGTAAAACTCAAAATGAGGGTGTGCAAAGAGGTGTTCTATGTTTTTGAGGCGCCCAGTAATGAGGTTGTCCATGCCAATGACATGACACCCGTCGTTGATAAAGCGCTCGCAAAGGTGAGAACCCAAAAAGCCGGCTGCGCCGGTGATTAAAACACGTTTCATGAGTTTCTATAGATTGTTTTTCTACCGATGCTACTATAAAAGAAGCCTTTTTCGGTGAGTTCTTCGAGATCAAAAAGGTTTCGTCCGTCAAAGATAACGTTATCGGCCATTAAGTCTTTCATGGCTCTGAAATTAGGATTCCTAAAAGTGCTCCATTCTGTGCAAATAAGAAGTGCGTCGGCTTGCAGCAAGGCGTCGTATTCATCTTTCGCGTAGGAAATTTGATTTCCAAATATGTTTTTGACATTTTCCATAGCTTCAGGGTCATAGGCCGTTACTTCTGCGCCTGCTTCTAACAAGGCGAGGATCATGTACAAAGCAGGTGCTTCGCGGATGTCATCGGTGTCTGGCTTGAAGGCTAAACCCCACACCGCAATTTTTTTGCGGAGTAAATTTCCGCGGAAGTAATTCTTGATGCGTGGAAACAAGATGGTTTTTTGGTCTTCATTGACTTCCATGACTGCTCTTAGGATCTTGAAATCGTAGTTGTGGTCAGTTCCTGACTTCGCTAAAGCTTGTACATCCTTCGGAAAACAAGACCCTCCGTAACCAATACCAGGAAACAAAAACCGCTTGCCAATGCGGCTGTCGGCGCCAATGCCAATGCGAACTTTGTCTACGTCTGCACCCACCACCTCACAGAAGTTGGCAATTTCATTCATGAAGGTAATTTTGGTAGCCAAAAAGGAGTTGGCGGCATATTTGGTGAGTTCTGCAGACTTCTCATCCATAAAATAGATCGGGTTGCCTTGGCGCACAAATGGTTTGTAAAGGCTTTCCATGATTTTGGCGGCGCGCTCATCTGAGCAACCAATGACCACGCGGTCTGGTTTCATGAAGTCTGCAACAGCGTATCCTTCGCGCAAAAACTCTGGGTTAGAAACCACTGCAAATTCTACTTTAGCATTGGCTGCAATGGCGGCATGCACGCGTTCTGCGGTACCTACTGGCACAGTGCTTTTATCGACAATAACTTTGTAGTCGGTGAGTAATTTACCGAGTTGGTCGGCTACCCCTAGAATATAAGATAAATCAGCAGAGCCGTCTTCTCCAGGCGGAGTAGGGAGGGCTAAAAAGATGATTTCGGCATCGGCAATGCCCGAAGCGAGGTCTGTGGTGAATTGCAAACGCCCTGCTTTGATATTGCGCTCAAAAAGCACGTCTAGTTCGGGTTCGTAAATCGGAATTTGGCCTTGTTTCATTTTCTCGACTTTAACGCTGTCGATATCAATACAAATGACTTGGTTGCCGGTTTCAGCAAAACAAGTTCCAGTGACCAAACCGACATAGCCGGTTCCTACTACTGCAATATTCTTCATTTAAAAAAGGATAGGACGTGTTCTATAATATATTGTAACTGTTGCTCGTCCATTTCAGTGTGAATTGGCAGGCTGATGACATGCCCGCAGAGTTGTTCAGTAATTGGGAGTTGTAAGTCGCCAAGGTTAAAGGCTGCAAACATTTTCTGACGATGAGCGGGAATGGGGTAGTAGATCATGGTCGGAATACCCGCTGCTAGTAAATGTGCTTGCAGCGCCTCTCGGTTGTGATCAGTGAGTTTGAGGGTATACTGATGAAAAACATGTTTGGAGTCGGCAGCTCTGAATGGAATCTCAACTCCTGGAATTTGGGCAAATGCGGCATCATAGGCAGCGGCTACTTCTCGGCGTGCATCTATGTAATTGTCTAGTTGACGCAATTTGATGCGCAAAACTGCCGCTTGAATGGTGTCTAGGCGCGAGTTGCAACCCACAACATCGTGGATATACTTTTGCTCCTGACCGTGGTTGGCAATCATTTTGATTTTGCGTGCGAGTTCCGCATCTTGGGTATAGAGCGCACCGCCGTCGCCGTAGCAACCCAAGTTTTTACTCGGGAAAAAAGAAGTGCAGCCAATGTGTCCAATAGTGCCTGTTTTGACTTTTCTTCCGTCGGAAAGGTGGTAATCAGAACCAATTGCTTGGGCGTTGTCTTCGATTACATATAATTGGTGCTGATTAGCGAGCTCCATAATGGCGTTCATGTTGGCCGCCTGCCCATATAAATGAACCGGCACAATTGCTTTGGTGCGCGGCGTTATGGCTGCAGCAATAGCAGTGGGGTCTATGCAGTAGGTCTGCGGATCTACCTCCACAAAAACTGGCGTGAGGCCAAGCAAGGCAATCACTTCTGTAGTGGCGATATACGTAAAGCTTGGTGTAATGACTTCGTCGCCTGGTTGTAATCCCAAGGCCATGAGTGCAATTTGCAGTGCGTCGGTACCGTTGGCGCATGGAATGACATGCGCAGCGCCCAAATAAGCCGCAAGTTCTGTCGCAAATTGGCCAACAGCCGGGCCATTGATAAATGCAGTTTGATTCAGCACTTCATGAAGAGCCTCATCTATGGCAGGCTTGATTTTAAGGTATTGGGCCGATAGATCGACCATCTGTATAGGCTTCATAAAGCAAATATACATATTCACTTTTGTATGGTTTCAATTAACATTTGCTTGTGTGTAAAATAAGCTCACTTAGACCTGTGTCTGGCTCGAGGATAGTTTTCTTTGTATGTCCTTAATTGTAATGTGTTAATATGATGAATACGAAGCATTCACTGAATAAAAACCTTTTTAGGTCTTTCTTTCTTTTAATAGCATTGCTGTTTTTTTTCAGCAATGAAGTTGCTGCTCAGTGCAGAGGTGTAAAACCACCAGTTACAACTCTTGTTGTTATTGACCGCCCCTGCGGACCAACCGCAACCGGGTCAATAGCTCTCGAGATAAAAGGAGGGAAGTCTCCTTATACTTTATCCTGGACCGCTGACCAAAAAGCAATTGATTCATTACCTACAATTTTAAATGGCAGTAAGTTGACTGTAGAGAATTTGAAACCTTCCATGAAGCCGGGTTATACAGTCAATATCAAAGATGCTTGTGAAAACATCATGACATCATCGGTGCAATTGATTGTTTCGGTTCCAATTCATTTTGTCAATGCACCCCTCATTGCACAGCAAGTAACAAGTTTAGACGAACCAAATGGAAAACTACTCGTAGAACTCCGCGGTGGAAATACAATAAAAAAAGTAGTTGCCACTGACTCAAAAGGAAAGGTGTATACACAATCACTTTCAGTTGGCCCTGCCGAAAAAGGAATTTTTAAATATGAGTTGAACAAACTACCCGCAGGAAATTACAAAATCGAACTCAAAAGCGGTTCTGAAAAATGCACGCAAGTTTGGAAAGAAACGATAGAATTCAAAGCACCGGAAAAATAGAAAACATTTGCACATGACACCGATTTCAACTACTTTCGTGGCTGTATTTATTAAAAAGTTGAAAATATTTATCAACATTTTGTAACAGAACTTAGGACTAAAAACCCTATACAGTTCTGGCTTTCAGCGTGTTGAAATAAATTATATAAGTATTTTGAAATAAAAATTTGAGACAAAACTACAATTACAAGATGCACTTCAAACAGAGCAAAAACGCTCCATTTGAGATAGCTGAGCTTATGCTCGGCTTTTTGTGCGTTAAAAAAGTTGTATTTGTTTTTGCGTCAAAAAATAAATTTTAAGCATATGAAGAGCAAAGCAAACCTCACCGCAACACCGAGCATTTTGACTGCACAACCACAGGTTATGTCTCAAAATGACGCGCGCACTTCATCGCCAAACACAAGCATTATGCCAAAATCATTCTTTACCAAAATCTGGAGCTGGGTAGTTATTGCAATGACAGTTGTGTCGTTGAGTAGTAGTTATGCGCAGTGTCCATCTACACCTGTTGTTTCACTTACATGGAAACTGCCATGTGCAGGAGGTACAGTTGGAGAGGTGACAGCCACTGTTACAGGTGGAGTTGGTCCTTACACGTTCAGATTAAAGAGAGGAAATACAACAAACATCGTTTCAACAATTAATAACGGTTCAAGTACAACTTACACGTGGACAAACCTTGCTACACAAACAGGAAGTTACGGTTACGGAGTGATTGTCACTGATTTAGGATGTTCCCCAAATACAAATTCAAATGAACCAATTACAGGTCAATTTACAGCTACAACAGCCTTATCAAGTGGGTCAGGTTCTTTTGCGCCTGCAGTGCTTCAAACTGTTTTGTGTAATGGGGGAACAGGAATCATTACGGCTTATATCAGAGGGGGTACTAGTTTTAGAAGGGTAAAGTGGACCAATACAGCAAATTCATCTTTGGTATATTATAGCTCAGCCACTGGAACAACTGTTACAGGAGGATTTTTACAACATAATGCCTCTGTCCCTCCCGGAACTTACAGTGGTATTATTGAAGATCCATATTCCTATTGTTCTACACCAATTACTTCGCCTGCGACAATTACTGTTTCTCCGTCTATTTTTAATCCTTTAGTTGTTACATTAGAACCGGATCCTGCCTGTTTCAATAGTTCTGATGGTACCGTTAATTTTTTAGGTACTGGTGGTTATTTTCCAAATGGATATAATTATCAACTTTACCAAGGTTCGAATGCCACGGGATTGTTATTGTCAACAACTGGTTTTGGAGCAAACCTTTCTAATTTTGATAACTTAGCTCCAGGAAATTACTCCGTAAGAATTACCGATGGTCATTCTTGTACTACAGTTGCGAATACGACTGTTGGGATTTTACCACAACTAAATGGATCAATTACGGCAGATTTTGACTCCCTTTGTGCAGGCCAGGTGCTTACCTTTACTTTAAGCAACTCCAATACACCAACCACAAACCCATCAGAACAAATTAATATTGGATATAAGATCAATGATTCGCTTACTATTCATAATGCTCAGTTTGATTGGGGTACGAATTATACAATAACAGTACCAAATCCACCAAGTAATACTTCTGACATTTGGGTGGAGCTTGTAACAGCCTCGTATGGCCAATGTACTGATTATATTACAGATTCTGTATTTACTGAAATCTTACCCATACCAATTTTTAACCCAGCAAATGATCAAGTAGTATGTGAGGGGTCTAACATTACTTTGAGTGGATCTACTTTAGCAATTAATGATGTTTTAACATGGTATGAGACTACATACGGATCTCAAGACCCTATTAATAGTCTTACATTCCCAGCCTCGTTAGATGACCCAACTTCATGGCAGGAGCGTGTCTATGTATTAAGTGCTGAAGGTGTTAATGGCTGTACAGCAACCGATGAAATCATTGTAACTATCAATCCTGTACCTGATGTAACAGGTCTCCATGATTTTGTGTTTTGCGAAGGTGATTTTTTTAATGATGGTGGACAATCTGATTATTGGTTTGATAATTCCAATGGAATTTACGGCTCGCCCGGGGTAAATTATACTTGGACTAATAATAATACTGCAATTGGAATGTCAGATTCTAGCATGCATTATCCCAATTATGTTTTTACCGAAAAAATTGCATATGGTGAATTTGTAGCTGCTAACCCTACAGACTCTGTAATTTCTGGAATAGTTACAGTTGTTCCTACTTATACCCATATGGGGCTTACTTGTAGTGGCCAGCCCGAATCTTTTACAATAACAGTTAATCCAACGCCTTCACTAACCAGTTCTTTAGCTCCTCCTGCAATTTGTTCAGGCACTTCATTTGTCTATGATGCAATAAGTCCAACTGTTCCGTCAAATGGTACAACTACAGATATTTCATGGACAAGAAGTACAATCGCCGGAATTACAGAAGCAGGTACTTCTGGAACAGATGATATCAATGAAATACTAACCAATACAACAGATTTACCAATTGATGTCACGTACAATTACACTGTTAGTTCTAATGGATGTGATGAGTACTATGATGTAGTTGTTACGGTAAATCCTGATCCTGTGGTTGCTGACCAAACAGCAACAGTTTGTAGTGATGTAGCATTGGCCCTTAACTTAGGGAATGATGCCAATACTCCAACAGTCGCGAGTTATATAATTACAGATATTTCCCATGCCAATTTGTCCGCCTCTGCTGGAAACCCAGTTATTGGATCAGGTAAGTTATTGGGTGAAATCTCTGATGATAAATGGACGAATTTAACTTCACAAAATCAGACTGTTGTTTACTCAGTCATTCCTGTTGCTACAACAACT
>JAIXXP010000098.1 GCA_027490665.1 Cryomorphaceae bacterium | reverse complement strand
GTGAAGTCTTGGATGGTGCCTTCTTGTTTGTCTTCTAAAAGGATGAGGCCGTCTTCTAAGATGTATTCGGCAAGTTGTAGGTTGTAGACTTTACTTTCAGGAAGCTCTAGGTAAAGCGGCACTGATATTTTCTTTTTGTTGTTCTTGAGGCCGTTCATGACGAGCTTCTTGCCAGCCGCCATGGTATAGAGTTGTGGCGCACCGCTAACGAACATCTTTTCGGAATCGTAGGCGTCTACAGCATTCGTCATATCTGGGCTCATGAATACCAAAAGTTGGTCAAAACGCGTTCCGTCTACGAGGTTGACGCGGGCTAAGGTTGGGAACACTGTGGTGTTCTTGAGACCAGGATTGCTCGTTTGGTGCGAGAGCATGTCGGTATTCATGCCGAGGCTACCTGTGGAAGCTGCTGACCCGACGCGTACCCAGAATGCTTGCATTGGGGCAAGGTAGCGAACATCGTTGGCCGTAGTGATATTACTTACACCACCATTGACAAAGTTTTGACCTGTCGCATTGTAGCTAATGAGTGCACTAATATTGCCAGTGGCAGCAGAGCGGATGTAATATGTAGACTCAATGTTGCTGGTAGCCGTATTGGTGTTCGCTACAACTGCATCCCAGTCTACATAGGCCATATAAGGGTTCGATACCAAATGAAAACCAACTGAACTCCCAGACGTGCGGGTGAGGCCCGTTTGGCTGAGTGCCGAACCACGCAAACCATTAGCCCCTACTCCGGTAAAGGTGAGGGTGTCGTTGGTGCTGCGGCGGTGTACATAACCCGTGCCACCTGTTAAGTTGGCATTGGGATCTGTAAGTTCGGTGTAGGACTTACTCACTTCATTGTAAGACCAAACTCTGTTGGTAGTGGAACCCTGCGTACCGAAACTGCCTCGGGGTGCATTTACCATTGGCACACCCATGTACCAGAAACGGCCACTGGTGGTGCTGTTCCAGGTCGCTTCATTGCCCGAGAGTAATCTTTGGACATTGAATGTTCCGTTACCTGTTACATTTGACACACTTGTACTTGGTACAAACGTGGCTCCGCTTCTCATGGTGAAGGTTCCATTATTGGTGAGCGCGCCGCTTAAAGTAAGCTGTTGGTTGCTATTGAGCCTGAAGGTTCCTCCGCTAATGGTGAAGTCTACAAAATTTAAGGCTGTTGCTCCGGTAAGCGCAAGTGTGCTTGCACCATTCTTAACAAAACTGAGGTTGTTACCGGTAATAAGGCCTGAATAATTCGCATTACTACTGAGGTTCATGGTAAGTGTACTGCCTTGCGCCAAATTGAGCGCAACGTTACTCACTGTTGTACCATTCAAAGAAATGTTACTTGGTGAGCTCGTAGAACTTGTGGTTGTAAGGGCGCCATTTAATGTGAGCGTGCCGCCGTGAAGGGTAACAGGGCCATTGACAGACGTAGCGGCCCCAATTGTGATATTTTCTGTATTTGTGGATTTACCAATAGTCAGGCCTGTAAGGTTGGCCGCAGTTATATTTGCATAACTCACTGCTGCTTTAAAAGCATCGCTCACCGGACGGATCGTTAAAGTACCGGTTGTATTGAACAAGGTTGGGTTTGTGCCATCAAAAGTAATGCGGTCTGTATCAAAAATGATATTTGAACTACTACTCACAACTGTTGAACCATCGGCGCCAAATTGAACAGAACCCGCTGTTGCGGAGGGCTTGAAATAAGCTCCGGTGTAATTGGAGTTGCTGTGCCCAACTGGCATAGACTCCGTAAACTGAATAGTACCAGAAGCAGATAACGCCCTCAAAACAGATGGAGTGCTGATACTCCCATCTGCGATAATTCCACGGCCGTTCACATTCAATTTACCTGGCCTACCCGTAACTGAAATATTGCCATTCTGGGTTTGGAGTAGGATGTTTTTGTTAAACATTACACCCCAAATGAAATTACTATTCACAGATTCGTTATCGAAGGCGTTTCCATTGATGGTAATACTACCCGAACCCGTCGTTTGGAGATTGGCATCATAGAGCAAGATCGCCACATCTGGATTGGGCGTAACGCTCGTATTGGTCACGCCAGTAGTGGCAAAAGAACCCGAAAGTGAAATTTGTCCTCCTTGTGCATTAATGGTAGAGAGTGCGCTATTGCCGCTTGTTCCCACGATGATACATTGGTCAGAGGCTGTGGTCCAGGGTGAATTGGTTACGGCATAAGTAATATCACCGCCGTTGGTTTGAACCGTGACACCAGAATTGTGCGCAACTTTTGACCCTTGAAGAAGGATATCTGCCCCACTTAGTGTCGAGCTCAAATTTGCATTTGCAGAAATAACACCTCCATAAGCAGTAATCGGGCCCGCTATTGTTGTATTGGAGGCAAACGTAATATTTGCTGAATTTCCAGATTTACCAAGCGTAAGACCTCCAATTCCGCCAACTGTTATGCCAGTAATTGGATAGCTTACTGCGTTGGAAAAGCTTGTAGATGTTGGTTGAATGACCAACTCGCCAGATCCACCGACAGAAGAGCTAGAAAATGCAGGCACATCTCGCGAAATGACCAACTTTCCTGCATTAATTGTGGTGGCGCCAGTAAAAGTTTGAAGTCCTGTAAGCGTGAGCTCGCCGGCTCCATTCTTCACTAGAGTTCCTGTACCACTGATCACCCCAGGATAAGAAGAATTGTCTGAACGGTTAAAGGTGAGTGTACCGTAGTTGATAATATTACCAGTTATAGAACCTGCAGTTGAGCCATTACCAACAATTAAAGACTTGTTCAAATCAATTGAAGTAAGGCCTGTATGGGTACAAGTTCCAGAAAGCGTAATCGGTGCACCCACCTGCAAAACCTCTTCTGTTCCGCTCATTGGGCTGGCAATGGTCAGAGCAGTAGCTCTATTGAAAATGACCAAGCCGTTATTGACCACCGTACTCGCAGCCGGGAAACCCTGGCTGGCATCTGTAATTTCTAGGGTGCCCTTGGAAACGTAATAGTGAATGGTTGGTGTTGTTCCATTCGTAACTGTATTACTCAAGACGGTATTACCCGTGTAAGTGAGTACCCCCGTAAGATTTACTTTTCCAGACATATAAACTCTAGCAATGCCATAACCAGCAGTGGTCGCATTTGTAGTCAGGCCCATTGATGAACTACCAACCGTAGACATGTCCACACCCAATTGATTGCCACTGCGATAGGCCGCACCGGTGTTATAAATGGAAGTATTGACACTGATTTGCACATTTGTGCCAGATTGTGAAAGACGTACAAAAACGCATTTAGTAAATTGACCATCAAATTGTTGAAGCTGAAAAGTTGCTGTGTTAGTGGAGGCGTTGTAAGACTTTAAATAAGCACCAGCTACCTCACCAGTGGAAGTTGAAATGGAACCTCCTTGTTGCAAACCTCCTGTTATTCTTGTCAAGATTTCTAAAACAGTTGCATTAGCAGCAATTGTTGCAGGCGTGGCCGATAAAAAGGTACTGTAATAGCTTCCTGAGTTTCCTTTGATTTCTACGCCACCTGCACCAGAAATAGGCGCTGCAAAAACCATATTTTCATTGGGCGCAAGAATGAGTTCAGAACCCGCTGCAACCACAACACCAGATGTTACTGCAATAGTGCCGCTCGAAGCAGCAGTCAACGAACCGCCCGTACCCACCTGTAAATCGCCAGCGCTTATGGTTGTAACACCCGTATAGGTATGGTCATTGGTCAGGGTCAGCATTCCCGCGCCAAGTTTGGTGAGGCCACTGCCTGTTCCGCTTACGATACCAGAATAAGTTGAGGCCGAACTGATATTTATGCTCGCCACGCGATTGCTTGCTAAAGACAAATTACCGGATCCTGAAATAGTGGACGCTTCTATGTAAATATTTCCAGTGTTGGCATTTGTTGTAGTGAGGCCTCCTGTTAAGGTAATGACACCTCCGTATAAATTCCAGGCCCCTTCAATTGTGGTTGAGGTGGTCATGGTTACATTACTGCTATTTGTAAGGACAACAGGCGTAGTGCCATTTAGCATGCCTTCGTAGCGTCCTATTGTTAGATTTGTCAACAATGCAGGATATGCAATACCTAAATAATTGAAATCACCAATAAAATTCAGACCGTAATAACTACCGTTATAATTTTGTGTTACCGGATTCCAGTTGAAATTACTTGGAAAACTACCATCGTTTGGAACCAAGGTGAAAGTACCTCCGTTTTGCTCGAAGAACAACGGATTCACACCCGTCCCATCAATCACATCAGTTATGAGAATAATGTCCCCGGCTCCTACATTGACTAAATCTAAGCCATTTGTTGAAGTCCCACTGCCATCCGATGCAATGCCATTGATACCGCCAGAACCAGCTCCTGCCCATGCAAGAAAATCACCTCCGTTTGTTGTAATGCTTCCATAGATATTTAGTGCATTGGCATTGGCTCCTGAAGCCCCAACAGAAGGCCCGTCGCCAACAGCTAAACCATTCCAAGTATAGCTCCCGCCATTCGTACTACTTCCGCCGAACCAAACATGACCACCATTTGTAGAAATCGCTCCTCTTTGTGAAACGCCTCCTCCAACATTATCACCATTGAAATCAGACCACAGCACCACGTTCAAAATACCTGTTCCACTGGCACTGATTGTCCCGAAATTTTCTATCCTACCATGGGCCTGAAAGGTAAGGGTGCCAGTGCCTGCAGTTTTTGCCAGCGTTACACCTGAAGACACGTTTGAGCTTGACCCGTTGTTAGCGATACTTTTGACAAGAATATCTCCAGTAGCAGAACTAGTTAGGTTGCCATTGATGTCAACTGCTCCCCCATAAATAGAGATGGCCCCTGCAACAGACAGTGCATTTTCAAAAGTAAGGTTCGTGCTGTTTGTTGTTTTACCCAGTGTAAAAGAACTAAGTGTGGTGCCGAAATTCCAGTCGTTATCGTAGGTCAGGGCACCACTATTCCCTGAACGCATATATGTAAATAAATCGCCAGCTGGCCGAATGGTTAAACTTCCTGTCGATTGTATCGCTATTGAACCTGATCCTGTTTGATTACTGCGCTGATAAATCGAATTGCCTTCTATTAAAATATGACCAGAATAGGCATTGGTACCATTAAAGCCTATTCGAATGGCATTTGTTACATTGTCAGCAGCCAAACGTATCGAATTACAGTATTGACCTGATGTTTCTAATGAATTACTCCCTTTGAGGGTGATATTTCCTGTTTGCGAGACAACATTTAGACCCGTGCCAGCTAAAATAAGTCCTTCTTTATCATTCACCGTGGCCGAAAAAGTAGCCGCACCCTCAATACTAATATTTCCGCTAACCGAAGAAATGGTATTGCTTGCTGCGGCAGAGGAAGAGCTCAATAAAACAGCATTTCGCCAACCATTTCCATTCGTTGTTTCATCTGTACCAGACCCGAAAATTGTGATAACCCCGCTGGTACTTGTAATTGAATTAGTTGAATTATTAGAATTGATATATAAAGCTGTTCCAAGCGTAAATCTACCATCCAAAGATCCATTTATGGTGATATCTCCTGCTGAAGAGGAGATAGCGGAGTTTTCAATATTTATGCCATAATTTACTCCATCTGAATCGGCGGTATCATGCGATTTTCCAGCCAGATAAATGTGTCCACCGTTCGTGTTAATTGTGCTTCCTACTATTGATAAGCCAGCAACGTCATCCGTAAATATCCTGGCATAATTATTTCCCACAGCTAAACCATTCCAGAGATTGCTCGCAGTAGAACCACCTCCAATCCAAAGGTGTCCGCCGTTTGTCTGAATTGTGACTCCATCTAATTGTATCCTTCCATGAGAAGGTGATGAAGAATTATTTGCCGAGCGGAGAACAACATTGAGTGGCGCATTCGTTGAGGTAATGCTAATTCCAGATGCCGCAATAATGTTATTACCAATCTGAAAAGTAAGTGTTCGCGCAGTAGAACCTGTATAATTAATTGAGCTATTCAAATTTAGATCCCTGGCATTTGTACTATTCTGCGGCATTACAATTGTTAAATCACCGGTATTCGTAAGGTGGTTTGTAATGACGCTCGGATTGAGATTAACTGCGCCTGATGTACCAACAGTTAGTGTGTTGCCTGAAAGCGTATAGCTTCCCGATGTGGTTGCAGAAGAAATCGTAAGCGATTGACCAAGTAATTCAACTGAAAAACAAAGGACTATTAGGGCAATTAAAAAACGTGCGAACATAAAGTCAAATTTACAGCCGCAAAGGTATATAAACTCTGCTAAAAGCAGAACTTATAAGGACTTAGATATCTGACTTATTTTGATTTACAAACGAAATTTAAAAATTTTCTGCACCCAACCTTCCGGCATTTGCGGCGCATTAGATGGATTCGGTGGTACGGATACCATCACGAGTGCAATTTCTGTATCGAGTGCGATGCGTTCGATGACCGGACTTTGATAAACATTCTTTTGAGAATTCAATTTTTGATTCTTCACAACAGTTTTCATTGGTACTTAGTCTTGGATAAATACTTTCTTCTTCTCGATCATGTTTCCACTCTGAACTGTGAGGTAATAAACACCTGACGGAACGTTTAGTTCGAGCATAGTAACTTGGCCT
>JAIXXP010000057.1 GCA_027490665.1 Cryomorphaceae bacterium | reverse complement strand
GAACTTTGTTGCCCTGCATATGAAAGAATATCAATGTTTTCTTTGCTTAGATTTAGATTATTGTCAATACTATACTCCGTTAAAATTTTAACGAGAGCCTCCCTTTCTGTATTATATATATTATGGTTTGCATCCTCAATTAATGGAGATAAGGATAATTTTTGATGTATTGCTTCATGTGCAACTATTAAAACAACACCTAATTCATTATACTGAAATTTTGTATTTCCTGAAACATCTGTAGATGATAAAAACCATGAATTAACGTTTGCCGTTCTTGAAGCCCTTGGTTTTTCTGGTCCTCTTGTTAAACCTGCAGCTCCTTCAGATATACATTTCGTATCATTTGTCCATAAATATAAATTATATTGAGTATTATTTTCAAATTTTTCAATTGATTTCCCAAATTCTGAATTATTTACACGTAAATTCTGAAATACTCTACCATAATCAGTACTTAAAAAATCATTACTTGGTACAATTTTTTTTCCATCCACATCAACAAAGAATATCGGTGAATTTCCCACAGAATTATATGGACTCATTTCAGGAAATATCTCATTCAACGGATCCACACTCAACCACCTTCCCAATATCGGATCTAACTGTCTAAACTCTGTAGTGTAACTATTCCCTTCACCTTTGAATTCATTGTCTTTTTCAGAGCCCTGATACCCAAATCGATACCCATCCACACTCACCGTTCTTCCATCCAATTCTACACCAAAAGGACTGTAATCTGAGGTGTTTCTAATCCCAACCCGATTTGGGGAAAATGAGGGGGAATAGGAACAAAATATGCGAGATGAATTTGGCAAAAGATTGGATAGTTTTATTTGATTAAAAATGCTATCAATAATTTTATCAGGTTTTTTTTTGGCTATTAGATAAAAATGTTCTCTATTAGATGTTCCCTATAATATTTTCTGAAAAAATCGTTGACATGTTAAAGTTCAAACTTCCGATTAATTATTATCGAAGGAACCCAATATCCTAAATAAATACAGGGAAAATAAAAACTTAACTCATGCTTATTGGTTATGTGAGAAAGTACTATTAATCGGAATATTTTTCATGAAACACCATTACATTCACAAACAACTGTTTTATAGCTTGTTAAATTAAAAATAAGTTGCATATACTTACATCCACCATCAATTGAGAAGTGATAAATTTCCATATTTGGAGTGTCTAATGGTAAAATATTTAAAATAGCAAAAAGTTCACCTTTTTCATTTTTATAGCCGAAAACTTGAAAACTTCTTTTACTTAGATCAAAATAATTATCATCAACTCTTCTCTTTTTAATTGACTTTGAATATCTCTTTTTTAGATTTTCTGTTTCTATTATTACTATATCCTTTAATAAAGCAACTTGTAAAGTATCAATTAAGAAAAAACCCTTTTTTACTGAATCAGGTAAATAAGTTTCTTCAATATTTTGAATGACCACAATGTCGATTGATTCTTTTTGACATAACCCCTTACTAAAAAATAATACAATCATTACCAACGTAAAAACAACATTTCTCATCTCCATTTAATAAAATTGTTATTCTCCATACTTAATGCTCCGAATATCAATTCTTTCGGATGTTTTATATAAACCGCCTGATCTCACACCTGCATTATTAAGATAATTTCGAGTAGATTTCAAACTAATATTTGTCTTATATCTTCTTAAGGAACGATAGTTTGTTTGATATGTAGGATGTGTGCCATTACCTTTTTCTAATAATTGACCTGTTCCTACCTCACCTACATAATAAAACTTTCTTAAAAGATGACTTGATTGCCATCTGACTTTGTTTTCACTATCTACCGCTGAAACTTCATACATTCCAAGATTCTTGCCGTCAGGCGTTGTCCAACTGCCCCAATTAATTGTCCCATCAATAATTTCATTTGAATGCTTCATCTCATGACCTAATCCTATAAACTTTGGTCTTCTAGTTATTCCCAATGTAGTGAAGCCACCGTGTGATGATGTAGGATCAAATAAAATATCACCAACTTTAACCGTGGAGTTGCCGATATTTAAAATATCAGAACTTTTTTGTGAACTTGGATTCACTACTGTTTGATTTCCATTACCATGTTTCGCTTCAAAAATCTGAACAATTTCAGTTCTTTCATGCAAACCTTTTACTAATTCTCTACCTTCTATAGTCCTCATTAGCTTTCTAATTTGGCGCGTAACTTGTCTCTCAAATTTCTTGCTTCCAACGATTTTTATAGTGTCCCCATCCTGATCATTAAACCAAATTGGATTATTATCCATGGAACAATAAGAACTCTGCCAAGGTTGAATCACTGGATCAACACTCAACCATCTTCCCAATCTCGGATCTAATTGTCTAAACTCAGTAGTGTAGCTATTTCCTTCACCTTTGAATTCATTGTCTTTTTCTGAGCCTTGATATCCAAACCTATACCCCTCCACACTCACCGTTCTTCCATCCAATTCAACGCCAAAAGGGCTGTAATCTGTTGAGTTTCTAATCCCAACCCGATAAGAACTTACGGCTGGGCCGGTGCCGTTGTTAAGCGGGATTTTGATGTCGTGGATGACCGTTAAGACGTTGCCTAAATGGTTGGTCATTTCGTAGTACTTGAATCCTTGGTTTACAACTGTGTTGGTGGTTTCTGAACTTGGGTTTTCTACTAACGCAACCGATTCTGCGTACATGCCGAGGCGGGTGCTGCCGTAGATGTGGCGTTCCTTGAGCTGGAAGCTCATGGTTTGGTTT
>JAIXXP010000049.1 GCA_027490665.1 Cryomorphaceae bacterium | reverse complement strand
CAAAAAAACTTGTATCTTTGCACTCCTCGGGTGATTAGCTCAGTTGGTTTAGAGCACTACCTTGACAGGGTAGGGGTCACTGGTTCGAATCCAGTATCACTCACCACAAACCTGGCTTTATAAAGTCAGGTTTTTTTATGTCTTAACTTACGATACGCTCGCAGATGAAATATTGAATTCATCTACCAACGGCTCGCCTTGTAAGCGCAAGAAGAGCTGAATAAGCGCCACAACATCTTTTTCGCAATAAACCATAATGCGTTGTAGGTCGTTTTCTTCATAATACACTCGTGCTACATCGGCCCCAGAAATATCGTCTTTTGGCGTTGGTATGTTCATGACATGGCACAACAATGAAAGTGAAGTATACGATTTGTAGTCACCGAATTTCCAAAGCTCCATGGTGTCAATATGGTTGATTTCCCAAGGTTTTTTACCTGCAATCTGCAAGATACTTGGCAATGCAATACCGTTGATCAGCATGCGGCGGCAGATATAGGGGATATCGAATTCTTTGCTGTTGTGCCCACAAAGCACATGGAACTGCGTATTGTAATGATCATCCAATAAACGCTTGAATTGCTTGAGCAATGTTTCTTCGTCGTCGTGGAAGTACGATTTCAGTCGGATGCTCTTGCCCTGACTTCCTTCATGCAGCATCCCTACTGAGATGCACACGATTTTGCCAAATTCGGCTAAAATGCCACCGCGGTCCTCAAAAATTTGCTCTATAGATTTTTCAGGGCTGATCTGAAAACGATTTTTTGCTTCAAATAGTGCCTTTGATTTATCGTCGAGTTGTTCAAACTGATAGGCCTGCGGCACTGTTTCTATATCCAAAAAAAGGATTTTTTCGAATTGCACTTGTTTATTCATAGTGGAAATTTACAAAGTAAAAGATTGTCAATCGCTTTAAAAACGTGAAATTTGTAAACGCATTATGGCAGAGCAACTTTTTTTTAATTCAGAAGACAAACTTTCGCGCTACGCTGAACTCCGACCTCAGATAGAAGCACTCCTTGGTGCGGAAACGGATGCGGTTGCGAATATGGCCAATTTTTGTGCAGCCTTAAAAGAAGCATTTGGTTGGTTTTGGATCGGTTTTTATATTGTTCGCCAAAACGAACTTGTTTTAGGCCCTTTTCAAGGCCCTATTGCCTGCACCCGAATCACTTTTGCAAAAGGTGTTTGCGGGAGTGCGTGGGCCGAACAAAAGAGCATACTCGTGCCAAATGTTCATGATTTTCCTGGCCATATTGCCTGTAGCGCTTTATCGCAGAGCGAATTAGTGGTTCCCATTTTTAAAGATCATAAAGTTTGGGGTGTCCTCGATATCGATAGTACTAAACTTGCTGACTTTGACGAAATTGACCAAGTAGAAATCGAAAAACTCATGACATGGTTCGCTGGGCTTTTGTAATGGCATTAATCCTTAGCGCCTGCGCTCAGGTAGGCACTATCAGCGGTGGCCCGGCAGACGAACTCGCGCCGCAGGTGCTCGCGCAAACCATTACCGACAAACAATGCAATGTACGTTCTACCGAACAATTCTTGGTATTTGATGAATTTATCAAACTAGACCAAGCCCAACAACGCATTACACTAATGCCTGCAGATAGCCGGCTCAATTACGAACTCAAGGGCAAAACACTGCGCATACGCTTTCTCGATGCTTTGCAGCCCCAAACCACCTACACACTCATGAGCAACGGCGGCATCAAAGACCTAACCGAAGGCAACGATTCATTAATGACCTGGACTTTTTCTACCGGGCCTGTTCTTGATTCCTTGCAACTCTTTGCGGATGCCAAAGAACTTTTACCTAATGCAAAAACGGCAACTATCAACTTAGGCTTGTATCTTTCCGACACCAGCCGCACGGCGCGTTATATTGGGCGCTTTGACCAACAAGGGAAATTGCAGTTAAAAGGCCTCAAAGATGGTACATATTTCCCAAAAGCATATATTGACGACAACCAAGATGGCGCGTGTTCAACAACCGAAAGTCAGGATCAGTTTTTTGAACCTATTCAACTAAGTCAAGTTCAAAATGACACACTCTGCTTCTTTCTTTCAAAGCCCATGAATGACAAAGACAGCAGTGCTACAAACAATAAAAACATCGAAAAAAAATCGGACTCAAGTGCTGTTAAGAACCAATTGAGTTCGCTAATTGTTGAGCTGGATACCAGCAGCTCTTCCCTATTATTAGAGTTATATTTGGGTGAGGTTCTTTCTCAACAGGTTCGCGTCGAAAAACAAACTATTGTTTTAGATTCACTTCAAGCAGGGCTCTACACACTCAGGATTGTCTCGGACCAAAATAACAATCAAAAGTGGGATCCTATCGACCTTCAAAAGCAAAAACGTGCAGAAGCGCTTTATATTTACCCTGAAAAAATCAAAATTCGTCCTAATTGGGAACTTTCACTTCCGGTGAACATCCCATCTAACAGCTTGTTTACAAATTAAAACCTTATGAAAAAACTACTCTTTATTATCGCAGTTGGCTT
>JAIXXP010000065.1 GCA_027490665.1 Cryomorphaceae bacterium | reverse complement strand
GCTTTTTTTCACGATTTTTGTCGAAAGAATTTGAAATTCTAAAAAATTAACTATCTTTGCATTCCCAAAAACATTACAAATAACGACACGACATGAAAAGAACGTTTCAACCATCGGTAAGAAAAAGAAGAAACAAACATGGCTTCCGTAGCCGTATGGCCACAAAAAACGGTCGTCGTGTATTGGCTGCGCGTCGCAAAAAAGGCCGCAAAAAATTAACTGTATCTGACGAAGGAATGCACAAGCGTTAAGTCGTTAGCAGCACCCATATTTCAAAGCTCCGTCCTTTTTGGTCGGGGCTTTTTTTGTGCGTTAAATCAATTTAAAAAATTACACGCTACTTCGGTTTGAACACATCAAAAAAGGGCCGCAATTGCGGCCCTAGTTCTTTCCAAAATTGTTGACTGATGGAAAGGAGGAACTATGCAGGCACTTGAGGCGCCGCAGCTAAAATGCTGGCGTCGGTCTCGGCTGCAAACTTCTCAAAGTTTTTGACAAACTTGGCGGCCAAACTCGCCGCTGTTTGATCGTAGGCTTGTTTGTCGGCCCAGGTGTTGCGCGGGTTCAGTAGTTCTGTCGGAACACCTTCACAAGCGCATGGGAATGCCAATTCAAAGAAAGGCATGTTTTCATAGGCGACATCCTTGAGTTTGCCCGTCAGCGCAGCTGTGATCATGGCGCGCGTATAAGACAATTTCATTCTTGAACCTACGCCGTAAGAACCACCAGACCAACCCGTATTGATGAGCCAAACATTGATGTCTGTGCCCTCTAATTTATCGCCAAGTAATTTGGCATATTTAGCAGGATGCAAAGGCAGGAAAGCAGCGCCAAAACCAGCAGAGAAAGTAGTGGTTGGTTCTGTGATGCCGACCTCTGTGCCGGCCACCTTAGCGGTGTAACCCGACATAAAGTGGTACATGGCTTGCGCTTTGGTCAGTTTAGAGATTGGAGGCAAAACACCAAAGGCATCGGCTGTTAAAAAGAAAATATTTTTTGGCGCTGAGCCGATGGAAGGCACGGCAATGTTATCGATATGGTGTATCGGGTAGGATACGCGGGTGTTTTCCGTAATGCTGCCGTCTGTATAATCCGGGGACGAAGATTCTTGCGGAAACCCTACATTTTCTAGCAAAGCACCAAAACGAATGGCGTCGTAGATTTGGGGTTCTTTCTCTCGCGATAAATCGATTGTTTTGGCATAGCAGCCGCCTTCAAAGTTGAAAACACTGTTGGCGCTCCAGCCGTGTTCGTCGTCGCCAATTAAGCGGCGGTTTGGATCCGAGGAAAGTGTTGTTTTGCCGGTACCGGACAAACCAAAGAAAATTGCGGTGTCGCCGTCTTGGCCAATATTGGCTGAGCAGTGCATAGACAACACGTTCTTTTCGTGAGGCAAAATAAAATTAAGCGCAGAGAAAATTCCTTTTTTGATTTCGCCAGTGTAACCAGTTCCACCGATAAGGATCATTTTTTTGGTAAAGTTCAAAATGGCAAAGTTCGACTGACGCGTGCCATCAAGAGCAGGATCAGCTAAAAAACTAGGGGCACATATGATATGCCATTCCGGTAGGAAGTCTTCAATTTCGTTGGCCTCTACACGCAAAAACATGTTGTGCGCAAAAAGACTAGACCATGGCAATTCGGCAATCACGCGGATATTCATGCGGTAGGCTTCATCAGCACAAGCATAGACATCTCTTACATAAAGGTCTTGCTCAGCTAAATGCGCTTTCATGCGCTCGTATAGCGCGTCAAACTTTGAAGGCTCAAAACCAATATTGACATCGCCCCACCAAACAGCGTCTTCTGTTTTGGCATCGCGCACAATAAAACGGTCTTTGGGTGAGCGGCCGGTAAATTCGCCGGTTTCAATAGCAAGTGCACCGGTATCGGTCAGCATACCTTCGCCCAAAATAATACAGTCTTCTATAAGTTCTGCTGGGGTAAGATTCCAAAATTGATCGCCTGATTCAGACAAACCAATACTTGCGGCGAGGTCGGCATTTTTCCCGAATTTTCCGTGTAATTCCATTGTACAATTTTAAGAGTTTGACACGACAAAATTACAATGCTTTATAACCCCAAACCATGATTTATATTAGGTTTTTGTAAACAACAGATGTTCTAAAATGTGTAGAACTTAATTTGATTTCCTAAGGAAAATTTCGTATATTAAAGTAAGTGTCCGAACTACACTTTCTGTTTTGAAAAGCGCATAATTATACCTAGTTTTGGTCTAAATGAAACGCATGCGCCTCTTCTCCTCTATACTTGTTGTATCTCTACTCGGATTTGCTTTAGTTAGGTTCTACCCAAGTCCAAAATCGTCTGAAAGTAGCTCTAAATTTAAATACGAACTTCCTACCAAATGGATAGGTGCTGCTTTTTCGGATTTAAACACCCAACAACAAACCCAACAAATTCAAGGATTTAGAAAACATATTGAAATTCTTAAAAACAACCAACAGGTGCTGCCTTTGGGTCGGCTTGATCGAAAAATTGCTTGCGTTGCACTTGGTGGAAATTCTTCTATATTTACTGAAACGCTCAACCTCTATGCCGACCGCATGGCCTTTTTTGCTGCCGACTCACTGCAAATTCCAGCAGCAGTTTCTAAATTTTATGGCCTTACCGATCCAGAAATTTGCATATTTAGTTTACATGCTGCGGCTCCTCATAGTAACCATATAGAGAAATGGGCGGCTGAAAAAATTGAACTCCTAGACAGCACCGACCAAAACATACTAGTCGTATTTGGCGAGCATAAAATCCTGAAGGATGTAGACACTTCCTTATTTGACGCCATCATTGTTGCGCACGAAAACCACCCGATTGCACAAGCGCAAATTGCACAGTTACTAATGGGGGGGCTGAGTGCTTCGGGTCTTGAAGCCAACGGTCGCCTTGGCATCGCGCTTCCTGAAGAACTCGGCCTCAAGAGCCAAGACCTACAAGAAATTGATGTCATTGCTCAAAAAGGAATCACTGCGGGCGCTTACCCTGGTTGTCAGGTGTTGGTTGCCATAGAAGATAAAATTATTTGGCACAAAGCCTATGGCAAACAAGGATACGAAACCAACGCACCAGAAATTAATTTGCAGTCCATGTACGACATCGCGTCGGTCACCAAAATTGCCGCTTCTACCCTACTGGCCATGCAACAACACACCAAAGGGAAGTTCAACCTCGACCAAACCATTGGCAGTTATATTCCTGAAGTTGTGGGTTCAACACCGTTTGCGGCACTTAAAATCAAGGAAATCATGGCCCACCAAGCCGGCCTCACACCTTGGATACCATTTTACAAGCGCACGCTTTCAGACGGAACCTGGAAAGGCAGTATTTACCAAAGCAAACAATCTGATGATTTTCCGCTCGAGGTTGCCAAGGGTATGTACATCCACAAAAACTACAAAGACAGCATGTACGCGCAAATCATGCGCTCTGAGCTCGGCGCCAAGAAATATGTCTATTCTGACCTCTGTTATTATTTTACCCAACCTATTTTGGAACGCCTCATTGGCGAGAGCCAGGCGAGTTATTTGCGCCGCAACATCTATCTACCACTCGGACTCAACCGCATGCTTTACCAACCATTAAAAAGTTTTGCAGATGCACAAGTTGTACCCACCGAAGACGACCAAGCCTTCCGCAAGCAACTTTTAAGAGGATACGTCCACGACCCGGGTGCAGCTATGCTCGGCGGTGTTGCGGGTCACGCTGGTATTTTTTCTAATGCATGGAGTTTGGCGCATATCATGCAACTTTTCCTCAACAAAGGGCAAATGGCCGGCATGAACATCTTCTCTGAAGCTACCTACACTGAATTCACCAAACAACAGTATCCTGGCAACCGCCGCGCCGCTGGTTTTGACCGACCGAACGCAAGTGGAGGCGGTACCTGCGACGTCTTGGCCTCCCAACAATCTTTTGGCCACTCCGGCTTCACAGGCACCCTCGCCTGGGCCGACCCCAAAAATAAAGTCATCTTTATCTTCTTGTCGAATCGCGTTCACCCAAGTCAAGACAACTGGAAACTCCGCGACCTCAACATCAGAACCGACATGCAGCATGTGGTGTATGAGGCGTTGGCGAGGAGGGTAAGATAGTTTCAACCTCGGCACCAACTTCTTAACCCATTTCCATACTACTTCCGAAAATCTACTGAATGAACTTTGCTAGGTCTAGTTTATTTTTGAAGAAAACTATCTACCATGTTAAAAGTACGTAATTTTGTACCTAAATCGGTACTCATGTTAAGCGCAACTTATTCAGAATTCAGAAAAGACCTCAAACAGTTCTTAGATCAAGTAATTACCAATGTGGATACCCTAATCATTCACAGAGGGAAAGGTAAAGCTGTTGTGGTCATGTCTTTAGAAGAGTACAACGCATTATGTGCCACAAGTCATGAACTATCATCAATCAAAAACAAAGCACACTTAGATGCTTCTATCCAACAAATTGGAAAGGATATGATCGATTTTATCCCAGAATGAATATCAGCTTTACCCCAAGAGCTTGGGATGACTACCAATATTGGATGAGCCAAGACAAAAAGAAAATTGTCAAAATAAACCAACTTCTTAAGGATATTCTAAGAAATCCATTTGAAGGCCTTGGCATGCCGGAGCCTTTGAAATTTCAATATACTGGTTTTTGGTCTCGACGAATTGATCAAAAAAACCGCTTGATTTATCAAGTCCTAGAACAACAAGTTATTGTTGTAAAATGTAGGTATCACTACGACGATTAAAGCAAGCCAAGACTTAAATTGAACCCACCAAGGGTTTTTACCCTAAATCACAGTTCATTCAAATAATAAGTGCTGTTTATCCGTTTTCATGCGGTTGAGAAAAAATAACGTTTCTCGAACCTATTTAAAACCACAGATGTCCACAGAATTCTCTCCATTAGACGACAACCAAGATCCATCACTGCGCCTCAGCAAGCGCGAAATAGAAGTCTTGAGGCTCATTTGTCAGGAAAGAACAAATCAGGAAATGGCTGCCGCCTTGTTTGTGTCGGTCAAAACCATTGAGGGACACCGCGAACGCATCAGGTATAAAACCAATACCAAGAACATCGCTGGCATGGTGCTGTATGCGATTAAGCATGGGATTTTTGAGGTGTGATCATCGCATACTACTCGCTAAAGAGCATGAAAAAGCCTTGCTTAAGGAAGAGTGGTTTTTGCAACACATTCGGATAATACAAATAAAAATACGTGCCATCAACCAGATCTGTCGGACTGTAATTATTGAGATACGGTGCAGCCTCAAAGAGCACATTACCCCATCTATTCAGTACAATTAGTTTGTTATACGGGTGCAACGCTGCATCGGCAATGAGCAACACATCATTGATGCCATCACCGTTCGGTGTAATTACATTTGGTACCTCAGCGTTACAATCAACTCCATAAATAGAAAGGCTATCTGTGGCCGAACAACCAAATTCATTCGTTCCATATACTGTATACACTCCGGGAGAACTGATTACTAGTTGTTGGGAGTGCAGCGTATCAAACGGTACATTCCAACTGAGTTGAGAAGCATTTGAATTGACCAAAAGCAAGACCTCTGTAAGACCACCAGAAGTTGAGTTCATACAAATAAGCGAATCTGTAGCATTTAGAGCGAGTTGAATACTTTGGTCGCTGATTGTAAGACTATCCGTAATGCTTTGGCCGCAGCGGCTGTAAGTAATCCAGTATGTCCCCGGACTGTTAATTGTTTGAATGAGTTGAGTACTATCCTGATTGAACCAAACAAAATCTGTTTGGGGCGGGGTAAGAAATTGCAAGGTGAGTGGTTGGGCCTCACACCAAATACTAGGACCTTGCAAGAGGCCTTCAGGCAAGCTATCATAGAGAATGATCTGATAGCTCGCATAAGAATTTGGACAGTTGGCACTTGGATAATTCAGTAACAAAATACTGTCTTGGGTGAGCGAACTAAGAGTAAAAGTGGGCGCCGCTGTCAAAAAAACAGAATCGGATGCATACCATTGTGCATTTTCGGGAATTGGCGCTTGTAAAACAACTGTTGATTGCGGGCAAACCGTATCGATATATGAAGCCACAGGAATATTATCTTGATATACCCCAACACTGATTTCATTTGTTGAAAATTGGCAACCAAACTCATTGGTGACAATAGCACTATAGGTTCCTGGTGCGGAAACCTGAAGTACTGAAGCACTCGAACCCACTGCAGGGGACCACTCATAATTGGCATTGGGCAAAGAGCCTTCAAGCAAAATAGTTTCTTGAAAACAAAGCATGGTGTCAGCAGCGCTTATCGAGGCACTAAAAGTACCGTCTATTACTTCCATACTATCCAAAATAGTAAAGCCGCATTGCTCGATGCTTACCCCATAATAACCGGGTTGATCAACGATAATTGAATTGGAATTCGAAACAATTGGCCACCAACTGAGTATTGGATTACCAACTGTAAGTACAAATATTTCAACGCTATTACCTCCGCATAAAATATTGGTGGGTTGAACAGACAGCGAAGGCGTTACGTAATTTTCAATAAGCACAGGTGGGCTCGAAAAAACACAACTATTGGAATCTGTTACAATACAATAGAATTCTCCGATTGTTGCGGCATAAAGCGAGGAAGACCCTAAACTAGTACCTAGACCCGGACCAACCCATTGATAAGTTTGGTAGATGTTCGGAACTTGGAGCAACAAGCTGTCGTTTGGACATAAAATGGCGTCACCGGGTGTAATGTCAATTTCTGGTGGGAGTAAAATTTCCACATAGATAGAGGTATCTACGCTATATGAACAACCTGATATCGGATCAATAAAATTACCTATATAGGCATATATACAAGTAGCGTCAACTGCAATGCTGTCTGCATCTTGACTTTGCCAAATGATACCAACACCTCCTTCAGGTGGCAAGAGCATACTCCAGTTACAACCAGGAATAGTCGGATTGATACTCAAAAATATAGAATCTCCGGGGCAAATCTGTGTATCGCCAATAATCGGTGTAATTTGAATACTCGGTGGGTTGTATACTACGACATAAACAGAATCTTGCACGGTATATGCTGCAGATAACTGTTCGCATTCATTTTCAACAGTCAGGTCAAAAGATACGGATACGTTTACCCAACCCGATGAATTGATCAGGTAACTAAAAGTAGAACCAGTCTCTACAAATTGCTGACCGTTAATGATCCAAATAGCGGTGTCTACAGTATGATAAGCAAATCCTCCAGGTGAAGTTAAGGTTGGATTTGTAAGGCTATCTGTCAAGTTGAATTCAATAAAATCTCCACAAGTATAAAAGGTATCAACTGCAGGTAACAAGGCAGGAACAACTGGAGGAAAAACCAATGTATCATAGAAATTTACATCGATCAAAGAATTCTGAGTGCAAACTCCCAATGAAAGCGATACTGCATAAACACCGCTCTGATTAATTTGATAAGGCCCCGTGCCTGTTCCCGGCAAACCTGGTACGCTAAGTGTACAACCGCTACAAATACTATCCAAATTGAACACAATTGGAGGGTCTAAACAAGAATAATAAGCCAATATTGGCCCTGTAGTATTGACAAATAAGCCCAATGTATCGGTATAATATGGATAGCTGGGCACAGTCAAGTGAACAACATAAATAGAATCAATGGAACCTCCACAACCGTCTTCTCGGACAATTTCAGCAGTATACCATCCGGTTGCAGAAGGCAAAATTGCGTCTTGAATGGTGCCATCAGACCAACTTACGGTGTAAAATGGCGCTAAAGGATCATTATAAGGTCCTGTTTGGGGTTCAAACTCAAGTAAACCCACCTGATTGGCACAAAAAGAGACTGTATCTAAATCGGGTTCAATAAATCCAACAAGGGTATCAGGCAAAATGAAATAACTAAATGTATCGGTATTTGCTTGTAACACCTTAGCAACAAAACCTGATTTTGCCGAAGCTGGCAAATCATAAGTTGAAAAACTCGAATTGAGTTGCAGGGCATTTGCATCTTGACTTGAGGGGGTTGGTGTTGGTGGTAAAATCGTAGAAAAATGTTGATAGGCAGTCTGAAAACCAACGACCACCGGTTCTTGTGCATTGAAATTGGCAATACCCAAGCCGAGGTCGTCCTTTTTTCCAAACCCACGGTTGCTCCAAGCTATGTTTCCATTCGCTTGTAAACACAGTACATAAACATCTCGGTAACCCAAGGAATTCCAAAACCCTTCATGCATGTTGGGTAAGGTTTGCATTTGATCAAATGCACAATTAAAGCCCCCCGTTACGTAAACTTTTTGGTCGCTGGCCACACTAACAGAACGAGCAGTAAGGCCGCTATTTGAGCCAAATGCCGTACCCCATAAAAGCGTGCCATTTGAATTGGTTTTAAGCACAAAAATGCGTTGACCAAAAGCATTGGTAACTGTTGTAATCGGATTATTATAAATTAAATTGCCACTGACATCTCCAACTACAACAACCTCATTGGATGAACTGACACTCAGGTCCTGAGGTAAACAAGTACCAGCAAGCATTTTTTCTAAAAAAACAAAATTTCCGTTGGCGTTCAATTTAGCTAGAAAACCAATATTGTTTTGCAAATTAGAAATTGCAGATCCTGCAAAATCCATTGCTTGCGAAAATTGTCCGCAAATGTAGACTTCATTTTGTGCATTCACACCAATACCTTGGGCTCTTTCATTTTTATTTCCGACCCCAGTTTTGAGCCATTGCCCAGTTCCTTGTGCAGTATATTTAGCTATAAATATATCAGCACCTTGTATGTTGGTTTGTGGATCAACAAGGCTGGTGTAAGAACTACCTTGTAAAGTGCTCTGACCTGTAAATTGTCCGCAAATCAAAACATTCAATTGCGCGTCAATGGTAATTGCCGTAGTGGTTTCAATACCACTACCGCCCTCCTTTAAAAGCCAAATTGGTTGCCCTAATGCATTTACTTTGAGAATAAACACATCTTGCGCAACGCCTTGCGAACTCACACTAAATGAACCCGCCTGAAAAGTACCGGTAAAAGTCCCGGTAAGTACCACCTGCCCATCTGAGCCAATGGCTAAATCAGTCGCTTTGTCAAGACCTGTGCCGTTGTAGGTTTGCACCCAGATAAGCGCGCCATTTGGTGCATATTTGGCCAAGTAAACATCGCTACCACCAGCCACAGCTGAGGAACTTACGGCAGCAGTAAAATTTGTCGAGCTTGTAATGTGCCCACAAACATAGGCCTCACCACTTTGGTTGTAAACTACCGATTTTGATTCGCTGCCCGCAAATCCATCTAAAGCCCAACCCCAAATATCTTGTGCATTCGCATCAAAAGATACGAGGCAGAACGTGCAGAATATGAATAAGTAGCAGCGGGTCATGAATTCCTATAAAAATAGGAAAAAAGCTTTGTTTTTAAAACCCTACCTCACTACCAACACCTTCGCATAGCGATTTTGGGTCTTGTTTTGAATGACCAAAGTATAGTTCCCGATAGGAAGGTTGACTACAGCAATTTGTTCGGATGTTTGACCCGATTGCACTAATTTGCCTTCAGTTGAAAAAATGCTATATGCTGTAAATTCTGTGGCGTAAGCCGCCGGAATGTTGATTTGATCTGAGACTGGGTTGGGAAATACTTGGAAAGTAAAGTTTCGTGACAATTCCTCTATTCCAACAATAAAATCACAAGGATCCCAATAGTTTGGCTTATAAGTAGCAAAATTTGGAGCAGTATAACAACGGAAAGGGCCACCTTCAGGCAAACCAAAAGCACCATCAAACATGTCGTATGGTAATAGGTATGAGCCAATGAAACCTATGTTTTCAACGATGGTATCCTCGAAACCTAGCGGGTTCAATTGTGGGTCAACAAATTCAACTTTGACATATTTTAAAGTCTCATTATTGATCACTTTTGTACCGGTTGCTAAAACTTTGAGACGGCTATTTTGGGCAGGAAGATTGACAAATAATGGCTGTTTTACCATACGCCAACTATCTCCTATTTGCGCATTGATATTGTAAAGCGTATCCCAATGATTCTGGTAGCGTAAGTAAACTACACCATTATCTTCATAAGTATATTCTCTACCAATGTCATAGGAATTAACAACCGATCCCAAGCCATAATTATGGCGAGTTTTTACTAATTTTTTTGTCACCTGACTATCAATAACAGTATCCCCCGCATAGACAATATCTACGTAACCTCCTTGGAGATCGCCATAGCAGGAGTAATGCCATTGTGCACCAGTTGGCGCCCAGTTTTGAGCAAATGAAAACCCAGAAAATAAAAGAAAGAATAATAGTAGTCGCATAGCAATAAATTTATAGGTCAGACGTATAACGTAAATAAGTGCTAAAGTAGGTAGTTCTCCCTTGAAAAAAATACGGGGTTTGTACCTAAAAATCTACTGATTCACAAAATAAATCGAATTGGCTACCATGAGTTTGCCGCTTTCCCAGAAGCCGCGGAAGAGCGGGTTGTCGATCAAATAGACAATAGTGCCGCGGCCGTATTGGACTGTGCCCGCGATGTCGGCTTCGGATTGTTGTTTTTTGACGCGTGCGCCTACAAAACCGTTGACCGCTTGGGCATTTTTCTCTAGTTCAAAGACGGGCTTGCCTTCGAGCTCATAGACGCTGGCGCCTTGGCGGAGGGTGTAGTAGAAATTGTAGCCAAAAGCCATTGGGTTGGAGTTGTCCATGACGCAAGGGTAAATGGCGCCAATGATGTTGTCAGAGATTTGATCGCGCTCTTGGTTGGCATAGGCAATTGGTGCAGGTGCGCCTGCTGCACTTTCTTTGCGCTTGAGCCCAAAGCCATCTTGGTCGGCGAGTGCATCGACTGCACCACCCGTCACAATTAAAGTTCCGCCTTCGCGTACCCACTTGGTGAGGGCTGAGTTGCCTGCAATGTCATAGCCGCCTTCTGGTACAAACAAGACGTTGAGGCTTGAAAGCGCGCCATTGAGGTCGTCTTCAAAAATGAGGTGTGCAGGTTTGTTGAGTTGTTGCTCAAAGAAATGCCAGATTTCGCCCACATTTAAAGATGAAAAACTGTCGCCGGCTAGGATACCCACTTTTGGGTTGGGTACCATTTTTACAGCTGAAGAACCGAAGTCAGCACCGCTATCTACCATTCCTGTAAGCAAGCCCTTGATGTCAACTTGATAACGCGCTGCATAATCATTGATGACTTTATGGAAATCTGGGCGCTTGTTTTCGCCTGTGAGTATAAGGAGTGTTCCGGGAGCGTAGGTTTGGCCATTGAGCTTGAAACCTTTTTCATGAAAATAAACCTTGAGGCCTGCTTGCTGCACCGCATTTAAGAAACGTGCGGTTTGCATGGATTCCCAGCGAACGGCATAGCCCATGAAGCCTTCAACGGCAAAAAAATCAGATTTGCGCTCGCCTGTTGCTACAAATGGTGTGGCCTTTAATTGGCCTTCCACGGCATAAGCATCCAAACCGTAAGCGTAAGGCATAGACCACGCTGTGATGTCGTAAGTAAGGCTATCCGACAATTTAGTCCGAGGTTCAAACAAGACCGAAACGAGTGTTCCTTTTTCTTGTTGGGTAGACACTAAAATATCGCCAATTTCTAGCTTGAATGCTTCTTGTGCTCCGGTTTTGAAATGAAACCCTTTGGCAGGTACCGCTTGTGTGCTGGTAGAAACCATTTGCCAATCTATATTGTTTTTGCCGAGGAGTACCAAAAGTGGTGCGACCTGGTTGTTGCTGCCTTTAATAACGTAGGTGTCGTATTTGAAATCTTTTTGTTTTCTGAACTTTTGGTATTCAGCAACCAATTTATCGGCATTGCGCGCGCTCGTTTCTACGGTAGAAAGCCCGGTGGTGACATGATGCGCCACGCGGTCGGCCAAACGAAGGGTGTCGCCCACTTGGGTAATGACCGCTAAGCCTGCGCGCCCGCTTCCGCCCTGCTCGTAGGTCATGCCGATGCTGCCGCTATAGGTTGGGTAGGTATCGCCGTAGCTTGGGTAGAGCAAGTCGAAAATTTCTTTGGAGAAATACAACCAACCTGCTTTGTCGAAGTAACCTGCATGGTTTTTGCCGATTTCTTGCTGAAAATCGCGCTGCCAATTGGTAATAACTTCGTGATACGGCTCAGCTGCCGGCGGAAAATAATACGGCTCGTTGATGCCCTGCTCATGGAAATCGACATGGACATGCGGCAACCATTGGTTGTATTGTTGCATGCGCACCGCAGATTCAATTTGGGTCATCCAGGCCCAGTCGCGGTTGAGGTCAAAGAGGTAGTGATTGGGGCGCCCACCTGGCCATGTTTCGTTGTGGCTAGCGCTGAAACGCTGCATGTCGATTGGATTTGCGCCATACTGGTAATAAAAATTCACATAGCGATCGCGGCCATCAGGGTTGAGGCATGGATCCATGATGACTACCGTGTTTTCTAAATAGCCAATTTTGTCGGTGAGCAAGCGATAGGCTGTTTGCATGGCTGCTTCTGTACCAGAGCTTTCATTGCCGTGTACATTATAAGACAACCAAACGATGGCCAGCTTTTCATCGGGCGCTTGTGTGAGGTGCTTTTGACGGATTTCTTCGAGTTTCTTGAGGTTTTCGGGCGTGCCGATATAACACAATAAAAGATCGCGTTTCTCATATGTTTGACCCGTCTTCACCACTTTTATATTGTTCGGAAAAGCTTTTTCAAGTGCAAAGAAGTAGTCTACCACTCGGTGCTGACGCGTAAACTGCTCGCCAATGTTGTAGCCCAAAAACTGTTGAGGCGTAAAGTTGTTTTGCCCAAGCAATTGGAGTGTAAGGAAATTCAATGCGATAATAAGTAGGACCTTTTTCATAGTTACTTTTTTAATGAGCTTATTGTTGGGGCTTTTCTTTGGCTAAATGAATGATGGCGTCGCCTTTGTACACAACCGGTGCTTCGTTGATGCAAATGACAAAACCTCCTTGGCTGGCCTTGATCTGTTTTTCGTATTTGCCGTAAGGGTCGGTCACTAAAGCCAAGACCTCACCTTTCTGGACAGCTGTTCCGTTGGCTACAAAACACTGAAACATACCACTTGACGGGGCACGCATCCATTTGTTTTCGCCGATAAAAATGGGTTGACGGTCTTTGGAAATATCAATTTTGTAGTTGCGCATGCCCAAGTGGCTGATGACGCGCTTGAGTCCATTGAGACCTTCTTCGACGACGTTTTCTTCGATGTTATTGGACTTTCCGCCTTCGAACAACAAGAGCATCTTTTTGCGCTTCACCATACTCTCTCGCAGGGTTTTAGAAATGAGGCTCGAGTGTAAAATGAAGGGCGGATTGAATACTTTGGCGAGCTCGACACTTTCTTGGTCGGAGAACACACAGCGGATTTGCGGAAAGTTGTTGCGCTGGGCCGCCCCGGTATGGAAGTCAATGATGTAGTCGCAGTGGGGTGCAATTTCTTTGATGAAGTGAAAAGCAAACTGCGCGGCTAGCGAACCGGAGTTGCTACCCGGAAAACTACGATTGAGGTCGCGGCCGTCTGGCAACTCGCGTTTGAGGTTCAGAAAACCAAAAATATTGAAGATCGGCAAGCAAACGATAGTGCCTTTGGTGGGTTTATTGAGTTTTTTGCGCAAAAATCGGCGCACAATTTCGATGCCGTTGAGTTCGTCTCCGTGAAGGCCAGCCATGACCAAAACAGTAGGGCCATCTTCTTTGGCGCGCTCTACAAGCACGGGCACTTGTATGGGCGTGCGGGTATGCAAATGCGCAACCTCTAAATTGAGTTGCACGCTTTTGCCCGGCAAAATCTCTTGCCCGAGCATGGTCATTTTTTTGTGTATTGTCTTTTTAGCGCTTGACATTTCTTTCAATATAGGCAATGATTTTGCCTGCGATATCGGTTTGGGTCGTTTTTTCGATGCCTTCGAGGCCTGGTGATGAATTTACTTCCAAGACCAACGGACCGCGCTCAGATTGCAGTAAATCTACGCCGGCAATTCCCAAACCAACTGCTTTGGCAGCGAGGATAGCGGTGTATTTTTCTTCGGTGGTGAGCTCAATGACTTCGGAACTGCCGCCGCGGTGCAAATTAGAACGGAACTCGCCCGGCAAGCCTTGGCGTTTCATGGCGCCTACAACTTCCCCGTCTACGACAAATGCACGGATGTCTGCACCTTTGGCTTCGCGAATGAACTCCTGAACAATGACACGTGCTTTAAGGCCATTGAAAGCTTCTAGAACCGACTGCGCGGCGTTGAGGTTTTCGGCCAAAACAACGCCCAAACCTTGTGTTCCTTCTAGTAATTTCAGAACAACAGGGGCGCCGCCTGCGCTTTTCACCACATGTTTGACATCTTTTGAGTAATTGGTAAAAACCGTTTTTGGCAAGCCTATTCCTTCTTTTGACAGCACTTGCAAGCAGCGGAGTTTGTCGCGGGAATGGATAATGCCGCGAGAACCCACGGCTGTAAATACGTTCATCATTTCAAACTGACGCACCACAGCGGTTCCATAAAAAGTAACTGATGCGCCAATGCGCGGAATCACGGCGTCAAAACCTTTCAGATATTGGTTGTGGTAATAAAGTGCTGGACCAGTTTGTTCGATTTCAATATTGCACTTGAGGTGGTCAATGACATGCGCTTCGTGGCCTGCTGCTTCTGCAGCTTCTACCAACCTGCGTGTAGAGTATAAATGGGAATTTCTGGAGAGAATGGCAATTTTCATGCTTGTTGTTGTTGTTGTTGTATTGGATGATAAAGGTATTTTTTACTGGTGTCGATCAGAAAGTATTTGTTGAGTATTTTTCGGCCTAATAAAATGGGATAGCGCATGCCTTTTCTGACCGTCAAGGAGAATTCGGTCTGGATGGTAAGGCCTGCAATACAAATAGTGCCAAATACAAAATACCGTTCCTGCACTTCGCCATTGCTACTCTTGACTTTTTTGGTACGGAATTCTTTAAAATGCATTTCGTGCCCTGTAAAACCAGGATGTTTGTTGTCCAAGAAAACGACATGCAATTGACCTTGTTGTTCGTAACAAGTACTCACATGGATACTAGAGGTGTAGGCGCCGGAATCGACCTTCACCTTTACTTGCTCCAGACCGAAGTCCGGCAATGCAGCGAGTTCTCTGCGGCCAATGATTGTTTTGTCTTGAGGCAACATAAAACAAATGTAAGCAAACTTCTGCTACATGAAAATGAGCGAAAAGCAAATAAAGCGCGGAAATGGTCGTTAAGGATTGTAACTTTGTAACAATGAAGCAGCTTATACTTCTTTTCTTGCTCACCTCTCCCCTGCTCTATTGGTCACAAGACATCACTGTCTTTGGGCATTGCTACCTCAAAGGAAAGAAACCAGCTGTGGGCGCTAAAGTCCAGCTTATGGTTCTCGACAACCGCTCGGTTAACATCGCTTCAGAAACCACTACAGACCAAGAAGGTTATTATGCTTTTCAGAACATCCAAGTGGGCCAATTGATCGAAATCCTGTATTTCTACGAAGAAACCAAACTCACGTTAAACACCCTCATTACCGACAAAAAAACACTACAAGAATTACCCGATCAAAGTTTCGCCATCCAAGACAACCGTGGTGTGGTTGTGCGCCAAGAAGGGCAAAACCCTTTTGAAATCGAAAAACTGCCGCCACTCAACTTGAAAGGAATTGTGGGCTTAGAAAGAACCCTCACCCTCACCACCGCCGCTACCTCCAACAACGAACTTACTTCCAACTACAACGTACGCGGTGGCAACTACGACGAAAACTTAGTTTATGTCAATGGCTTTCAAGTATTTCGCCCTTTTTTAACGCGCAGCGGACAGCAAGAAGGCATGAGTTTTATCCATTCTTCTTTGGTCGAGGATGTGCGCTTTAGTGCGGGTGGTTTTGCAGCCAACTACGGCGATCGCCTGAGCTCTGTTTTGGATATTACTTACAAAACCCCCGACGCTTTTCATGCTTCAGCAATGGCATCCTTACTTGGGGTTGAGGCGCACGTAGAAGAGGCCGTGAGTCAGCGCTTTAATTTTTTGGTGGGCGCCCGCTATAGATCCAACGGTTATTTCCTCAATACGCTCCCTACAAAAGGAGCCTACAACCCGGTGTTTGCCGATGCGCAAATCCTGACCAATTACCAACTCAATGAAAAATGGACCTGGAGTTTCCTCGGACACTTCTCGACCAACGCTTACCGCTTTGCACCCCAAACTGCACAATCCGATTTCGGGACTGCCAACGAAGCATATCGCCTCATGATCTATTTTGAAGGTCAAGAAAATTCGAACTTCCAGACCCTTATGGGCGGCACATCCTTGAAATACGCCAAAGATCAACTCAAACTCGATTTTTACGCCTCGGCTTTTGAGTCAGACGAACGCGAGTATTTCGATATTCTCGGGCAATACTACATCAATGAACTCGAGACCGACCCTTCGAAAGAAGAATTTGGAGACTCCATTGCCACACTCGGCGTAGGTGGTTTTCTCAATCATGGCCGCAACCGCTTGCGGGCCCAAATTTTTTCGGTCTACCACAATGGCAGCTATTTAATCCAAGACGGTTTTACCGACGTCAATAAAAACCGCAAACGCTACAACGAAATTTCATGGGGTTTTCAGGTCCAGGCCGACCACTTCAAAGACCAGCTCAGCGAGTGGCGCCTGATCGACTCTTCGGGCTACAGCCTCCCACAAACACAACCCGATTCTATTGTTTTGTTCGAGACAATCAAAGGAAACCTTGCGCTGGATGGCTACCGCAGCACTGCTTTTGTGCAATGGTCCAATTCCTGGACAAAAGTGCAACGCAACAAAATTGTATCGGGTGTTTATGAAGAAAATGGCCACAAAAAAAACTGGGCTGACACCCTCGATATCTCTACCCGCAGACTCAATTTCCAATTCGGACTCCGCGGTGGCTATACAAGTATCAATAAAGAACCTTACTTCACGCCACGCTTGAGTTTTTCGTATGCACCTGCGGCCTACATGTGGCAAAATGGGAAGGCCGTGCGCCGTGGCTTGCTCTTCAAGTTCTCGACCGGGCTTTATTACCAGCCACCATTTTACCGCGAATTCCGCACCTTTGACGGTCAACTCGCATTAGGGGTGCTGGCTCAAAAATCATTGCATGTGGTGGCAGGTTCTGAATTCCTGTTTCAAATGTGGGGACGCCAAACGCCATTCAAACTCAATACCGAACTCTACTACAAATACCTCTGGGACCTCAACCCCTACGAAATCGAAAACGTGCGTACTCGTTACTACGCCAACAACAACGCAGTTGGTTACGCTTATGGCTTAGACATCAACGTACATGGCGAGTTTGTCGAAGGCATTCAATCTTTCTTCAAATTGGGTTTACTCTCCACTAAAGAAGATATTAAAGGTGATTCCTACACCAACTACTACAACGCTGCTGGCGAACGCATCATTTTTGGCTACAGCGAAGACCAAACTGTAGTAGATTCCGCTGTCATTTTACCCGGTTTTATTCCGCGCCCAACCGACCAATGGCTCACATTTGGCGCTCTTGTACAAGACCAAATGCCAGGTTATGAAGCCTTTAAAGTACAAATGGGCTTGCAGTATGGCTCAAGACTGCCATACGGCCCGCCTGACTTTACGCGCTATAAAGATACACTGCGCATCCGTTCTTACTTTAGAGTAGACCTCGGACTTTCTTATGATTTATTGCACAATAAATCCGAAATCAGACAGGGTAAAAAAGGTTGGCAAGCACTCGATCAAGCACTCATTTCTTTGGAGATCTTTAATATTCTTGGGGTGAACAACGTGCTTTCAAAGCAGTGGATTCAGGATGTGCAAGGGAAGTTTTACTCGGTGCCAAATTACCTGACGCAGCGGCTTTTCAATCTGAAATTTAGCGTCGCCTTTTAATTAGTTCAGACTAGGGGCAAACAAGAAGCGATTTGGCGACACCAAACCGGTCTTCACGGCGTACATTACGATGCCAGCGGTGTTCTTTACACCCAATTTGGCCATGATGTTTTTGCGGTGCGTATTAACAGTGTGCTTGCTCAAGAAAAGAAACTCGGCAATTTGCTCGTTGGTTTGCCCTTCGGCGATGAGCGTAATGATTTCGTTTTCTCTGTCGGAAAGCACAACCGGGCCGCAACTAAATTCCTCAGTATTGAGCTCTGATAGGTCTATATTCGCTTTTTGGATGGTTTCTAAAATTTGACCACAGAAAAACTGCTTGCCTTGAGCGGTTTCTTTAACAGCGTCTATGATTTCGGCGAGTTCGCAATCTTTTTTGACATAGCTCGTTACCCCAGACTTGAGCGCGTCAATGAGAATTGGCGCATGTTGGGCTTCGGTAATCGCTACAAAGCGTAAATCTTTGAATTTGGAGAGTGCCTTTGGAACGATATCGATGCTGAAGCCGTGGGAGGTGAAGTCGATGAGCACGACGTCGGCGCCGAAGGTTTTGAGCTGCGCCAAGAGCTCGTCTTGGTTTTTGGCTTCGCCTGCTATACTGATACCCGTTTGGGCGTTTAAGATGGTTCTTAAACCCAAACGGATGAGCTCATTGCTGTCGGCGAGAATGACTTGCATCTTATTTAGAATTGTTCTACACAAAGGTACACGCAAAAATCATTTGTTCAAGTAAAAACAAGTACTTTTTTTAAGTTTACACTAACTTTGCTACATGAACACCGAGATTGGTACAGACCTCAACAAAGCACTCACTTTACTTCAAAGTGGCCAAACCGTTGGTGTCCCGACCGAAACCGTCTACGGCTTAGCTGCAGACGCCAACAACGACGACGCTGTTTTGGATATTTTCAAAGCCAAAGGCCGTCCAACATCGAACCCGCTGATCTTACATTTTGCAAGCCTAGCACAAGCTTTGCCTTACATCGAAGTATTTCCCGAAGTATTCCAACAATTGGCAAGTGTCTTCTGCCCTGGCCCACTCACCTTTATTGTTCCCAAAAGCAGTTTGGTCAGTACACTCATTACTGGGGGGCAAGACACCGTTGCCATTCGCTTTCCGAAGCATCCTGCACTGCAAGAACTGCTTACTGAACTCGGCAGGCCCCTTGCTGCACCTAGCGCCAATTTGTACGGCCAACTGAGTCCAACAACAGCTTCGCACGTACATGAACAGCTCAGTGGTCGCATTCCTTATATTCTCGATGGCGGTGCTTGCTGGGAAGGTTTGGAATCTACTATTATTGGCCTCGAGAACGCACGCGTACTGATTTACCGACACGGTGGCATAACCACAGAAGCGCTCGCCGAAGTATTGGGCTACAGCCCCGCAGCAAAGGTACATGAACACAGCGGCGTACTAACTAGCGGGATGGTCAAACACCACTACGCAACCCAAACCCCCTTGTTTTTAGGTTACAAACCCTCCGATGAAAACAAAAATGCGCTGCAAATTACAATCGGAAAAAATGAGCTTATCACTGGCCCACACTTAGTATTGAGTCAGGATGCAGCGCTCACTGAAGCCGCACGTAATTTATATGCTGCACTGCACGAGGCCGACGCGGCCCAAGTTCAAAAAATATATGTAGAGCCCTTTCCTAACCATGGACTCGGGCTTGCCATGAACGATCGGCTATCGCGGGCAGCTGCAAAATTTGCGCGTTAGAAAATTTACGCTAGAAACCAAATAGCAAGTTATAGAAAACAAAAGCCATAAAAAAAGGCCCCAAATTGGAGCCTTTAAATATGTAGTAGAGAAAGTTTTCTCAATTATTTCATGTGACGACCGTAACGGTTTTTGAATTTGTCGATACGTCCGGCTGTATCCACGAACTGTGCAATACCTGTGAAGAACGGGTGAGACTTGTGTGAGATATCGAGCTTCACTAATGGATATTCGTTGCCGTCTTCCCAAGAAATAGTTTCTTTGGTTTCAGCGCAAGAAGGACAAATAAACGCATACTCGTTAGACATGTCTTTGAACACTACTAGGCGGTAATCTGAAGGATGGATATCTTTTTTCATTTGTATTACTTTTCGAAAATGGAATGCAAAGATAGGTATTTCTTCTTGAAAAACAAGAACTTTTTTACAGAAATGCACGAAATTCAAAAACCGCTTTGAACAACTTCACTTTCATAAGTTATTAGTGCTCTCAATTCGCGCTATGTGCAAAGCGTTTACATTTGCCGCAACAGGCGTCTCATATGCAAAATAGCCAATCATCAGCTTTAACTCACCTTGAACTCAAGGACCACCGCCTACACTCCATTCTAGAGCTAACAAACGCCATTAATGCAAATATAGCTGTTGAGCAGCTGTATCGGATCTTTACTTTCATTCTCAAAGAACAATTGCATTTTAGCCGCTTTGTTTTACTCCTCAAGCAAGAAGAGTGGTTGCTACCTGTTAAAAGTGGTTATAAAAACAAGCTCGTCATAAATGAGGTTACCTCAGAACTCTCGCGCTTTAAAGAAATTACACTTGTTGCCTCTTCTAATAGTAGTATCCTTCAAGATTTTCAAGCGGTCATTCCAATTGATCACCACGATAAACCCCTCGCCTATCTACTTCTCTCAACAAATAGCAAGACAGAGGCACTAGAACTTGCCCATTTTTCTTTCGCACATACCCTTACAAATATTCTCTGCGTTGCACTTGAAAACCGCAAGCTAAGTGCTCAGAACGTAATTAAGGAGCAAATTTCTAAAGAACTCGAACTGGCATCAGAAATGCAGAAATTGCTATTTCCGCAAGAATTGCCCTCTAATAAGAAAATGGATATTTCGGGGCGCTATATCCCTCGGCATGCGGTTGGTGGCGACTTCTATGATTTTATTCCGCTCGGCGACGAAGAATATATCATTTGTATAGGTGATGTGAGTGGCAAGGGCATCACTGCGGCCCTACTGATGGCCAATTTTCAAGCAACTATTCGCACGCTCTTTAAATACCAACGTTTTGAACTCACCTTCCTCATGGAAGAACTCAACAAGTTAGTTATGAAAAATGCGAAAGGTGAAAAATTCATCACGTTTTTCATTGCTCACTACAACGCCTACACGCGCCAATTGCAGTATGTCAATGCGGGGCATAACCAGCCATTTATTTTGAGTGGCAAGACCACAACCCTGCTTACGGATGGTTGTATTGGTTTGGGCATGCTCGATGAACTTCCTTTTGTTCATGTGGGCAAAATGCAACTACAGGCGAAATCTACGATGGTACTTTTTACCGATGGTGTTGTTGAACTCGAAAATGAAAAAGGCGCACAATTTGGACTTGAGCAACTCATTAAGCAGGTGCGTTCTTTCTCTGCGCTCAAAATGGAAGACATGAATGACATCATTTTTTCCAAACTCGAAGATTGGAAAGGCGGCCTTCCCTATGTAGACGATACCGCTATTTTCAGTTGTAAGTTTTTCTGATTAGCCTTTGGCAGAAAACGCCCATTTCAGCGAAAACAAATGGGTGAAATACCCCTCTCCCCCCAGACCTAAGCGCGTAAACGCATAATCGATGGTCCAGTTTTGAAGTACCACCCCGGCGCCTAAATGCGGTTGCAGACCTAACTTTTTCGTGTTGTCGAAATCAAGGAAATACTGAAATTGCGACACGCCAGTACGCAGGGTTAGTTTTTGGTCATAATTGAGGTAAATGCCTGCTCTAGGATCGATAGAAAACACCTTGCCGGAGACCAATGTGTTGCGCGGGCCGTCTGTGGTTATTTCAGCGTTGAGTTGGCCACCGATTTCGTATTTTTCACTATTGAGCGGGAGCTTACCTGCAGCACCCAACACTATTCTGGGTAGCATTTGCTCGATACCATTTTGTGGCAAAGCGTTGTTGGTCTCTAAGAAAGTGGCCTGCATTTCGGGGCTCAGGTTGTAGGTCCAGGCGCTAAATGTACTGGTGGCGTCGCGCAAACTCACACCTGCTGACCAATATTTACTCGGGCGATATTGCAAGCCCGCATCAAAACCAAAGCCATAAGCCTTTGCAAAATTTCCGATGTGGCGGTAGAGCACTTTTGCGCTCAGCCCTAAACTCAAGTTTGCAACACGCGTTGGCTTGGCAATGGAACCAATGAGGGCGTAGTCGGCACTGTTAAAAGTTTGGAGTTGGCTATAATCGATGTTGCCTTGATTGTCTATGAGTTGGGTGGTGTTGTAAATGTTGTCGACCCCGAGGCGAAGCAGATTGAGTGCAACCACAGTTTGGTTATTGACCCGCCTAGAAGCTCCCAAATGATCAAAGGCAGCTAAACCACCGAAGTAAGAGGCATGCATAAGGCCGATTTCTGTTTGCTGCTTTTGCTGCAACAAGCCCGCTGGGTTCCAGACACCTGCTGTAAGCCCCTGTACATCAGCAACAACCGCTGACCCCATCCCTAGTGCGTCGGCCCCCACACCCATGTTCAGGAATTCATTGGCGTATTTTGGATTGAAATCTTGGGCATGAGCCACAGAAAGACTCATGAAAGCGGCAAAGAAGGTGGTTTTGATTGAAAACATGTTACAAAAACTCAAAATTGCACAAAAAATTGTGTTTAATAGGTACTTTTACAAAAAACGCATACAATGTTTGGTCTGGCTAATCTCATTACTTCTTTTAACCTTCTTGGTGGTATTTGCTCTATCATTTTCAGTTTGAGTGGCCGGCTCGACTGGGCCGTTTATGCGCTGGCCATCGCCGCTATACTCGATTTCTTAGATGGTTTTGTGGCGCGCTTCACCAAAACCAATGGCCTTTTAGGTAAACAACTTGACTCTCTAGCGGACCTCGTTAGTTTTGGCGTTGCCCCAGGTATTTTCATGTTTGTCATGATCATTGTTGGCATTGACCAAAGCGGACTCATGAAAAACGCACAGGGCGTTCAAAGCTACGGCGGCGAAGCTCAAGAATATGTAGTGGCCCAGCTCATCGACTGGAAAGCCGCTTTCTTCTATGGCCGCAACAACACCTACAACGCCTCCATACAATTTTTACCTTTTGTAGCGCTCATCATTCCTTTCTTTGCATTATTTCGCTTGGCCAAATTCAACATCGACGAACGCCAAACAGACAAATTCATAGGTGTTCCCACCCCAACCGCCACCATTTTCTATGCATTCTTTCCGCTCTACTTTTGGTTTGAACTTCCCAATTGGAGCCATCAGTCAGCATTTATTTACAGTGTTTTTGACTGTTATACACTGAGTATTATTTCAGTCTTGTTTGCTGTATTAATGGTTACTGAATTGCCATTATTGGCGCTCAAATTCAAAAACTTTGCATGGCGCGGCAACGAATACCGCTACTTATTACTCCTCATTTCGTTGATAAGTATTCCACTTTTTTTGGTTTGGGCCATTCCAATAATCGTAATTTTGTACCTGATTTTATCCATTATTGAAAATTTTCAATTCAAAAAACATGAAATTCAAAGCTGAAATCGACGTCATGCCCCTCGACGCGCTTCTAGACCCACAAGGAAAAGCCGTAACTAATTCCATGAAAAACATCGGGCTCGCCCAAATCGATGGCGTTCGCATTGGCAAACACATCCGACTTTTTGTAGAAGCCACCAGCATGGCTGAAGCAAAACAAATGGTCGATACCGCGTGCAAAAAAATGTTAGCCAACCAAATCATGGAGAGCTATCATTTTGAGCTTACCGAGGCCTAAACCAATGTCTAAAGGTTTCAGGACCTTTCAAGCTTCCCAAAACACCTGGGATACCCACTTGTATTTCCCTACACCTGCATCCTTCTTGCAAGAATGGGAAAGCAACATCCGTTCTGATCAATCCTTCTTCAGAAACACTACTCCCCAACAAAGAGCGGAGTTATTGTTATGCATCGCAAAGTTTCTCGAAAGCGACAAAACAGCCATTCAAAAAATATACTGTCAAGAGAGCGGTCTTTCTGCGGCGCGCTTTGAAACAGAGTTTACACGCCTCACGCAAACCATCTCGCTTTTTGCCGCCCACATTCAAAAATGCACTTGGGAAAAGCACGATAAACTCCAGGCTGAAAACAAAACCCTTGTCAAAAAGCGCACTGCCCTCGGGCCTGTTTTAGTTTTGGGTTCCTCAAATTTTCCGCTTGCCTATTCCACTATGGGTGGAGATACCGTTGCAGCTTTAGCCGCAGGCTGTTGTGTCGTGGTCAAAGCACACCCCATGCATGTAGGTACAAGCCTTGCTGTTGCGCGCTGTATCAAAAGTGCTATTCAAGAACTCCAGCTACCGCGAACTATATTTAGTCATGTCATAGACAACACCTTTCATTGGGCTACTATTTTTGCCCAACACCCACAAATCAAAGCAATTGGCTTTACAGGAAGCATCAAAGGTGGCCGTGCGCTCATGGACCTCGCTGCACAAAGACCTAACCCTATCCCTGTATTTGCAGAAATGGGCAGCCTTAATCCTGTGGTCATTTGTTCTGATATAGATATAGACCAAATAGAAACAATTGCACAGCAATTAGCGCGTTCTCTTTGCACAGACGCAGGCCAATTCTGCACCAAACCTGGGCTCCTCCTTGTTGCGCAAACGCATTTTGATACTTTTAAGAAGGCTCTTTTAAAAGCACTTGATGACCAAGTTGCCGTACCAATGTTGCATCCCGATATTTTCCAGAAGTTCGAAGCGCGCAAACGCAAGGTTTTTCAAATAAAAGGCGTTACAAAGCACCAAAGTAATCAAAATGCAATTGGTATTTTGGGTCACTGGGGCCTTGCACAAACAGAACTCACGCTTCTAACGAAAGAAGCTACGCTTTTAGAAGAAGTTTTTGGACCTTTTGCTGTTTTGTGTCGTTTCGAAAACGAACGGCAACTTGAAATGCTATTTGACCAAATTGATGGTCAACTGACCACAAGTATTTTCACAAAAAACACTACATCTATAAGTCCAACCTTGACTCATTTTGTAAACGAAAAAGTCGGACGTGTTATATTAAATAGTGTTCCAACCGGCGTGAGCGTTGTAGAGGCCATGCATCATGGCGGCGCGTATCCAGCGAGTAGCGATGCCCGTTTTACCGCAGTTGGACCCGACAGTATTTTACGCTTCACTAAAGAAGTAACTTGGCAATTTCATAATTTAGATAAGCGTTAGATTTACAAACGCATAAATAACACCAATTTCTTTTGTATTTTTGATTACCAAACTACCCTTACATGGAAACACAACCTCAAGTACCTCAAAAATCAAATAGTTTTTATTTCATTTTCATCTTTATTTTGCTTGCTGGCCTCGCAGGGCTCACCCTCGCTTGGTCCAGACAACGTGCTGCGCTCAATACTTGCAACAACAAGAATACAGCGCTACTCTCTGATATGGCCGATATGGAAGCTGCACTTTCTGGTTACACCGGCAGCATGAAGCAAGACCTCAAGCAAGACCTCCAACAAATGCTGCGCAATTACAACAAACTCATTGAAAAAGATGCTACGAAAGCAGATAGCCTCAATGCCCAAAAAGCGCAAATTACCCAACTCCTCCAAAAACTAGATCGCTCCAAAATGACGGCTAGAGACCTCGTCAAGGCTCGAAAAGAGAACGAAACACTGCGCTCAATCATGCGTAGTTATGCCCGTACTATTGACTCCCTCAATACGCTTAATATCGATCTAGGCAGTCGCTTGGAGGAAACTAATGTACGCCTATCTACTACAACAACAGAACGCGACACCTACCGCCAACAAGCAGAAGAATCGCAACAACAAGTAAAGAAGGGCAGTAAACTACAAGCCTACGGTATTCAATCAGAAGCGCTCAAACAACGCCTGAACAACACCATGGAAGTAACCGATCGCGCCAAGAGTGCCGTTCAATTCCGCAGTAGCTTTACACTTTCAGAAAACGTACTCAGCGCGGCTGGACGCAAAAGCGTTTACTTGCAAATTACAGCTCCGAATGGAGAGGTACTACAAGCCAGTAGCAATTTTGTAACAGAAACAGAAAACGGAAGTACGCCATATTCACAACGCAAAGATGTCGATTACCAAAACCAAGCTTTAGACCTTACTATCTACTACGAACTCAAAGGAGAAGAAGCAGCAAAAGGAACTTATAAAGTACGCATTTACTGCGAAGGTCTTTTAATTGGCACAGATAGCTTTACTTTAAAATAAGAATGAACAACACACACCAAGACGGTTTTGTATTAACCGAAATTTCAGCAACTGGCATAGGGCTTATTACCTTCGGACACCCAATGAGCAACTCTCTTCCAGGGCATATCTTACAATCTTTAGCTGACACCATTACCGAACTGGCTTCAGATGAACGCACAAAAGTGCTCGTACTCCAATCACAGGGCAGCAAAGCTTTTTGCGCGGGCGCCAGTTTTGATGAACTCATCAGCATCCAAGACCTCGAAACGGGTCTTGCATTTTTCTCAGGTTTTGCCAAAGTCATAAATGCTTGCAGAAAAGCTCCAAAACTCATCATCGGACGCGTACAAGGACGCGCAGTTGGTGGTGGTGTAGGTTTGGCCTCTGCCACCGACTATTGCTTTGCAACCAATAGAGCAGAAGTTAAGTTATCAGAACTCGCTGTAGGCATCGGGCCATTTGTAGTAGGGCCAGCAGTAGAACGCAAAATTGGCCGTTCAGCCATGAGTGAGCTCGCCATAAACGCAACTGAATGGCGCAGCGCCCAATGGGCCAAAGAGAAAGGGCTCTACACAGAAATATTCGAGGACGAAGCCAGCATGGATACCGCCATTCAAACGCTGAGCAGCAAACTTGCGCAATCCAATCCGGAAGCCATGCAAGAACTCAAAAAAATCTTTTGGGAAGGCACCGAAAATTGGGATGAACTTTTAGTTCAACGCGCCGCAATAAGTGGCCGTTTGGTCCTGAGTGAATTTACAAGAAATGCGATTTCAGCCTTTAAAGCAAAATAATCTTAGAATTTTTCTGCTTTTCATTTGTAAATAAACACAATAGTTGTATCTTTGCACCCCTAAATTCAGGGAAATTAAGTTTTTTATTTAACAGAAAGAACCGTGAACACATTAAGTTACAGAACGTTAGCTGGTAATACCGAAACTGCCGATAAGAAGTGGTATGTAGTGGATGCTGAAGGTCAAACAGTCGGACGTTTGGCAAGTAAAGTTGCCAAAGTCATCCGTGGAAAATATAAAACCTGTTACACGCCGCATGCGGACTGTGGTGACAATGTGATCGTTATCAACGCGGAGAAAATCGCCTTTTCAGGCACTAAACTCCAAGATAAAGAATACGTTCGTTTCTCTGGTTATCCAGGTGGTCAGCGTTTTACATCTGCTGAGAGCATGCTCAAAAACCATCCAGAGCGCCTCATCGAAAAGGCAATTAAAGGTATGCTTCCAAAAAACACACTTGGTCGCAAACTCTACACCAACCTCAAAGTTTACAAAGGTGCTGCACACAACCACGAAGCGCAGCAACCAGAATTATTGAATCTTGATACCCTCAAATAATTAGTATGGAAGTCATTAACGCATTAGGAAGAAGAAAAACAGCGGTAGCCCGCGTTTATTTAACCAAAGGAAACGGCAAAATCTCGATCAACAAACGCGAGATGACCGAATTTTTTCCAATTGACTTTCTTCAAGCAAAAGTTCACCAACCGTTTGCACTTACCGGCACAGCTGGTCAGTACGACATCAAAGTGAACGTTGTTGGTGGTGGTATCAATGGTCAAGCTGAAGCAGTACGTTTAGGGATTTCCCGTGCGCTTGTTGAAGTATCTGCAGACTACAAACCAATGCTTAAAGTAGAAGGCCTCATGACACGTGATCCACGTATGGTAGAACGCAAGAAACCAGGTCAACCAAAAGCAAGAAAGAAATTCCAGTTCTCCAAGCGTTAATCCGCCTACTGGACTGTTTAGCATCCAAGCATTGGAGCACTTGCCATTTTGGCCCCTCCAATGTTGCTTTTTTTAATAGGAACGTAAACAAAAACACAATATGTCTAAATTAACTTTTGAATCCCTACTCGACGCAGGTGTGCATTTTGGTCACCTTAAGCGCAAGTGGAACCCGGCAATGGCACCTTACATCTTCGAAGAGAAGAAAGGTATTCACATCATTGACCTCAACAAAACACTCGTACACCTAGATCACGCATGTGCTGCAATGAAGCAAATTGCTAAATCTGGTAAAAAAGTACTTTTCGTTGCTACGAAAAAACAAGCTAAAGAAATCGTTGCTGAGCGCGTAGCAGCAGTCAACATGCCGTTCGTAACGGAGCGTTGGTCTGGTGGTATGTTAACTAACTTCCAAACTACTCGTAAGTCTATTCGTAAAATGTCGCTCATCGACAAAATGAAATCAGACGGTACTTGGGACACCCTCAACAAACGTGAAAAACTATTCAAAAGCCGTCAACGCGAGAAACTCGAGAAAAACTTTGGTTCTATCGCAGACATGACGCGTCAGCCAGCTGCTATTTTCATCGTCGATATCCTTAAAGAGCATATCGCTCTTGCAGAGGCACGTCGTTTGAACATCCCAACGTTTGCAATGGTAGACACCAATTCAAATCCTAAATTGGTAGACTTCCCTATTCCTGCCAACGACGACGCTACTAAATCTATTACTTTGATCCTCGACGCTATTTGTGGTGCCATCAAAGAAGGTTTAGAAGACCGTAAAAATTTGAAAGCTACTGACAAAGACGAAGCTCCAACTGAAGCACAAGCCGAAGTTGCAGCAGACGCGACAGAAAGCGCAGAATAATTCACCCATAAACTCTCATAACATGGCTATCACAGCTGCAGATGTAAACAAATTGCGCCAACAGACAGGCGCTGGTATGATGGATTGTAAAAATGCCTTGGTTGAAGCCAACGGTGATTTCGAAACAGCTATCGATATCCTTCGTAAAAAAGGTCAAAAAATCGCTGCGAAACGCGGTGGAAACGACGCTAAAGAAGGTCTTATTATGGCACAAGCTACTGCAGACAGCAAAGCAGGTGTTATCTTAACCCTCAACTGTGAAACTGACTTCGTTGCCAAAAACGACGGTTATGTAGCATTCGTACAGTCTTTAGTAGACCTCGCACTCAACAAACTTCCAGAAACTGCTGAAGAATTGAAAGCTTTAGCATACGACGACAGACTTTCTGTTGAAGACAAAATCACTGAGCAAGTTGGTGTCATCGGCGAAAAACTAGATCTTTCTGCTTATGCAGTTGTTCGTGCTGAAAACGTAGTTGCTTACAATCACCCAGGTAACCAGTTAGCTACACTAGTAGGTTTAACAGTTGCCGGTGAAGATGTCGCTGAAGCTGGCCGTCAAGTTGCAATGCAAGTGGCAGCAATGGCTCCTATCGCTATCGACAAAAACGGCGTAGATGAGCGCACAATTGAGCGTGAAATCGAAGTAGGTAAAGAGTTGGCTATCCAAGAAGGCAAACCAGCTGACATGGCTGAAAAAATTGCAATGGGTCGCTTGAACAAATTCTTCCAAGAAAACACTTTATTAAGTCAAGCATTTGTTCGCGATAACAAACTTACCGTAGAACAATTCTTAAACAGCACCTCTAAAGGTCTTACTGTTTCTGAGTTCAAACGTTTCTCTTTGAGCTAAGCAAACATCAATATTTAAAAAAGCTATCGATACCGGTAGCTTTTTTTTTACCCCAAACCCAAATAAACACGATTCATAGTATATTTGTCTTGCATATGAAATACAAACGCATACTCCTCAAACTTTCTGGTGAGTCTCTCATGGGAGACAAACAATTTGGCATAGATAACGCGCGCATTAGCGCCTATGCACTACAAATCAAAGAACTTCATCAGTTAGGTGTTGAGGTAGCAATTGTAATTGGCGGTGGCAACATCTTCAGAGGTGTGCAAGCCGAAGAAGGCGGCATGGACCGCACCCACGGCGACTACATGGGCATGCTCGCCACCATGATCAACTCTATGGCCCTACAGTCCGCACTAGAGTCGGTTGGTGTCACGACCCGTTTGCAATCAGCTATTGAAATGAAAGAAATTGCCGAGCCATTTGTGCGCCGCAGAGCAGTGCGTCATTTAGAAAAAGGCAGGGTGGTTATTTTTGGTGCCGGAACAGGAAACCCATTCTTTACTACCGATTCTGCTGCTTCTTTGCGCGCCATCGAAATCAATGCAGAGGTTATTCTGAAAGGAACCCGCGTAGACGGCATCTATACCGCAGACCCACTTAAAGATAGCTCAGCTATTAAATTTGATCAAATTTCATTTGACGAAGTATATGCAAGAGGCCTCAATGTCATGGACATGACCGCCTTTACGCTTTGCAAAGAAAACAATTTACCCATCATCGTATTTGACATGGACACTCCCGGCAATTTACGCAAGTTAATGGAAGGAGCACATGTCGGAACTTTAGTTAGCGCATCATGACAGAAGAACTTACAATGATTTACGACGAATTCAAGGAAGCCAATCAAAAATCCTTGGTTCACCTTGAAAACGAACTCATTAAAATCCGAGCTGGAAAGGCAAGTCCAGCCATGCTCAATAGCGTAATGATTGAGTATTATGGCTCCATGACGCCCTTACATCAGGTAGCCAACGTCAATACCACAGACGCGCGCACCATTATTGTACAACCCTGGGAAAAGCCTTTACTCAACGATATCGCTAAAGGGATCATCAATGCCAATCTCGGACTCAATCCACAGAACAACGGCGAACAACTGATCATTACCGTTCCTCCGCTCACCGAAGAACGCCGTCGCGATTTAGTGAAGCGTGCCAAAACTGAAGCAGAAAATGCCAAAATTGGTGTGCGCAATAACCGCAAAGACGCGCTAGACATGATCAAAGACCTTAAAAACGAAGGCTTATCTGAAGATTTAGTGAAAGTAGGTGAAGAAGAAATTCAAAAAATCACCAATAGCTATATCAAAAAAGTAGACGAGTTAGTAGAGCTCAAGGAAAAAGACATCATGACGGTCTAAAGCAAGGCCATTACTTCTTGCTTGGTTGGCTTGGTCAACAACGTCAGTTTGTGTTGGTGCAAAACCAACATCGGAATGCCCTTTTGCAAACACAAATCGATGTCATGACTCGAGAAAACAGCCGTGCGCTCAGGTTTTTGCTGGACCCATTGTTGGAGTTGATCTAGCAATAATTCTCGATTGAAATAATCCAAAAAAGAGGCAGGTTCATCTAGAACCATAAATGGTGTATCCTGAACAATAGCACGAGCCAAACTTGCCAGTTGCCGTTCGCCGTCGCTTAACTTGCGTGTTTCCTTATGGGCTAAGTCGCTTAAGTTGAGTACTCGAAGAACCTCATCTACAAATTGTAAATCTGTTGCCTGCATGCGGCCAAAGGCACCCAAGTGTGGCACGCGCCCGAGCGAAACATAGGCATGCAGCGTCAAGGCCTCTACTCCAGCAAACATACTCGCTACATAAGAAACCTGCGTTGAGCGCAGCGCGGCATTTTTTTGTAGCTCTCCTAGTGAAAATGCACCAAGAGAAATACTTCCGGCACGCAAAGGCAACTGCCCGATGAGCGTCTGCAGGAGTGTAGATTTCCCAGATCCGTTTCGGCCAATGAGCGCATAAATTTGCCCTGCCGGAAGCGCTAATTGTGCGATGTCAATGAGCGTAGTTTGATACCCGACTTGTGCGTGTTGAATAGAGATCATCTTTGACGTAACATGAGGTAAGCAACATAAGGCGCGCCAATTACGGCTGTTAAGACATTAACCGGAAGGCTCAACCATGGGTCTAGTAGCAAAATAAGTACATCAATAGCGACGAGAAAACAGCTGCCGGCTAAAACAGAAAACAAAATGAGCAAGAGGTGATCTTGCGTTTTGAGCAACGCGCGCGATAAATTTGGAATAGCTAAGCCCACAAATGCGATGGGACCACAATAAGCAGTAATGCTACCTGCTAAAAGAGCAGTCACAAATAAAATGGAGATTTTGAGTAACTTGACTTTGACGCCAAGTTGGAGTGCATGTGCTTCGCCGAGCACCATAGCATTCAAGCCTTTCACTAAAAATAAGGTTGAAGCAATGCCAAATAAAACTATTGTAGCCATCCAAGGTGCTTGTGCAGCACTCATTTGTTGGAGCGAACCCATGTTCCAGATGAACAACTGCTTGACTTGCTCGGGGGCGGCAAAGGACTGTAAAACTGATTCAATAGCACCCGTAAAACTTGCAAACATAAGCCCAATTACCAGCAGTGATTGGATATTTTGTACACGTTTGGAAACTACAAACATAAAGCTGGCTGCCAAAAAGGCGCCTGTCATGGCGGCACTTACATAACTGAACTCATTTAAAAACGTAGGAGCTACACCTAAGATAAGAATGGAAATAAATAGACTTGCGCCCGAATTGATACCGAGGACGTAAGGGCCCGCCATCGGATTCTGAAAAAGGTTTTGCATCAAAAGACCGCTCAAGGAAAGACCTGCACCCGCGAGGAGCGCACTCAACAGGCGCGGCACTTGAAATTCCCAAAAAATCAAGTTGCTGTTCGCTCCTTGCTCTTGTTGGAGTACAAAGAGGTGTGCCCAACTCAACAAAAGGAGAAGCATTCCGGAACTGATCAGAAGTTGAATACTGCGTTGCTTCATTTCAATAAAGCATAAAAATGCAACTTTTTTGTCTGAACCAAAGCGATTTGACTCAAATCGGAGAGCAGCCAATCGGGGTGAACGGCAGCTTGCTCCCAATATTTGTTGGTATTGGACGTATAGCAGTAAATTGGTTTTTTAAAAAATGGAAAAAATTGTGCCTTCGGATACTGCTTTAATATTGCTTTTCTATTCGGTAACCCTGGGTTAAGCCATATACCTACAGCAGGCCCTTTTCTGAGGATTTCAGCTAGACTCTTGAAAATACTGCCCGTACCTTGCTCTTTGCTAAATAAATAAGCCAAACCCGCGTCTTTGTAAATGCGGGCCTCAAAACTTTGCCCAGCTGGAGCAATCCATTGATCGCCGTATAAGTTTCCACTAAGGAGGACCGGAAGCTGGTTGGAACGGTTATTTTGTTGCACTTCCTTTTGGATTGCGATATAATTGGCTTCTATCTCTTCAAACAACTGTTGGGCTTTGTCAAACTGACCACATAAAGCACCAAATAAGAGCAGCCATTCTGCTCTGGCCAAAGGCGTTTTTTCGCGCCATTCAAAATTGGCAATACTGAGCATGTTGGAAGGCAGTCTTTTGAGCTGTTGGCTCTCATTGCCAAAACCACTGTAGACCACCACTTGCGCCTTTTTCTGAAGCAATTTCTCGGCTGAAAAACCCAATTCTGTATTCAAATCTGCGATGCGTTTGAGTCGAAGTAGGCGTTTAACACTAGGGTCAAAGAGGTATTTGGCATTGGAAACCGCACAAATTTTTTCTTGCTGACCAAGCGCTGCAAGCATGCCCACATGGGTAGCACTGAGCACAGCTATACGTGTATAAGGCTTTTGGATTTGAAAGAAATGCTGCTTGCGTTGTTCATCTGGATCGAGGATTTCGACCTTGTAGCCTTTTTGGTTTTTAAAAATGCGCAAATACTGGCTGTGCTGACATAAATTTTCTTTTTTTGAATGCTCGGCAGTTTTTTGATTTGTGCAGCCAAGTAGAAAAAAGAAAAAAACGAAACCTAAAAAATTAATAAGACTCCGAAACATTTGGAAAGTCGCCGGATTGAACATCTGCTTTGTAGTCTTGGAAGGCTTGCAGCATGTGTGCGTGAAGGTTATTGTATTTGCGTAAAAAACGCGGATTGAATTCATTGTTGATGCCGAGCATGTCGTGGATAACGAGCACTTGGCCGTCTACGCCTCCTCCTGCACCTATGCCAATAACAGGAATTTGTACCATTTGAGCAACCTGTGCTGCAAGTGTAGCCGGAATTTTTTCGAGTACAATTGCAAAACAACCCACCTCTTCCAAAGCTTTGGCATCGGCAATAAGCCTTGCGGCCTCTTCCTCTTCTTTGGCGCGCACCACATAAGTGCCAAACTTATAGATGGATTGCGGGGTAAGGCCGAGATGTCCCATAACAGGGATTCCTGCAGTGAGAATGCGGCGAACAGAATCGAGGATTTCGGCACCACCTTCCATCTTGACGGCATGGCCACCCGATTCTTTCATGATTTTAATGGCGCTCGACAGTGCCTCTTTTGAATTGCCTTGGTACGAACCAAAAGGCATGTCCACAACCACCAATGAGCGTTGCACGGCGCGCACCACACTAGACGCGTGGTAAATCATTTGATCAAGGGTAATGGGTAAGGTGGTCTCGTGACCAGCCATCACATTTGAAGCGGAGTCTCCGACGAGAATGACGTCTATGCCAGCTTCATCTACGATGCGCGCCATGGAATAATCATAGGCGGTAAGCATAGAGATTTTCTGACCCGCATGCTTCATTTCTTGAAGTGTGTGCGTCGTTATTTTTTTGGGTGCAGCTGCGTGTACAGACATAGTTTAGTTGTTTTGCAAGTAAGCATTGACGTTGTTTTCAATGCGGGCAACGATGTTTTGGGTATCAGACTTTTCAAAAGTAAGACCAGTGATGCGCTCGTAAAGTTCGATGTAGCGCTCAGAGATCACTGCAACGAAGTCTTCTGGCATAAATGGCATGGCTTGGCCGTCTAAGCCTTGAAAGCCATTTTCAATGAGCCACTGACGCACAAACTCCTTAGAAAGTTGCTTTTGCGCTTCGCCGTTGGCTTGGCGTTCTTCATAACCTTCGGCGTAAAAATAACGTGAAGAATCTGGGGTATGGATTTCGTCGATGAGCGTAACCACACCGTTGTGCAGGCCAAATTCGTATTTGGTATCTACCAAAATGAGCCCGCGCTCAGCTGCCATTTCAGTTCCTCTTTTGAACAAGGCATGCGTGTATTGCTCCATTTGCGCGTAGATTTCAGGTGAAACCAAACCACGGGCAAGGATGTCTTCTTTAGAAATGTCTTCGTCGTGGCCTTCATCTGCTTTGGTGGCAGGGGTAATAATTGGCGCTGGTAAGCGGTCGTTTTCAATGAGGCCTTCAGGTAGCGCAACGCCACAAAGCGTACGTTTACCCGCTTTGTATTCACGGGCTGCATGACCTGCTAAGTAACCGCGGATTACCATTTCAATGCGAATAGGCTCACAAGCCACACCAATTGCCACGGCTGGGTCTGGTGTTGCAACCAACCAATTGGGCACGATGTCTTTGGTAGCATTTAAAAACATAGTGGCTACTTGATTGAGCACTTGGCCTTTGTAAGGAATTCCTTTCGGAAGAATGTGGTCGAAAGCCGAAATTCTGTCAGAGGCAACCATTACGAGTAGGCCGTTGTCTAGGGTATAGACATCGCGTACCTTACCGTTATATACTTTGGTCTGACCTTGAAACTGAAATGAATTACTGGTGAGGGCTTGCATAAAAATGGATTGAATATTAGGAGTTTTGTTTTTTATTTTTTTCTTGGGCCTCTAGTTTGGCCTGCTTATCGAGCTTTTCTTGGTGCTCAGCGACATCAAATGCTTCGATGATTTGCTTGACCAAGCGGTGGCGAATGACGTCTGTCTGACCCAAGCGCACAATTTTGATATCGTTGATGTCGCGGAGGACATCTAAAGCATAAGACAAGCCTGAACGCTGACGCGATGGGAGGTCTACCTGAGACATATCGCCGGTAATGACAAATTTGGCGGTCATGCCCATGCGGGTCAGGAACATTTTCATTTGCATTTGGGTGGTGTTTTGGGCTTCATCTAAAATGACAAACGCTTTATCGAGGGTGCGGCCACGCATGAATGCGAGGGGAGCAATTTCGATGACGCCAAATTCGATCATGTCAGCGAGTTTTTCGGCTGGTATCATGTCGCGGAGAGCGTCGTAGAGTGGCATGAGGTATGGGTCGAGCTTTTCTTTGAGGTCGCCGGGTAAAAAGCCGAGGTTTTCACCTGCCTCAACTGCTGGGCGGGTAAGAATGATGCGCTTTACTTCTTTGGCTTTCAAGGCCCTCACAGCCATAGCGACTGCCGTGTAGGTTTTGCCCGTACCCGCTGGCCCAACGGCAAAAACCATATCGGACTCTAGAACGGCCTGTACCAACTTTTTTTGATTGACGGTGCGCGCTTTGATCTTGACACCGCCGTTGCCGTGCACGAGTGTCTCGGAGCCGTCGTCTTGGGAGAGCATTTTGGCACCGTCTTGCAACATGAGGTTGTCGATGTTGTTCTCGGTGAGGCTATTGTAGGTGTGGTAATGTTGAACAATCAAAGCGAATTTGCGCTCGAATTCGTCCATGACTTCGTCGTCACCAGTCAAGGTGAGCTCGTTACCGCGCGCAACGACTTTGAGCTTTGGAAAGAAACTCTTGATGTGCTTGAGATGAGCATTGTTGATGCCGTAAATTTCAGCCGGATTAAGGCCTTCAATGCTGATCTGACGTTGACCTGAACTCAATTTATTTGGTGGTTTTTTGAAGGGTTTCTAACGATTTCAATTACTTTTGGTAAAATTATAAATTTCTGAGCACAAAGTTGCCTTCTCAGCTATGCAAATCATTACGCTCACTACAGACAACGGCTACCACGACTACTACGTAGCAGCTATCAAAGGAAAGCTCTTTCAAGCATTCCCTGCGGCGCACGTGATCGACGTCAGTCATGGCATTACCCCCTTCAATATCAGAGAAGCCGCTTTTCAGCTGCGTTCTTGCTTTGAAGAATTCCCGGCAGGTACCATCCACCTCATCGGCGTAGACAGCGAACCGCAATTTGAAGCGCAAAAAGAACGCTTTCCTGGAATTCTCAAATTCAAAGAACAATACTTCATTTGCAATGACAATGGTTTTTTTGGCAGCTTTTTAGAAGAAGACTTTCCAGACGAATTCTACCTCTACACCGCTATCAAAACGCAGCCCGAAGCATGGCGCTTCACCACCAAAAATTGTTTCATCGAACTCGCTCAGCGCATTGCAAATAAAGAAGCGCTGTCCAGTTTTTGTGAGGTATCCCGTACATACAAGCGCGCATTCGATCAAAAACCAGCTATAGATCAGCTACTTATTCGCGGCATCGTTATTCATATCGATAGCTTTGGCAACCTCATTACCAATATTACCAAATCTGATTTTGAACGTTTCGGGAACGACATTCCTTTCATCATCAAGTATCAGAAAAAAGAATACTTTATCGATGAAATTTCACCGACCTATAACGCGGTTTCTCAGGGTGAACGCGTAGCCATATTCAATAGCTCAGGTCGTTTAGAAATTGCTATTAATCGTGGCGCCAACGCCGGTTTTGGAGGCGCCAGCAAATTATTTGGCATGCGCATCGGCGATCCTGTGCACGTCGAATTCACGCCACAAGGCTCCAAAGAAAACATCCAATCGTTATTCTGATGCTCGTACGTGTAGTGAAAATGAAATTTGAAGCGCAGCACCTTTCTGCTTTTCTGGCTCATTTTGAAAGCGTCAAATGGCAAGTTGCACAGTTTGAGGGGTGTAATGGCATGCAATTGCTTCAAGACAAAAACGATCCTTGCCTTATCTTCACTTACTCTATTTGGCAATCCGAACAAGATTTAGACCGTTACAGAGAGTCTGAACTTTTTGCCTCCATTTGGCCAAAAATTAAGCCCTGGTTTGCCCAAAAGGCCGAGGCTTGGAGCTTAAATCAAAATTTTAACGGATTTATTTGAGAAAAATAGTGTAAAACTCAAATAGGTCCTTACCTTTACCGAAATTAATATTATTAGAATGAGTAAAGGACATGTAAAATTTTTCAACGAAACCAAAGGTTTTGGCTTTATTGTTGAAGAAGACACGAACAAAGAGTATTTTGTTCATGTTACCGGTTTGGTAGACAAAATCAAAGAAAATGACGAAGTTGAATTCGAATTGCAAGAAGGCCG
>JAIXXP010000067.1 GCA_027490665.1 Cryomorphaceae bacterium | reverse complement strand
TTTTCACCATAAGTAACACGCATTGTTCCTAATCCGGGAAGCATCATAGAATAAATAACATTGGCAGGCCCTGCCTTCGCCTTGTAAGAAGCAATTTTGACATTCGTATAAGTCTGTGAATTAACTGTAATACTTTTTGAAGCTAATGTATATGTGCCATAAATCGAGGTAGTGCGATTAAAGTAATCCATGACGCTTGATTCGTCAAGGATTAGACCACTCTTTTGTGCTACACCCTTGGAGGTGTATCTATATTTAGATATTTGGGTTTGCCATTGAATATCGTATTCTTTTTGCCCTTCGGCACTTATGAAATAACCTTTTTTTTGCGGTGGCACCATTTGAAATTGATTGGTAATAGTTCCAAAAATTGGTTGAAATTGCGTAGCACTTGATCCATCCAATTTAAATTCAGATTGATTTATGCCTAACGTGTCGTATTTATAATGTAGCTGAATTTGAAGGTCACCTTTTTTCAGCGGATTGATATACTGGACGAGCTCTTTTTGAAGCATATCTCTATTTGCTGCGACATTTGAATTATCAATTTGAAAATAATCATAAGTTTTAACTTTTCGTTCAGCCAAAATGAACAGTAATTCATCGATTTCTTTGATGCGTTGAGCCGCATAATTATTTAATGGGTCGAGCCTTTTAATATTTAAAAAAGCCTCCCGCGCATTTTGAAAACGCTTCTGGTTAAAATATGCGTCTGCTGCCGTTGCCAATCTGGAGATTGAATCAGACATCATTTGTTTTTGAATAACCCTTATTTTTTCTTCAGCAACGCGTTTATCTTGAAGGCAATCTTTTGCTATTTCATATGATTTTAAAGCATCCTTATATTGTTTTTTTGATAAAAATTGATCACCTAAATTCACATTACTCAGGCATAGCATTTGCTCACAATAGGTAATTCTTTCGGTTAAGTTATAGCTATATTCTAAGGACAGTGCTTCAGAAAATTTCATTTTAGCCTCTAAAAACAATCCATTGACAACAAGAGATTCTGCTAAATTTTTAATCGAATCAATTCTGTTATGAAACGCTAATTCTTTTTGTGCCTGAATAGCAATTAAACGCTGTTCTTCTTGAAATTTATTATTCTCAATTGTCCATATGGTTTGAACCTGACTTTTATTATAGAGTAACACACGAAATGGATTATCATTTTCAAAATATGAACGAAATTCTAGAGTAAGTGCACCAATCGGATATGCTATGAACGCATATTCTTGATTGGATCCTTGTTTCTCACCTTTTAAAGTGCGCTGACACTCATTGAATAAACTATAATAGCAGTTTGATGTGCATTCATACAAAAAGATGGTATTGTTATTCTTAATTTGGTAGAGTACAAAACTGTTGTCCTCATTATAATCATCATAACAGACTGCATCAAAACCGACTTCGGCAAAACCTAAGGCATCCCCGATTTTCTCTTCAGCGCATACAGGCGTGCGTCCCTGATATTCATTTGGAGTTGAATTATAAAATACATCCGAAAGGTATTTTTTAGCTTCAGATATACTCAATTTTTGAATCTTAGCAAAGTCCGACTTCGTGAGGCAACTTTGAGCCGAAAATTTGCTAAATGACAAAAGCAAGATGAAAGTAAAAAATTGGTAGTGCATAAGATGAAAAAAACAAGGCCGAAAGCTTCGGCCTTGAATTGAAAACTATTTTAATCTTTTCTATCTTTTAAAATCTGGCGGATTGAATACAAGATCAAAATAGAAGCAATAGCCAAAATACTACCGAAACTAGCCAAACCTGATGAACCATAAAGTTCAATGTTATCGGCTTTTTCCATTTCTTCCTGCGCTTTTAATTGCTCAGCCAAACGGTATTTCTCAAGGTACAAATAAATATATTTATCTACTTTTTCACCGAAATTCTTTTCGTTGAATTTGACTGTTTTGGCACTGAATAAGTCACTCATACAAATTTCATTGGCTTCGTCGTCCATTTCATTGCGCAGCACCCACAGTGCTAAGTTATTGCGGTATTCAGGTTTTTTTACACCTTTCTTTTTGAGTTGTTTGGCAGCGTCTGTAGCTAAAAGGTCGCGCTGTTCAGAAAGGGTATCATTTGAATAGACATTCAAATAACTAGAGAAGTAATTCCAAGGATCTTTATCGTTGTCCGGATTCACGACAAAAGGTTTTTTACCATTCACACTTTTGTACATGGCTACAGCGCGTTCGACATCGGCCTTTTGCAAATCGCTGTATGAGAGCAAATAGCGGTAGTTTTCTTTAAGTGTTTTGGTCGCTATACTTTTTTGAGTTTGCTTCATTAAAACGGTAACAGCGCGTACAACTTTGAGCTGCTCGCAATATTCCGTTGAATCAATGCCTTTTGAACTAAAAATACCTTCTAAAATCACTGGAACCGCATCGTAGTTCTTGGTTTGTTCAAAAGTGAAATATGGCTCATACGTAGAATATGAACCATACCATGGGTCGTAGCGATACACCTCGCGGTAGCGCTCCACTCGCTCAGATTTGGTGAGTTGTACCCACTCTGAAAGTGGCATTTGTTTTTTAAGGCTATCTAGCGCTTTTTTGTATTCAGATTTGGTGCAAGCATCGATATTGTTGGTCTCGTCAAAATCTCGGTCTACTTTGTTTTCGTTGTATTCTTTCTTTGAAATATGAACCTCTTTGCGGTCTGTTGGGAAAAGATTTTTGACAATCAAAAACAAAGAAACAACAAAGGCAAGGATGGATAAAAATCCGACAAATTGCCAGATTCGCCTTCCATAGCGGATCATGATTTTTTCTTCAATGTAGTTTAAAAAGTGACGTAGTTTTTTCATGGTGTGAGGTTAAGTTTAGATATGAAAGATTTCAAAAGGGTTACGTTGATAGTTATTCACCCATATTTAAGGCGTTATATTCTTCAGCAGAAAGTTCTTTTTTGTTTTCAATTTTAAGTTCCTTAAATACTTCGATTTTATCTTGATTGTTGAGTTGAATGCTATACCATTTGTTGCATGTTAGGTATATCTCTGTATTTTCATTGTAGTACTTGTAGTCGGTAGCAAATTCCCAGATATAGCTATCTCCCTCCTTCTTTTTAAGCGTCAAAGTTTCTAGAATCGGGCTAAATTGTGCGTAGCCGATATTTGGCTGTTGATTGATGTAAAGCTGAACATCCGTTGGGTTCGTGTTTTTCTGGCCAAAAAACTGAAGTACCCGATAAGAAAAGTACTCATACGGATCAAAGTATTCTTCGTCCCACATGGCAAATAATCCTTCCAAGCGGTTGTATACAAATTGTTTCTTCTCGTTTAATTCTTCTATTGAGCCAACCGATATACTTAGCTTACTTTCATTGATTTGATCGAGCAACTTGTTTAATTGTTTATTAGACTTTTTAAGTTCTGGATGAGCCTCTATTTTTTGCTCATACAAGCGCCAAAATTCTCTACCCGAAGCACTTGTTTTTGACCAATTTTCAGATGCTTGGGTCTCAAGCGTTTCGAATTTAGCGTAACGATCTATGATAGCAGCGTTGAAGTCTTGATTTTGATAATGAGCATCGAGTTCTTGAAGTACTGAATCAATTTGAGCAACAAAACTGTAATGGCCTACATTGATTTGTTCAGAAACATCGTATAGCGCATTGATGTAGGCTAAATTATTTTCTATTTGGCAACTTACATATAGTTTGCTCAGGGAGTCAGCCTCCTTCTCAGGATCTTTGGAAGTAATTATAAAGAATGTACATGCAATAACCAAGAAGCCAAGAGCAACGTAAAACCACTTTGATTTGAAAAAGGATGTCTTAACTTTAGGAACAGGCTCGTTTTGTTGTTTACAAAGCACCTCAAATTCTTGCTGACTGATTACACCAAGTTCGTACATTTTTTTTAGCTCATCGAGACGCGCTTTATCTTCCATCTAACAATTTTAGATGACAATTTACGAAAAGCTACCAATTTTAAGAAATAAATTAGGGGCAAATAGGGGTCACCCTAATTAACATCGTCAATCATGCGCTAGTTTAATTGATTCTTTATAAATTTATCTAAATTCAATAAAATAGCAATTCAGAAACTGTAGCGTTTCAATTCAATAGGCGTACAAAATGTCAGAAATCACCCTTATTAGTAACACCGGTGTTCAATTTCATTCGTTCAAAACGAAAATCGAAGTTGACAAGCTCAGACAACTCAAATTTGTTTATTTTGAGGATGTTGATATGATCAGAAAACGTTTTTGGTTAGAAGAACTCATCTATCTAAATGAAAACGATTGTTTTATCAGAAAACGAGATTATCCAAAAATTCCAGCATCCAAATCTGAACATGCCAATTTTGATTTCAGGGCAAATGATATCAAAACCTTTTACGACGGACAACCTCAAGTTTTTGAAATCGGAAATATCCTCCAAGTTTTAAGAACACTAGAAGGCAAATGGCTACCCCTTCCCGTTTTCAAAAACAATGCAATTAACCAAGATTTTTTTGGTCCTATTGATTGGGTCAGAGTTTATATTAAATCTATAAGCAAAGAAGAAATTGAAGTAGTTTTGGCTGTAGACACCTCCTTAGCCAAAACAGATGCTGAAATTCACAGCCCGCTCTTAAGTGAAAATCCACAAGAAAATAAGTTTAAACTTTGCGACAACGAAGACCTGGTATTAGCCTACTTTGACCCGCTCACAGATTGCCAATGGGTCGAAGAATATGTGCGTACTTATTTCAAATTTGAGGAAGGAGATTCACAAACAAAACACATTGCCTCTTATATATACCTCATCCGATTTTTACGCTCACAAGACGCCTTTCCAAGCATTCAACTTTTATCAGATAAAGCTGGTTTAATTGACGTAGATATGTCCATTGACATCGGTAATTCTCATACATGCGCCCTGCTTTTTGAAAATCCTAACGACCTCAATTTCAATCTAAATAAAGTAAAGCAACTTGAGTTAATTGATTTAACACAATCTTATAAACGCTACAACACCTCTTTTTCAACAAGACTCGTGTTCAAGCAACCAGACCTCGGAAACAACATTACCAATCTAAATCAATTTGCCAAATTTAAATGGCCGAGCTTTGTGCGCATTGGCGATGAAGCAGAAAGACTCATTAACCATGCCGACGTAGATCAAGGCATTAGAAATGAATCAAAATCATTCCACTCGAGCCCCAAACGTTATTTATGGGATCAAGCACCTGCCGAAACCGATTGGAATTTTTACGACAACTCAGATGACATCCCCAAAAGTGTCTTTTTAAGGGGGCTTTCCGAACAACTCAAAAGTGACGGCTCCTTATGTACTGACGGTATATTCGGCACAAGCGCAAAATTTTCAAGAAGGTCATTAATGACTTTTGTTTTTCTTGAATTGATTGCACAAGCCTCCAGACAAATCAATTCTTTTGAATTCAGATCTTCTCATGGTCAGACTCAAAGTAGAAGACGCCTCAAGCGCCTCATTATTAGCTGTCCGACGGCCATGATACGCGAAGAACAAATTGCATTGCGTCAGTGTGCCAATGATGCATTTATCCTCTTTCAGAATTTCAACAACGTCATCAACAACGAACGGAATTTATCATTCGTCAACGAACAAATTGAAATCATCCCGGCGCTTCGCGATTTGAAATATGACGAATCCCAACTCGAAAAACGTACCGATTGGGCTTACGACGAAGCTACCGCTGCACAAATACTTTATATGTACGGTGCAATCAAACATAAATTTGATGGCAATGCAGACTTGTTTTTCAAACTCTATGGCAAATCGCCTTTTGCCAACAAAGAGAAAGACCGCAACCTTACGATCGGATCTCTAGATATCGGTGCGGGCACCACAGATTTAATGATTTGTAATTATAGTTACAGCCACCACGAATCTACTACTATCTCCCCTCAACCAGTTTACTCTGAAAGTTTCAATTTAGCCGGCGATGAACTTTTAAAAAACATCATTCAAGAGATCATTTTGGAAGGCAAACAAGTTGCAACCAAGCATGACAATTGCTCAGGAGTAATACTCAATCATGGCAAAGCACTTCAAATTCCTGACATGACATCCAAAATCAATGGATTTTTCGGTAGGAATTCAGCAAAAATAGATCACAAAGCAAAAATGATGCGCGTAAGTTTTATCAATCAAATTGGTATACCCATAGCGCTAAAGTATCTCTCCATTGCAAACGAACCAAGCTCTTACTCCCAAACCCTCACCTACGACGATTTATTTGCAGCGGCTCCACCAAATAAACATTTGTTAGAATATTTCGAACGCTCCTTCGGCTTCAAATTTCAAGCGCTAATTTGGAATTTAAATCCAGTGAAAGTAAATGAAATCATTCAACTCACCTACTCTAAAATTTTTGAGCAAATTACCAAAATCATGCACTTGTATAATTGTGACATCATTTTGCTCTCCGGAAGGCCATTTAGCTTACATGCCCTGCACAATCAATTTATGAAATTCCATCCAGTCAATCCAAATCGTTTGATTAATCTCAATTCATACTGGATTGGCAAATGGTATCCGTTTTCTGACAATCATGGAAAAATAAACGATCCAAAAACAGTAGTTACCGTAGGTAGCTTGCTTGCCATGATGGGGGGTAAAATTTTTAAATTAGATCGTTTCCGTATCGATACAACCAGTTTAAAAAACGAGCTTAAGTCTACTGCACACTTCCTGGGTAACTTAGAAAAAAATAGAATCAAAAACTCCTTCATGCTTGAAAATGAAGAAGAAGCAGAATTCATGATTTACGATTTGCCTTATCACATAGGTTTCAAAAGAATCAATTCGAGTAATTATCCCGCAAAACACCTTTATACTTTTCAATTTAACAACGTCAATATTCGCGAACAACTAGGGCTGCAATTACACTCCCAAGCAACGAGTATCACAGACGTCGTTGAAAATCGCAAAAATCAACTCCGAGGTAAATTACCTTTTAAAATCACCGTCCGAAGAGAGTACGAAAAAGACAAGGAAAAACTCAAAATCGATTACATACAAGACAAAGATTTGAGTGATATTTCAAAATTGAATTTTGAACTTAAATTGCAAACACTTGAATTTGAAGAAGGCCATTGGCTTGATTCCGGTGAGTTTAACCTTTCTATCGATTAAATCATGATAAACTACAATAAAGATATTGCTCAAAAATTGGAGCAAAATTGCGAACAACTCTATAGCCTCTACAGCGAGGCCGATGCCTGGACAAGAGCCAATCTGAAATACGAAGAACGCGACCAAATAAGTGTTGAGATCAAAAAAAACCGTGCACAAATTGCCACGATTAAAAAATCAATCAAATCTAAACCTGTTTTTGCGATTTTTGGAATTAGTCAGGTTGGGAAGTCTTATTTAGTTCAAAATATTCTAAGTGTTAATGCTGCACCATTAAAAGTAAACATAGGGAACAAACAACTGGATTTTCTATCGGAAATCAACCCTGCGGGAAACAATGCAGAAAGTACCGGTGTAGTGACGCGCTTTACCATTGATTCTTACCTAGGGACAGAAGCCTTTCCAATTCAAACAAAAATCCTAAGTGCCAGCGATGTTGTCAATATCCTTGCCGATGCTTTCTTCTCCGATATTTCCAAACTCGAAAGTTACCCGTCTGCGCAAGAATTCAAAGATAAAATTCAAGAATTAAAAGAAAAATATGGCAATCAGCCCTCTTGTCAGCAGGCGCTTACCGAAGATGACATTTGGAATACCGCCATGTATTTCAAGCAAAACTTTAAGAAGAATAGTCAAAATATTCAAACCATAGAGCAATCCGGATTTTGGTATGAACTCGGAGCAATTATCGACAAAATTCCACATGCTGAATGGGGTGGTATTTTTGAGCTCATTTGGTGTAAAGACGAAGAAATTACCAAAATCTTCAATCATCTCATCAACGGTTTACAAGCACTTCAATTTGCGCGTATCATCTATTTAGACGAAAAAGCCATTTTAAGAACCCAAGGGGCTGTCTTAGATGTGCAACAACTCGATCACCTCCACACAACTTCTGATGTGTATAAAGTTCAATTGCCCAATCAGCAAATTGTTGACATCGAAATTGCCAAATTGAGTGCGTTAACTGCAGAAGTGACGCTAAATGTTGACCCACAAATTGCTGATCACAAACCGTTTCTACAAAACACTGATTTACTAGACTTTCCAGGCGCAAGAAGTAGAGAAGAATTTACCAAAGAAATGATCAAAGATTTGATCGTTGTCAGAATGTTCCTTAGAGGTAAAGTTTCTTTCCTTTTTAACAAGTATAGTTCCGACTTTGAGATCAACAATCTACTCTTTTGTTTAAAAGACGAAAAAATTGAGGTCAATAGCATCTCTGATCTACTTTTTGAATGGATTTCGAATAATATCGGTAAGGATGCCACAGAGCGAGAAGAAACCCTAAAAGGATTGCCCACATCGCCACTTTTTGTGATCATGACTTTCTTCAATAGGCAACTTGCTTTTGATCCAGTCAACGACGACCACGACGTCAGTTACAAATGGGACAACCGATTCCGAAGATTTTTTGAAGAACAAATCACCTTAAAATACCGATGGCATATCAACTGGACAGAAAAGCAGTCCGAGTTTTCTAACTTTTTCTTCCTTCGCGATTTCAAGTATTCAACAGATACCTTCGAAAGAGTAGATGGCATTGAAACGCGTATCAAAGCTGAAAGACAATTACACATGCAAAATTTGCGGGAAAGCTTCTTAGCAAACCCTTTTGTGCAAAAACACTTTGAGGACGCAGAACGCAGTTGGGACCTATCCGCAGCACCGAATAAAGATGGTAGTGACCTCATCATTGAAAAACTAATGCCTGCAGCTAGCAATTATGTCAAAATGAATAAATTTGCTTTGGCACTTGGGCAGCACAAAAATCAATTACTAACCAAACTCGGCAAACACCACGTTTCGGACAATCTTGATGAAAAGCGCAAAGTAGCATTTAAGAAAGCTAATGAAATTGGCCTTTCTCTATTGCAAATGTATAGCCATGGCTCGTTTAATTTCCCGGATTTTCTCAACGCGCTCTCTTTAAATGACATTGAAGTCTATAACATCATACACAGTAATTTCCTCAATGCACAAAAAAGACAAGAACCTGAAAATTATCAAATATTCAAACAACTTTTTCCTGATATTTCTAGCGAACTTTCTCGAGAAGAAAACCTGCGTATCATTTGTCAAAAATTGCAATTAGATAGTATTGAAGCAACCGAACAATACCTAATTGCTCGCGATATCGACCTCGACCTCGCGCTAGAAAATCCAATACACACAAACGCTACCAAACTGGTAGATAGCATATTAGATCATTGGAAAGAAAAACTCCAAATTGACAACTTCGGTGCTTATCTGAATAAAGGTTTAGAGAAATCGGCCATGGTTGCATTAGTCGAAAACCTAATGGATACCTTTGAAATTTTGGGAATTCGAAATGAACTAATTGAACTATATGAGCAAAAAACCAAATTGCTTTCAGCACCAAAAGACACTGAGGAATATTTAGCGGCAATTATCACTGCTTTTATCAATGATTTTGCATCCAATTTTGGTTTGAATTTCATGCAAGCTGAGCGCGTTGAAGAAGTCTTGAAAATCGCAGAAGAATATCAAATAGATTTGAAATTAATGGCTCGAAAAAATCCGACAGAACAGCAAGAAGAATTACTAGCCATATATGACAAAATGGATTCCCGTGATGCTGTTCATCCGCCACTTGTCGATAATTTCCAACGCTATATTTTAAAAATGAAGTTAGCCATGATTTCTAATTGTGGTTTTGCACAGTATAATCTTGATACAAATAGAAGCTTGAGCAAGTTAATTGATGAGCTACAACAAGTTGAATTTAAACTAGCATGACATAATGAATCTCATTTACACGACTGAAAATTCACAGTATAGCCCCATCTCGCATGGTTCATCCTATTTGTATGAAAAGTTTGACCGCATTCAATCTTTTTTGCGTTCGCAATTGAAGCCAGAAGAGTTGAATCGGCTGGCTCAACCTGTGGTAAATGGAAATAATGTCGAATGGTATGGGATGAACGAGCAGAAAATGCAACTTCTTGGCTCCTTTCCAGAGCCGTTGCAAAGACAAACTGAACAAGAGTATCTCACTTTTATTCAAAAAATAAAAAACATCACAAGTTCGCTGATCAACAACAATGATCCAGAAAAAAAAGCTTGGGGTAACCTGATCAAAGACACCTTCAATATAGACAATAACATGCTCATCAGCGATGGTTCTAATTGGGCTATTATTTGGGGCTGGGAATTTAGAAATCAACTACAATTTGGTAATTCTAGTTTTGAAAGCGATCAAATTAAACCTTCGGAAACGCCAGCAGTTGAGCAAAAACTAGAACCACAACAAAACAACCAACCAACTGAACCTATCGAAAATAACAAACCGATAGAACCTTTACCCCTAGAGAAACCTAGAGTTGATAACAAACAAGTAGATGAAAGTATTTTAATTGACGACGAAGCTTTTCCAGAAGAAGACGAAAATCCGACGGCCGAAAGATCTCGACTTAGCTTTTGGCAGTATATCAAAAGATTCTTTAGATGGTTGGCTTATCGCTTTTGGGGACTCATGCTGCTGATCATTTACACCCTTCTTATCATCTTTTTAACCAAGCAGTGCACCAAAAAACCAGACTGTTCTGAATTCCAAAAAGTAGAACGCGAACTCAAATTTCTAGAAGGTCGTATCAAAGAACGCTGTAGTGAAAATGTTGAACTCAATTCCGAAAACCAATGAGATCCATTGTAGCGCCACATACTGCGAGAAAATGGTGGTACCGTTGGATACGAACCATGAATTGGTTTGCTTTTCGCTATTATTGGTTTGTTTGGTTGTTTTTTATAGCCAGTACAGCAATTCTTCTTTACTTCATTTTAACACATAAAGATAAAGTAAGCTGTGACACAACGCGCATAGAAAAAAGCATAGAAATCATCAATAAGCAACTCGATTCATGTTGTAGTTGTGCAAATCAAAATTTTAGTCAAATTAATGAAAATCAGGATTCTTTACAAAGAATTCAAGACTCAATACCAAAGGCTCCTACAGAGAATTGCGGCGTTCATTTTAGCGGTTTAATTATGGGCGGTAACGCTGTTAATATGAATATTTCCAAAATATATGAAGAAGATGATTTTAGTGAATATGTTGGATCTGGGTTCTATTCAAAAAACACCAACGCATTTCCTAAGGCTGTTAATTCTACATTTGATGGAATTGCAATTGATCAAGGAACACACTTAATTATTTACAGTAAACCCAATTTTAGAGGTGCAGTCCTTTTAGATGTTGTAGGTCCGAAAATAATTAACAACGTAAAATGGATCAATGATGACAGATATAACCATTGTAATACAGATAATTACCCTGCTCCTCTGCAACAAAAGTATCCACAAAGAGTGAGAACTTGGAGCAATTCTGATATGCATAATTGGAGTTTCGGATCATGCAAAATTTATTGTGAATAAAAGTCATGGCTTCAATCAAATCACAATCTCGCACAAGTAAATGGTGGTATAGGCGCATACGCAGCGGCAGTTGGTTTTCCTTCCGTTATTATTGGTTTGCGTGGTTGTGCTTTTTATTAGGCGCAGGCGGATTACTTTATTTTGTTTTTCGTCAAATCAATTACACGCCTAAACAAAATTGCTCTGCACTTTCTTTACACACCATCAATTCAATCAATAGAGCTCTAGATAAATGCTGTAGTTGTCAAGGTGAAGATTCAACAGAGGCACTTGTCTTTCCTGCGGATTACCTTGTCATCACTTATCAATTTGATCAAAATGGAGGTCGTGACCTCGATACAAAAACTGAAATTCGTACACCAACTCGTGTTGGGCCTTTGGGGTATTTTCACCGATCAAATATATTCACTAGCGCTGGTTTGCAATGGAGTGGAGACAACACCGGTTACGGCGTGGAGTCCTGCGTAATTGACCTCACCAAATTTGGACCAAATGACCTCGTTTCCATTGATTGTTCGGCAATATGGTATTCAATGAAGGCCAGTGGCCAGATGTCGCTAGATATTAGAGCTTACGATGGTGGCCAAATGACTAAAAGCGGATACCAATTTAGAAATGTAGGTGGTGTAGAGACCGCTTTTACATCATTCGATGGAAATGTAAGTGCAAGAGGAACATCAGCTAGTTTACTAGAATTTATAGGTCAAATTTCCTATAACAAGCGCGAAAAGCGTTTGGCATTTAATCCGGCACAGTAATCTGAAAAAAAATGAAAAAACAATACTCACTCAATTTTAATCAATATACACCTGTTTCAAAAGGAAGTGGTTATCTGTTCATGCAATATGAAGCAATTGCAAGTTTTTTAAGAACCAATTTCAAAGCGCACTTTCACGATGTTTTATTGAAACCAATCAAACGTGAAAACGCTGTAGATTTCTGGTCTGAAGATCACAAAAGCTATCAAGAAATCGAACAGTTAGCACCTGAACAAAGAACTGAAATTCTTCAAAAATACAACGCCTTAATCTATGAGGTTGAACAGCGCTGCAAGATGCTAGCAGCAGGCACAGGTCAGGATGACTTCTCGTGGGCTTCGATACTTCGAAAAGTATTCGACATGGATTCCAACATACTTCTTTCCGACGGCCAAGACCTCCGCATCATTTGGGGTTGGTCTTTTCTCAATAAATCTTCCTACAGTTTACCTCTTGCTGCTTTTGCGCATCTACTTGAAACGAACGAAGCAGAAGAAGAACCTATTGTTGCAGAAGAAGTTCAAGACGATCATGAAAATAACCTTGAAACTCAACCTGAAATTGAAGATCTTGCCACTGAACCAGAAGTAGTTGAAGAGTCGCCTATTCCTGAGGAGCAAATCGAAGAATTGCCTGCACATGACAATCAGGAGCAGATGCACATTCAGGAGCACTTATCAGACCCAGAAGAACCAGCAGAACCCCTTAAAGATGAAGGTCAGAAACGAACGCCTCCACCTCGTTCAGGCAATGCATTTACTCAGTTTTTAGATGCGTGTGAACGTTTTGGAAGAAAATACTGGTGGCTTATATGCCTACTCTTGTTATTGTTCCTTCTTTTTTTACTGAAGGACTGCAGCAGTCCAAACGACAACAAACTTGCTTCTGAGATGGACCCTGTTGAAGTTGAAAAAATATACAACGAGATCATGCCTGAGCATCCAAGAGCAAGAAAAGAACCTATCCAAGAAGAAGACCTCATCAACGATGAGGAGTCTAGAGCTAGAATTGTCGGAAATGTTGTCAATATCGCTCTAAAGAAAAAGTCAGATAACTTCAGGAATTTTGCCGTTGACCTCAAACAAGCCTTTCCTGAACAAAACTATGAAGTGGTCTATTTTGACGACCAAACCCGCAGGCTTCAATTTCAGTTTCCTGAAGAAAAAAGAGCCGACATAAAGGCTCAAATCAAATCAAAACTCAGCCATTATAAAATTCTCATCTGGGACGAAGCTATATTTGAAACATCCCGAACCTTTAACGATCCTCTTTTCAGCGATCGGAGCGCATCATGGCCCATCTCTCTTACCAAAACTGACAAAGCCTGGGAAACCACAACCGGTGACACCTCCGTTATTGTTGCAGTAATAGATGATGGTTTCGATTTAAACCATCCTGAACTAAAAGGAAAAGTTTACAAACCCTATAACGTAGTAACAGACAATAAGCAAATCACTTCCGGACCCGATAGAAAACACGGCACACACGTAGCGGGTATCATCGGTGCAAAAAACAATAATGGGAAGGGAATTTGTGGTATTGCACCAGGGTGCAGGCTTATGCCTATTCAAGCCGCCGGCCAAGACGGAATGTTCACCATGACAGATGTCATAGACGGTGTTTTGTACGCTATAAAAAACAATGCTGATGTCATCAATATGTCATTAGGTAAAATGTTTCCTGAAGGTATTCCGCCACAACAGCAAGAAGAAATTGCCAATCAATACGGTAAAGACGAAGCAAAGTTTTGGAACGAGCTCTACCAAATGGCAGAAGAGAATAATGTAACAATTGTTATCGCTGCAGGAAATCAGGATTTTAGGGTTGGAATGGATCCTATGCAGCGCAGTCAGAAAGTAATTAAAGTAGCAGCTACTGACTTTGAAATGAAAAAAGCAAACTTCAGTAATTTTTTCAGCCGAAACTTGCGCAATGGTTCTTGTGTAAGCGCTCCCGGTGTCAATATCATGAGTAGCATTCCCTCTAATCAATACGAAATGATGAGTGGAACAAGTATGGCATCGCCAATTGTTGCCGGAGTCGTCGCACTGATGAAAAGCGTCAATCCGCGTCTGACCAACCAACAAGTATTCAAAATACTTCAAGAAACTTCCCTCAAAAATGTCGATCGGAAATTGGGGGCTTTCGTTCAAAGCAATTTAGCGGTTGCCAAAGCGCGCAACTGATTTTGAAGTCAATACAAAACACCTTAAATTTGAAAAAACAAGAATATGTCAAAAACAAATAAAATCCAGAACCTTGTACAGCTAACGCAATACATCAGCCTTTTCATCATTTTAATTGGGCTTTTTCTAGGCAGTATGTATGCCTATGACGCCAACCTCTTTGTCAGTATTCCTTTGAGTTTTGGTTTAGTAACCCTGCTCTATTATTTTTCTGATTTCATCATTGCTGAAAAAATGGACCGTAAAAAGGCAGGTTTCAAGATTGGCGTTAAAATGCTTTGGCTATTATTTATTGTTTCGGCTATTCCCGTCAATGTTTTGATTTTACATTCATTGAATGTAGAATTACACGAGAAAACAGAAATTCAAAACATTGCCAATCAAAAAATCAATTTACTCAGACAACTAAAAACAGATTACACAGCCAGCTACGAAGGTTACTTAAAGGTTAAAAAAAGCGTACTAACAACTGATTTAGATCAATTAAAAAGAGGTTTAATGACAATAGAACAAGTAGCAAACAAAAATCATGTTAGTGTAGAATTCATCAATAGTTTAGACAAAACTTCTTTGGTTGCAGCTGAAAATTCCGTCGAGACCGCTTTAATCAGCTATGACCGCAAGAAGTTTTTGCGTCAAGACACCATGATTTTTGGAAATACAAATACTTATCTGGAGCAAAAAAGTCAGGTAATCAATGGATGGGAACGCTTTGCGGTAAACAATACGTTAAATGACCTCGATAAATACCTCCCGGAAACCTACAATAAACTCAATGTCTTTTTGCAAACCAATGCAAATAGCAGCTTGACCTACAACAAAACCGTTGCAGAACAAAAAACCCTAATTGCACAACCGATTTCTTTGTTGATGAAACACCTTGGCATTTCAAGTATCATTATACTTATTTTGACCAATTTACTCTTACTTGCTCCTTATTTTCTAGCTCCAGGTAAAGTATATATCACAGGAAAGAAGCAAAACACCAAAACTCCGCAAAGTGGAGGCGTAACAGAACACTAATACCGATAAAAAAATGACCAGATCAAATTCAGAACAAGCACTCGTTGATTTTATACTTAGAACAATAAATACCAAGACAAGCAACGAAATTATCGATATCCACGACAAAATGGAGCTCACGCTTCAGGAGCTTATAGGTGGTGGATTGAATGCAACACAACTCAATGACCTACCTGAATATTTCATCCAAAATTGTGTTAACAAAGAAGGTATAGATAAAGATACTCTTGAAACTGCTGGTTTGGATAGCCAAATTATTGGCAGACTCTTCGGAGCAGCTGTGAATGAAACCGTTGAACAATCTTGGGATACTATTTTTAAAACACAAGAACCAACTGCGCAAGTGGAAAATACCGAAGAAACCATTAGTTTTTTTGGCACGAATACCATTGATCGAGAAGACCTCCTGACCTCTATTGCCAATAACAAGGCGTTAATTGCAGATATCCAAGATGGTCTAAATAAGGGCACAATTGAGGCAGCAGACATGGCCAACCTTGGTTTCAGTTACGATTTCATTGAACGACTTCAAAGTTTTCAAGCTCAGTCACCTATATTTCCAAAACTAAGCGAATTACCTCCGCTTAGAACCAATGCCACGGATATATATTTTCTCGGCATGCCTGGTTCAGGAAAATCTACGATGTTGGCTGCTCTATTCTCTTATTGTAACGAAATCGGAGTCATGAAGAATATCGTAGACAACCAATTCGGCAATAAATACAGAAATCAGTTGGTTCTAGGAATGGCACAAGGTTACCTCCCATCTTCTACCCCATCAGAATTCATTAATTTCATTCCTGTAGATATGAAATATGAAGGTCAGGACCACTACCAGCAGCTGAACTTTCTTGATATGGCGGGTGAAAAGTTTAAAAGCGTTGCAGATGAAGGTGTAGAAGAGTTTTCAGCCTATAAAAACTACCTCAATAACAACAATCCCAAATGTTTGATCTTTGTCATTGACTACTTTGAAAACAATAAAGTAGAGGCACTCAAACAAGATCAAAACCTGCAACAAGTATTGTCTTTGCTTGAGGCCTATGGAATACTTGAAAAAACTGAAGCTGTTTATTTAGTTGTTACCAAGGCAGATTTGTTTTCATCTCCGAACAAACAAGAATATGCCGACAACTACATTCGGACACGTTACCGCAATTTCTTAAACGCTTGCAAAGAAGCAAAAGACGCATATAATTTTGTGCTTAAATCATTTCCTTATTCAATAGGACCTGCTAAATTTTCATATATTCTCGAGGATTGTGATTCTAGTACAAATGCAAATCTTGTAGAATATCCTAAACTCCTCCTCCAACAATTAGAACACGACATGGCCTATAAAAAAGATAGCAAATTGTCGAAATGGTTTGGTAAAGGTAAATAACAACAGATAATGAGTCAGATAGAACTATCCATTTGGGGAATACGTCGTGGTTTTGAAAAAGATGGTATTTTTCACACCCATGAATTACAAAGTGTTAAAGCAACACAAACCGACCGCTTTCGAAACCTAGCCAATACCATTGGCAATAAAGGCTTTTATATTTTACAGCACACAAGCGGTAAAACTATTATTTCTTTTGTCGACACCAGCATTCGTGAGTTTTTGCCCACTGGTGCAAGGCCTGGCTACATGGTTTTCTCGTTAATCATTGACAATCGTGCTGTTTTTTCACGTAGCCCAAGAGCATTTTTGAATGAACTTGCCAATTTCTACAAATCAAGAGTTGGAGAAGGAGATAGAAACAACTTTACTGCAGATGAAATAAAGGCAGCGTTAGGAAGTTTGACATTAGTTCAAAATGAGCAAATGACCATACAAGAAAACGTACGGGCTTACAGTTACTATTCGGACCCTTCCAAACTAGACCAATACCTAACAGGAAAAATTCCATTTGCTGCCTACGGAGAACTGACTTTAATCCCAACGGAATTAGATGCTGGAACCAACAAATTGAAAGAAGTTTCATTTATCGATGAATCTTACGGAGCTAAGCCGCAATTCATCGATATTTTTGAAGCAGACCAACTTTTCCGCAAAAAACAAGATGATGATCGCGAAAGAGAACTATTAGCACAGCAAGAGGCTCAAAAATTAAAAGCTTTAGCCGATCAAACCACCAGAGAAATACGTGAACTCATCCAACTCGGCAAAATTGAAGAAGCGCTCACTAAATTCAGCAGCTTTGACCGCAAAGATCTCTTCGACCCACAAATGAAGCAGCAGCTCAACGAGAAGAAAGCTGAGTATGACCAACGCAACAAAACTAAAAACGAAGCCAACCGAGATCAAGAGTTAATTGAACAACTCTACGAAGCTTACAGAAGAAAGGACCTAGCTACAACTCAAATCAAATTTGATCAAATTAAAAACAAGGACGTCATTTCGTCCAGCATTAAAAAAGATTTAGCCGAATTTGAAAAGAAAAATGCAGATGAGGCCAGAGTTAAACGCGAACGCGAAAAAGAAATAAAAGCACTTGAAAATCGTAAAAAACAGCTCGCAAATAGGATCGGCTTTGCAATAGCCTTCCTTATTTTAATCGGTGGCGGCTTTGCTAGCTATCACTTTAAAACACCAGCTTATTTTTATACATCTGTAGAAAGTTCAAAGAAAGGAGAGAAAGACAACACCATAATCGGTAAAAGTGATACTTTGCTTAAACTAAATCCTGAAAGTACTGATTCAATAAGTGTTAAATTCTTAAGTCATCAACCAATCCGGGCATTAGAAGTAATTGAATTCAAACAATCTCCAAGACCTTTTGAAGATGTATTCATCCAATATACCAAAAACGGCGAATACCGTAAAGCGAAAAATAAAGCTGGCCTAAAAGAAGACAAGAATGTTATCAAAGACGAGCAAGAGATACAAATTCTTAATAACCGCTTTGGTTTAAATGTTGCTGTTCCAGGGGGCATAAATCCGAAACCTGCACAACAACAGCGAGGACAACAACAACAGCGAGGGCAACAACAACAGCAAGGGCAGCAACAACAGCGCGTGCAACAACAGCAGCAACAACAGCAACAACAGAATTCAAGCGCCGAACTTCCTGAATTCCCAGAAAAATATGTTACCGAAGCGGAGGGACTCAAGAAAAAAATTAATGATGCAACAGTTAGTTCAGCAGAGAAAAAAATAGCAGTTGATCGTATAAAAGCAATCAAAAGAGACTATGTTTCCAACGTAAATGTAAAGTGGAAAGAAAATTCTCAAGTTCAAAGAAAATTAAATAGTTGTTATACTGTTGCCGATAATTATAAAGAATAAGTATGAAAAAACCAGTTCAACTACTCCTGTTTTTTGGTAGTGCAATTCTTTTTATTGTAGTACTCTATTTTAGCAACGGCGGAGGCACACCACCTCCACCTCCACCAATGCCGCCAACTGCTGAAAAGTTTAAGGCACAGATAGACTCTTTGTCCGGGATCAGTTACGATGCGGCTTATTACAGTGGTATCAAACAAGAAATTCTTGGAGCACATGCTGCTACAGAACTTTCGGATGAGGAAAAAAGCGGACTGATACAATCTTTGGAGTTAGCCAAAACAAAAAGCCTTATCACTGCTTTTGACCAAGCTAAAAGCGCCGCTTGCCTTAGCCCACAGCCGCTTGCTGGTTTTGTGCGAGAGCTGAAAGGCCAACTCAAGCTTTTTAAGTATCCGGAAGCACAAGTGAGAATCAATCGATACCAGAACATGGTAAGTTTCTTAGGTCTTAAAAACCAAATTCAAGGTTTCATGAACCAAGAGTTTTCTGAGAGCCGGAAGTCAGCTCTAGCGGCTCAAATTAGCGCTGCGGCAAATAAGGATGGAGTTGCTGGTTGTACAAATAGTAGCTCTATCAAAAACATGTGCCTTCGTGAACTTAACGATTTTGAATCAGCTTTTGTGTATTATCAGAAAATCTTTTTGGAGAAAAAAGTTCGCTGCAAAGACGGAATGAAGGAAAGCTTTGTTAAATATAAATTCTACTATGACAATTTTAAATGTGAATAAAATGACCGTATATATTTCGATGATTTTTAGCGTTTGCATGGCATCACTTAGCTACGCTCAAGTTGATATAAAAAAACCTAAGGATAAAGAAAAAAAACAACCAGATTCTTTGGCCACACAAGCTCCGTGCAATCATGGTGATACCCTAAGTAAAATGTACAATTCCATTTTACAAATTCAGGCACACCAAGATAGCATCCTCAGCTATAAAACTAAGAATGCTCAACTTACCAATGAAAACAATCGCTTGACTCAAGAAAAGGCTACTTTAAGCAACGATAATAAAACACTTACAACAAAAGTAACAAGCCTAGAAAGTGTCAAAACAACATTGGAAAATGAAAAAAAACGTGCTGAATCAATAACAACAACTCTACAAACAGGCTTATCTACTCAAGTAAATACCTTTGGGAATTCACTCAAGAATGCGAATTACACTACCAATACTAGCATAATTAATAGCCTCATTGAGTTTGCCAAAATGAGTAGTAATGTTTTGGCTGTTTCACAATTAGAAGAATTCAAGGCAAAAAGTAGTGCTATACAACTTGCAATGAATGAAATAAATAGTCCCAAAATTTTTACAGAAAGTCAGATAAAAACTATTCAAACAAATCTTGAAAGCGCTTATGGTGCGAATAATCCAAATTTTGTGCAGTTGGCAAATGACTACAAACAATGTTTAGAATTGCTTTCAAAGTATGGAACATATTTGTGCGACCTCTATTATGCATTTAACACAGTTGTTGTGGATTTAAAAGCTGGTAGCCAAGAAATGAAGGAAGATGTCATCAAAGATTATGCATTGCAAATGAAAAACTACCCCACTTTTGTTGATCTCATTCAAAAAGTAATAAACGTAAAGTTTGTATCCAACCCTCTAGAAGGCAAGGTAAAATGCGACTAACCCATGAACAGCTTCGAACAAATAAAGGCATTGCTTGAACTCAAGGAAAAGGGAGCTATCTCTGATGCTGATTTTAAAAAAATGTTGGATATCCTCGAAGCTGAAAGTAAAAAAGAAACTGAACAAAAACTTGAGCATAAAACAAAGAACGAAGCCAACCAGGACACAAGGTTAAATGCAGATGAGGCAAGAGTTGAACACGAAAGAGAAAAACGCTTCAATGAACAAGAAAAACGCAAAGAACTAGGTCAGAAAAAGAAAGTCTACGGCTTTGTAATTGGTCTAGCCTTGATTCTTGCCTTTGTTGGTTACTGTTCAAATAAAAAGTCATCTACAGATGCAAAGGAATCGCAAGATGCAAAGGAAACAACCTACTTAGAAAATGCTGATACTTTAGCAAAAGTTGAACACGAAAATGCATTGAAACAGAAGTTTCTGGCTCATCAATATATCAATTCAAAAGACGCTAACTTAATTAAAGCCTTTGGTGTTGTCTTTCTACAATACACCGTGCAAAATGAATTTAGAAGGTCTAGCACTGCTTTAGGACTACAACAACCTGATGCACTTATCAAGGATCCTCAACTGATTCAACTGCTCAATCAAAAGTTTGGTTTGAATGTTAATACACAACAACAACCAAAGCCGAAACCAAAACCTGAGCTTCAACCTGAACCAAAACCGAAGCCTGAATCAAAACATGCACAACAGCAGCAACAGCAACGACAGCAACAACAGCAACAACAGAATTCAAGCGCAGAACTTCCTGAATTCCCAGAAAAATATGTAACTGAAGCGGAGGGACTAAAGAAAAAGATTATTGATGCAACAGTTAGTTCAGAAGAGAAAAAAGTAGCTGCAGAACGCATTAAAGCAATCAAAAAAGACTACGTTTCCAACGTAAACAAAAAATGGAAGGGGAATCCTCAGGTTCAGAGAAAATTAAATAGTTGTGAAACTGTTGCCCTAAAATTATAACCAGTTGAGTTTAATTCTTTGTGCCTATGACAACTTTTGAAAGGATACAAGCTTTGATTGAACTCAAAGAAAAGGGCGCCATCTCTGATCTTGAGTTCAAGCAAATGCTCGAGCTCATAGAAGCTGAAGGAGATACTACAACACCGAAGAAAACGGTTCAGCCTGAGAAGCAAAAAAAAGCAAATGAAACCTCCTCACGGGTTAAGGAGGATATTGCAGCGCTTCGAGAAAAAGAAATTTTAGAGCAAGTTATTGGCGCCTATGAGAAGAAAGATTGGAAAATGCTCAGGGCGAAATACGAACTCCTCAAGGATAAAGCCGCAGTTTCACTAGAAATTACAACAGCATTATTTGCTTTTGAACGCAGACAAATTTGGCTCGAAAAAGAGGGGCAAGCAAAAAAAGAGGAGGAGAAGCAACAGGCTATTTCTCGGAAGAAAAAGAACCTGTTAGGCTACGGAATTGCTGTGCTGCTTATTTTAGGTATATGTGGGTACGTTTTTCAAAATGCGGGTTCAGATGAAGCTCGGCAGCCTAAGTTTGTAAAAAAGGAAGTAAAAAAAGAAGAAAAAGAACAACCCAAAGACACATCTCAGATTCAGAAACCCATTTTGCCTAAGCCACGAATCGATGAAAAAAAGTCAACAACCGCTGAGCAAATAAAGGTTGGTACTCAATTACCAGAAAACAAGAATACGGAGGAGGCCCAAAAGACCGAACAAAATCAAGAAAAAATTGCAGAAGATGGTGTCTTACAGCCTTTTCCAGAGTATTTGATACAAGAGGCCGAGGCTTTGTGTGCTAAAATTAAAAATCAATCTATTTTGGAGGACGAAAAAAAAATAGCTGCTGACCGTGCTCGATCCATTCATAAAAAATATGTAATCGAAAAGGGTAAAATATGGCTCAGTGATAAAAAAGTAGATGATCGACTTTTAAATTGTGCTCTTATCTATAAGGCACTTTGATATTTCGGTAAAAATAACACTAGTATAATTTAAACCTATAAGTATACTCTATGAAGAGCAATGATGAGCAAATAGCGTCTTTAAAGTTACTCAGAAGTACTGGTTCTATCTCAGAAGAGGAATACCAGCAGATGATCATTATGTTGGAAGAAGCAGCTCAAAAGGAAGACCCTTCTGACGAAGAGCATCGAACAGATTTAATGGATAATCAAAGCGGAAGGCAACAGGAGATAAATGTACCTATTCCGCAATCTGCTAAAGATCAAATTCGACGAAAAATATTTTTAGTCACGAATGTTATTTTGTTAGTTGGATTTTTAATAATGGCCTATTTATATAATGACCTCAGGACTTCAAAGGACTTCATCTACAATGACATGATGTCATATTATGAAGAAGAACTTGGTCATTTGAACAACAGAATAGACCAAATTGGAAAACTTCAACCCTTTATCGTTACCAAACTTGACGTTGTCAATCTTGTTTATGACAATGGAGAATTCAAGAAGGAGCAAAAGGGTCGTAAAACTGGAAAATATACGCTATTTGACGCTCAAAAAGTTGATTACATAGCTTTAAAAATCGATTACTATGGCATCCAAGAAGATGAAGCCAAGGTGTTTATAAAACTAATAGGTCCGGACGGGCTATTTTATAATAGTGAGGTATCTCCAAAAGGATATTCAACTGATGATGACATCCAATTATTTATTGGTGATCAACAAGAGACGACATCAGGTTGGGGGAATGAAGATGGCGGTTCTTATGATAGGGGAAATTGGAGGGCTGAACTCTGGCTTGAAGGCAAGATTGTACCTGAAGCAATCGCATACTTTAAGGTAATTTAATAGTCGAAAGGCACAAACGCGCAAGCAAATGAAAAATTATCCTGAACAAATCAAAATGCTCAAAGAGCTACGCGATTCAAAAAGTATATCTGAAAGCGAATATCAAGATATGCTGGAGATCTTGTTAAAAGAGTTAGAAGAGCAAAACGAACAATTGAAGGAACAAGCCAACAATGCAACTAAACAAACCACTATTCCAAATAAAACACCCACAGAAGATTTCATTCCTTTTTCTGGGGCCATCAATAGTGAAGCAGAAATAGCTACTTTATTGGTCAAGTCTAAAAGTTTGATTCAAGCAACAAAAATCTATTCTTTGCTTTACGGATGCTTTCTTATAGGCATCTTTATATTTTGGCACCAATTACTGAGTCAGGAGGGTTTCTGGGAGCAGTTTGTATTGTTTAGTCTTTTGGTTTTTCTTCTTGGTACCATTTATGAAAGTAAATTTACAGCATGGGTCTATGAAAATTTCAGTGCCTTACTCAACTTAAGCATCTATTCCAAAAGAAAACTCTATGAGAAACTACATGTGGATGACCCAATATACTTGTACATTTCAGATGCTAGAAATGCCGATGCCCAACGCGTATTAAACAAAATAATCCAGTATTTTTTTCTGTACCGATTTGGAATTGTAATCGGATACAAAATTTTAGTAAACACGTTTATTGACCGAATCCTACTCCTTGAAAAATTACTCTTTTTTGAAGGTCTCAGTAGGTCAGGAAACTTATTTTATTACGAATTGGCAATTCTAATTGGTATTAAGGTCTACTTTGTCATCAAATCGTTAAGGAGTGGCGAAAGCTTTAAAAATGAACTCAAATCAAGTTTCAGTAAGGAAGAAACACGTAAAATCAGTAGCCAAGCACCAGATACTCAATATTTCTTTCCCAATGAGCAACACAGCTATTTCGGACCATTTTCAAGAAAGCAGGTCAAACATTTTATTGGTTTAAAACTGATTTTAGCCGAAGATGCGATTAAAAATGGTTACGGCACGACAGTTGAAAAAGTTCAATTTGTACAATAACTAAAGTAGAACTTATCAAATTAAAATTGGTTTGTATGGGGGAAGTCTATTTTATGAATTCTGAACAGGAAAAATTTGAGACAACAGAAAAACGCTGTGTCTACTGTAAAAAGAATGATTCAGCCGGAAATGAATCTAATTATTATCAAGAGTTGTTTTTGGAATCAAAACGAATAGATCTCATTGTATACAACTACCCTCCCATCTACCTAAGCTATTTATAAAAATCAAAAGAAATGTCGTAATTTTCGCCTCTGAAAATCAAACAGACTAAATGGAGCCGACCCAAACACCTAAAAAAAAGCGCAAGATTCTTAAAATCACCTACTACATTGCTCTCCACCTCCTCTCAGCCTTTGCCGTTTTTTTGATCGTAACAGCACTCGCAGTTAAATTCAAATGGACCAACACGAAAGGGAATGTCGACATCAACAACCGCTACTTCTCGAAGTTGGCGAGCCAATACGGCAAAGACCTTAAGGCCAAAAAACAAAATTTCGACAACGAAGAAAACTTGTTGCTCCAAAAAATTGGTTTGTTGGCTAAATACAAGCCTATCGACGCGCTTAAAATCAGTGCGGCCTACCACCAATCCAAGGATCTTTTCATTGCGCAGCGCATGTTTAATGCCACCGTACTTTTACTCAAAGACAACAAGGCATTTAACAGAGAATTGAAAGCACTCAAAGCCAAGAAAGACCGCAAATCTTTGTATGAATTCTCGAATTACGCCGTCTGGAAAACATTTTGCAACGCGGTGCGCAAAGACAAAGCAGCTATTGACTCAGCGGCGCGTATTGCCGGTGTAGAATCTAGAATGATTGTGATGTGTTTGGTGGGTGAACAAGTGCGTATGTTCAATGCAAATCGCGAGCGCTTCAAGCAATATGTATATCCGTTCAACAGTGTTATTTTACCGAACAACCGTGGGTATGGCGTCACAAGTATACTGGAGCACACCGCCCTGCGCATCGAGCGCCAACTCGTGGATAAAAACAGTAAATTCTATCCCGGCGACTACTTTTACAAATGTTTGAATACCACAGACGCCGCTCCTGGCTTGGTTGTAGACAGTATCAAAGCGCATCAGCACAAAACCATTCAGCGCCTCATTAAAGGCGGCGACCATTTTTATGCTTACCTCTACACTGCGTTTTTGATTCGACAATACCAAGCGCATTGGGAACGCGAAGGTTATGATTTGTCTTACCGACCAGAAATTGTGGGTACACTTTTCAATCTTGGTTTTGAAAAGAGCAAACCTAGTAACAATCCAAAGGTGGGTGGCTCTTCCTTCAAAGTAGGCGACAAAGAATATACTTTCGGTGGCCTTTGCTTTGAATTCTATTACAGTGGCGAAATGATGAAAGACTTCCCGATTACTACTGTTCCATTTACGCCCGTGAAAGAACTCGAAAAGAAAAATAAAGCGCACTTAAAAAAGGTTGAAGAGGCCTTGAATATGTCAGATTCTTTGAGTAGAGCAGCTACTGAGCTTGAAACAGTACAATGAATTCATAGTGTAACCAAAAACGCCTCCTTCCATTGTAGGGTATAGAAGCTTCTCCAAACTTTCTTACTCACCCTATAAACTCATGGAAATGAAACGTTTGTCTCTCTCTGCGCGCCATCGTGCCGCACACAAAGCCCAAGAAAACCCCCACGGAGCAGTGGTGGTCATGATTTTCTTTCTGATTGCCTTTTTGTTGGCTTCTCGCTCTGCTCATGCACAATGGGCCGTTATGAATAAATATGCCGAATTTGGCCTTGGTAATTTCTACATGTTTGTACCGCGTGAAACCGATGCCAAACGCATCATTCAAGAAACGCTCCAAGACAACCGCTTGCCCTATCAAGTTGACTTTCGAAAAGGCAAAAGCCTATTGCTTTCTACCGCCTTTAACGATCCGCTCAACAACGAATATGTCTATGTAGTACATAGTTTCAAAGGACGCAAAAACGATGTCAATGGCTACCACATTTTTTGCTACTACATGGAGAACCGCTACCGTTACTTTTACGACATAGAAGAAATCGATGGACGCATTTCTGTAATCCACGACCCTGCGGTACTCGATGTCAGCCCCAATCAACAGCGCAGTGCTAAAAAAGACTAATTCCTCACCTAAAAAAAACTACAACACATGAAAACGCCACTCCTCATTTTAGGCTTGCTGCTGACTACAGTAGCGCCTATCCAAGCCCAGTATCAATTCCAACTCATGGAAGACGACTTCCTACAAATCGGTGCTGGCAACTACTTTATTCACGTCGATAAAGAAGCAGAGGTCAAGAAAACCGTTACATCTGTATTCAAAGCCCACCGTTTCCCAACGCAAGAACTCCTCTTCAATAAAGACAAAAACCTCTTCTTCGCCAGTTATTACGTCAACCCTTCCGACGACCGCTTTGTGTATATCGTGCACGCCGTTCGAGGCCGCGAAGGCTACGACCTCTACTTCTTGTATTGCCAGAACATCCTGACGCATCATTTCGAATTCGTGGAGGGAAAAGACTTACATCAGTTGGTTTATGACCCAGCTGTGAATACAAATACGGTAATGACGAGCTTTAATGCAACGCTTGTGGAGGGGAAATAAAATCTTAAGTAAAAGAAGATATATAACGCTTATTGGTTATATATTTGCTTGTAATTTAGTACTCAGCACGTAAATGAATAAAAATCTCAATATATCAGCATTTTTTCCAAAGCATCTATTTTGGGATATCGATATGGCAGCTTTATCAATTGAAGCGGACAAAGATTTGATCATTTCTAGAGCATTTTTTGCTACAACAGAAGAGTCCTTTGAGCAGGAAATTTCAGTTCTCGAAAATTTATACTCAAAAGAAGAAATCATTCTGACCTTACAACAAACCAAGGAGAGAATAAGTAATAAAGTGTGCCTACTTGTTTCTCAAAAATACGCGATCGAACCATTCTTGCGTTATAAGGTTTAATGGATGCAGTATCGATAGAAGTTATTTCTCTGATTAAAAAACTTCAAGCACTTGAAAGCCTTAAGTTCTTTTCACTTGGAGGCGGAACGAATTTAGCACTACGTTTTCATCATAGGAAATCTGATGATATCGATCTTTTTACAGAACGAATTATTGGAAGAAAAGGGTACGAAAAAATACTTAGTGAAGTTAAAAGTCATTTTGGAAGCAAGTTAATTAGTTTTCAATTCCCATGCGATGAAAATGATCAGTTCATTTTTGCCCGATTTTTTATCCTAGAAGGATCAATTACAATAAAAGTTGAAGTTCTTCAGAACATGAAACTTACCCAACCGATAGATATCCTTGAGGGTATCAAATTGATTTCCATAATAGATATTGGATTATTTAAATTAGTGAGCGCCTCAAATCGACTTGCCAAAAAAGATATATATGACCTTGACTACATTTCTGAAGAAATACCACTCAACAAACTATTCGTCTTTCTGGCTAAGAAAAAAAAGAAATATAGTCTTCCTTCAGATCAAACAATCTTCAACTTAGATGGCGAATCATGTCCACTCGAACAACCTCAATTACTTTTGAAGTTTGATGAAAAAAAGCCTTCTTCAGGAAGTATCCCCAACCATTCAAATGACACGATTTATCAATTAGCTGGCAAACCATGGAACACGGCCAAATTTAGCTATCGCAAGAAGGTACGTGAGTATTACGCAAAAATTGGCTTCGATTATCAATTCAAACATTAAGCTAAGCGAACCAAAAAAATTCCTTAGCTTTAATTCTTCCAAAAAACAGCCCGCTACATGAACGAAATCAAATGCCCGCATTGCACTAAAACATTTAACCTCGACGACGCCGGTTATGCCGATATCTTAAAGCAGGTGCGCAATCATGAATTTGAAATCGAGCTCGAAAAGCGCGAGAAAGAGCTCGAGCGGCAGCGGCAAGAAGCGCTCAAGTTAGCCGATGCGCAAGCCAACGAAAAGCTCCAGGCAGCACTGCGCACCAAAGACGCTGAGCTCGCTGCATTGCAGGCAAAAGTTGGAACCGAACTTGCTGAATTGAAATCTCAGCTCAGCACTTTTGAACTTCAAAAAAGTTTGGCGGTCAAGGAAGCTGTGTCTGTTTTAGAGCAAGACAAAAACAAACTAGAAGCTGAGCTCCAAACCGAGAAAAAACTCAAAGACATGGAGCTGCAAAGCCAAAAGGCTGCGCTCGAAGAAAAGCTCCGCTCTGAGGTCGAGCGCAAAAACGACGAGCTGCGCCTCAAAGACGAAGCCATTGAGCGCTTGCGCGACTTCAAAGCTAGGCTCTCGACCAAAATGATTGGCGAAAGCTTGGAGCAGCACTGCGAAATCGAATTCAATAAACTCCGCCCCACTGCTTTTAACAAAAACGTCTATTTCGAAAAAGACAACGACTCTTCTGGCGGCACCAAAGGCGACTACATCTACAGAGAGGCTGGCGACGACGGCACCGAATTCATCTCGATCATGTTTGAAATGAAAAACGAGCAAGAAGACGGCGGCGCCAAGAAAAAGAACGAAGAATTTTTCAAAAAACTCCACGAAGACCGCATCAAAAAGGGCTGTGAATACGCCATTTTGGTGTCTATGCTCGAGCCAGAAAACGAGTTTTACAACGCAGGCATCGTGGACGTTTCATACAAATACCCCAAAATGTATGTGGTGCGCCCCCAAGCGTTTATCCCGATCATTACACTTCTGCGCAACGCAGCGCTCAACTCCTTGCATTACCGCACCGAACTCGCTTTGGTGAAGGCCCAAAACATCGACGTCACCAACTTCGAAGAGCGCCTCAATAAATTCAAGGACGGCTTTGCCCGCAACTTCAATTTGGCCTCAGAAAAATACAATACGGCCATCAAAGAAATCGATAAATCTATTGCCGCACTCATGAAGGTCAAAGAAAACCTCATCGGGTCCGAAAACCAACTGCGCCTAGCTAATGACAAGGCAGAGGAAATCACGATCAAAAAACTCACGCATGGCAACAACACCATGAAGCAAAAGTTTGATGAGTTGGGGAAGATTGAGTAGGTGAAATTACGGAATGGAGGTCGCTTTCAATGTAATGAATTTCAATTAGAACTTAATTTAATTTATCTTTGCATTCAAATAAACCCGAGAAAATGGGCATCTCATCATTTAATAACACTATTAAAACAAAGCCAGTTGTTGTCAAGTCAAAAGACAGCAAGCTTCGTCAATTGATAATGTCTACAGAGATAAAGCCTTTATCGAAAGAAGAACACAATAGTATCCGCTTAAACGCTTATAAGGCTGTAAGATAACTTCTACATCTTCACCTATTAAGTTTTGCTCATGTCTTCTGAATCTCAGTACAAATCTTTCCGTTATACCCTTTTAAAAAATGCCAATCTATCAGGCATACCTTACTCTGTTGATTATTTTGAAGCAACCGGCATCAAGCAATATAAAATTTCTATTCGGAAAAAGCTAGTTTATATAGTAGAACTATATGATTACAAGGGATTTATATTTTTGAAATTCCACCCAAAAATTCATGAATCGAACCCTGATCGCTATCAAATTACGGCAATGGGTTTAACACATTCAGAAAAAAGAAAATTACTGAACACTTGTTGCCTTATAGTACTCGATGAAATCGATAAACACCTAAAAGACGACATCATTTATGCCTTTTTTGGCCAATGGTATGATAAGGACAACCAACAAAATCGCTTGTTTGCAAAACGATTTAATCTCTACGAAAAACAGGTTACAACCTTTTTCTCCAATGAGCACTTCAAACATTTCAAATTCGACCCGATCAATCTTTATTGTCTTAGTACAATACAAAACAGCAAGTTCGAAAGTCTTATTTCAGATTTACTTGAAACTTTATCAGAAAATCAGGATTTTGTAGCCCAATTCATGACTAAGAGAGCAATTGAGGAATACCTTAGCGTAGAATAACAATCATAATCCCCTACTTCACCACCTTCACAAGCTCCACACCACTCGCTGTTTGCACTTCCAAAAAGTACACGCCGCTTTGCAATGAGGCTGTTGCTACTTCAAACTTGTTGCTGTTGGCTGCTTGTTGTAATACAACTTTACCTTGTGCATCGCGAAGGGTAAGTGTTTGTATCATTTGATCAGAGGAAACAGTAAACTGTTGTTCAAACGGATTCGGCGCAACTTTGAGTGCAGACTTGCTAATGCCAGTCAAACCTGCACCGTTGCCATTTGGATTAAGGCGCTCCGGGGCTGCTTCAAAACAGTCAGAAGGATGGCGCAACAAGTCAAAATATAGCGCGCTGCTTGCAGCTCCTTGAGGCGTGATCAATTGCTCAAAAACCACCAAACCTGTTGTTACAGAAACTCCCACAACCGCATAACCGCCTTGTGGCAACAAAGCCGAGAAGTAATATACACCGTTGATCGGATCAATTGTAGAGCTCCCATTAATGGTATAAGAGTTATACGGCAACGGCTGCTGAGAAACGCGTGTAACTACACCAGTTTGTGGATCGATTTTCCCTAGATACGGAACATTCGGAATGGTAGAAGAAGTGCGAACAAGCCCGTAGATAGTGGTGTCGGCACAGTTATAAGTGTAGTTGTCAAAATACAATCCTCCTTCGGGAAAGGTAATGGTTTGCTCAGAATAAACTTGCCCATTGTACAAATCCAAACCAATGATTTTACCTTGGTTAGAATAATAATAAACCATTTCGTGGGGGTTGATCGCAGAACCCTGCACAGCATACATTTGCCCAACAGATTGCGGCGATATTTGGGTAATCACACCTGTTGCCGGATCAATTGTGGCTAAATACAACTCGCCATTGGCCTGACCTAGACCCGTGGAGGTTGAGCGTCGGGCCAAACCATAAATAGTAGAGTCACTGGTATTGAAACGGTAATTGTCAAAATAGCTCGGTGCAATGGGGTTGCTCATGGCATTTTGGGCAGAAGGTAGGCCGTCTAGCATATTGACCGCCACAAATTCGGTTTGCGTCTGAAAAAAATAGGTCTGGGTAATCGGATCAAGCGCCGCACCAGTAGCACTGATCACAGACGCCAAACTATTTGGGCTCACAGCGGTAAGTGCTCCGTTGCTCACATCTAGTTTCCCTAAACGAATGGTACCGGCAGCAACGTTGGTGCCTTGGCCAGGTGTACGCATCACGCCGTAGATATAATTCGATTGCGCAAAAGTGGCGGATTGCATAGCGCCAAAAAGCAAGGCAAGTAAAGATTTGTTGAGTTTCATAAAGACTAGTTTTAGAGTTTAGTCTAAAGATAACAATTCAGATAATCAAATGTTTAGACGTTGTTTGAGAGAGAGGAATAATTAGAACATGTTCTAATTTTGAGAACGGAATTTTTGCAAATTGAGATGAGCCAACAGATACATTTACCCTGATTTTGTGACAAATTTCAAGATGTTTTACCCTTATTTTGTGACAATATTTATAAATATTACCCTTATTTTGTTACAAAATTAGAGGATTTTTACCCTTATTTTGTTACATTTGACCTCAAATAAGTTCGTTATGAATATTGATAGACATATTTTTAGTGAGTTATTGAGCTGGAAAAAAAGTACAGACCGAAAACCACTTATTGTAAGAGGCGCAAGGCAGGTTGGTAAAACAACACTCATTAGAAAACTAGCGCAAACTTATAAGCATGCCGTATTACTCAATCTTGAACTCAAAGAAGACCTCCGTTTCTTTACAGATTATGAGCAAATCAAAACCATGATTGAAGCCCTTCTGATTTCTCGAAATATTGCTAGTTCTGAAAAAGCCCAAACACTCATCTTTATCGATGAAATTCAAGAATCACCAGAAGCTATTGCAATGCTTCGCTATTTTTATGAATTAGAACCTGAGTTGCACGTTATTGCCGCCGGATCTTTACTTGAACATGCACTTAAAAAAGTAAAGAGTTTTCCGGTTGGCAGGGTAAACATGCTCTATCTCTACCCCATCAATTTTGCAGAATTCCTGAATGCATTGCACCAAGATGTTCCGCTAGCACAATTGAATTTAATCCCGGTTAACGACGCCGCACACAGCACCCTCCTTGATTTATTTCATCGCTATGCCATTATTGGCGGCATGCCCGAAATTGTAAGCAAGTATGCAAAAGGGCAAGATGTCGCTGATCTCTCCAAAGTTTACGAGAGTATATGGGAGACCTACAAAGAAGATGTCGTAAAGTACGCTGCCAATAATTCAGAAGCGCGTGTGATCAGACACATCATGTCTACAGCCCACCTAGGCATAGACTCCAGGATTAAATTTCAAAATTTTGGCAACTCAAACTACCGCTCAAGAGAGGTAGGAGAAGCATTTCGCAATCTAGATGATGCCAAAGTGATTCAACTCATTTACCCAACTACGCAAACTACACTACCCCTACTTCCCGACCTCAATAAAGCGCCAAGGCTACAGTTCCTAGATACAGGGCTCATCAATTACGAATTGAATATTCAAGCCGAAATGCTTTCCATGCAAGACCTCAATTCAGCCTACAAGGGAGCCATTATTCCGCATCTCATTGCGCAAGAACTGCTGTCCCTCAATACTTCCAAACACACAAAACCAATCTTTTGGGTGCGGGAGAAAAATCAATCATCTGCAGAAGTAGACCTCTTGGTGCAATTTCAAAACATGGTCATTCCAATTGAAATCAAATCCGGAAAAGAAGGCAAACTCAAATCATTGCATCAATTTATTGACGAAGCCCCCCATCCCTACGCCGTACGTCTTTATGCCGGGAAATTCAGCATAGAACAACACCAAACACCCAAAAACAAACCCTACTTTTTAATGAATCTGCCCTACTATCTCGCCACGAAACTAAATGCCTACATTGAATTTATGGTAGCAAATTACTCCCTTACGGAGCTTTAGCAGCGCAATATTTCACTTATCTTTACTCCATGAAACGCATCGAGGTCGTAGCTGCCGTCATCCTACACCAAAACAAAATACTGGCCGTCCAGCGCGGCCCTGCCAAATACGCTTACATCTCCGAGAAATGGGAATTCCCAGGTGGCAAAATGGAAGCCGGTGAATCGGAAGAGCAGACAATCATCCGCGAGATTCGCGAAGAACTCGACATGCAAATCAAGGTGCAATCCAAGCTGCTAACTGTAGAACACCCCTACCCCGACTTCCACCTCACGATGCACACGTACTTATGCGAAACAGAACAAAGCGTACCGAAGCTGACAGAGCATTTGGCGTTTAGGTGGCTATCGATGAATGAGATGGGAGAAATGGATTGGGCGGGTGCTGATGTGCCGGTGGTGGACAACTTAAAGCGTTTGGTAATTAACGCAGCATGACCGAACTCCATCTAATTCGAAACGATGCGCATCACTCTATTATTCGAGAAAGCTAAAAACGCCAAACTAAAATTCAAAAAATTAAAAATTATATGATTCTTATTACATTGATTGTCATAGTATTAGGAGTTGTTTTGTATTATTTTTCAGAATAATTTCAAATTTCAGGGTTACCTTTTAAAGGTTTGGGTATTAAGAGTTAGAAGCTTCTCTTAAACTACTCACCTTTAAAACTATGACCATGAAAAAGTTCCTTTTGATTTTCGTTTTGGCAACAAGTGCTGCCAATGCGCAATGGAAACCCGACAGAGCAGATTACGAAGTCTTAAGTGACGGTAACTTCTATACAACCGCTCATGACATGAACACAGCGCTAAGCATCGCTCTCAACACCCTTGAGTACAACGGAGCCAAGATGCACACGCTGAATGTCAACCGCAAGGATATTGACGCGCCATTGTACAATTACTTCCACCGGTCAGGCGAAACCGACCGATTCTACATGGTCTACGTGGCAAGAACAAAGACCGGCTATGTCATTTGGTTCAGGTACCTACCTGAGGGTCCGATAGAGTTTGATGAAGAATATACCGTTATTCAATATGAAGGACCGAAGTGAATTTGATAAATTATGTACAAGAACCATGACACCCATCATTTTCCAAAACGAAGTCTTTATCGAAAGAAACCCCAACGAACAAAGTGCCTCTTGCGAATTCCAATTCAAGGGGCACCAGTTCTATCTCTCGCACAAGCACGAATTCAGCCTACACCACAACAAACACCACTTCAATTGCCAAATTGACGGCGAACACTATTCATTTGGTGTGGTTCGGTCGAGACTCGGTGCTGGGGCTTATGGAAATAGGCCAACACTTCAAATTGACGGAAAACCATACCGATTTATTGTTGAATGGCCGAATCGGGAAGGGAGATTAGGTGTGAAGTTTGCCCAAGTAACATATTAAAAAAAATACACATTAGGTGGCTATCGATGGAGGAGTTGGGAGAAATGGACTGGGCGGGTGGTGATGTGCCGGTGGTGAGGGTGCTTTCTTTATAACAAGAATTTTACTGTTTATATTTCGATATTCTTTTGTGTAGGTATTAGTTAAACCATTATTTATCATGATTGAAAAAAATATCAAAAAATAGAATTGCTTCATACTTCTATAAGTAAAGAAGCACAGGGTCTATTAAATGGACAAAAAGGCATTCTCGTTGAAATCACTTTTGTGCATTGCAAATATGCTTTTCAAATCACACTATTCAATTTTATATAATTTTTTCAAATTGTGTTTATTCTCCATTACAAATACGTGTAGTACATGTAACACTTAATGAAAACGAATTGTGAGTTTATTGACAGCCATTGAAAACATCTATCTACAAGCCCAAAAGTCGAAACTTCATCCTATTCTGATAAAAGAGGATATGGCTCTACTCAATAAATATTTGGGCAAAGGCAGAAAGTTAAATATGATAGAGAGTATGTGTTTTGCGACGATACTCGTTAATAATTTAGAAAGTGAGGCGAATGTCAATTTATACGAGTTGGCCTTAGATTTTTCAATTTCACCACTTGCTGCCACAGCACAAATTTTACCAGCGATAGAAGCTCTATTGAATAAAGGATTAATATCTATATCAATAAGTAAGCGTAGAGCCAATGAAATTTTAAGACAAAAATATTACACCATTGAGGCAACATTAATGGATGCAATTATTTCAGAAAGACCAATGCCAGAACTCAAGCAAACCATTTGGGAATCGTCATTGGATGTATTGAATGAAATATTGATTACCGCAAAAAACTTACATGCCTGTCGAGGTCAAAGGGAGGATATTTATGCCAACATTCAACAAATTATTGAAAACCCTAATTCCACAAAATTTAAATTTATAAGATGGATAAACGAAGAAGCTAAACTCAAAGACGAAAGTTTACTTGTTTTTTGCCACGTTGTTTATGAATCCCTTAACGGAGCCTCATCTGTCGAATTTAAAGAGTTTTCTCAAATCTTATTTAAAAAACAGGTTGCACATATCTTATTTGTACAAAAAATAGTTAACGGCGAATCTTATCTGATCACAAATGATTTAATTAAAATCCATAAAACTGCATTTCTCGAAGACATAGAACTACAATTAACATCAAAAACAATTGCAGCGCTCGCTGAAGAAAATCTTATTGTGATTGTAAATGATCAATACATTACTAAAGACTTAATCCTTCCAGAAAATATCAGCGCCCAAACTTTATTTTATAATCCCGAGGTAGAAAATAAAATTGCTGAACTACATCAATTCTTAGAAGAGGCCAAATACGAGCAATTAATGCAGCGACTCAAAGAGAAGAATTTACCTCAACTTATCTCTGTTATCTTGTATGGTCCGCCGGGCAGTGGAAAAACAGAATTGAGCAAACAACTTGCATATCAGTCAAATAGAGCTATTATGAGTGTAGATTTATCCAAAGTGAAATCAGCGTACTATGGCGAAACCGAAAAAAAAATCAAACGCATTTTTAGTGACTACGATAAATTAGTACGTTCGTCGAACGGACTCGAACCAATTTTACTTCTTAATGAAGCTGACGGGATACTCAGAAATAGAGCCGAAATAAATTCTTCTTCAAATGTAGCTAGTACCGAACATCTTTTAATTACAGTGTTGTTGCAATGTTTAGAAGATGCCTCCGGAATCATCATTGCTACGACCAATTTAATCACAAATTTAGATGCTGCTTTTAATAGGCGTTTTCTTTTCAAACTGGAATTAAATGAACCCTCATTATTAGTGCGCAGTAAAATTGTCAAGGACAAAATACAACACTTAACTGATGAGCAAGCAGTAGCATTAGCTCGTACATACAATGCAACCGGTGGACAAATTAGTAATGTGTTCAAAAAAAGTGAGTTTCATTATATTCTCAATGGAGAACCCGCCCCTTTTGAAATCATACAGTCTTTTTTTGACGAAGAACTCAGTCTACAACAAGGGACGAATAAAATTGGTTTTTAGGCAACCCTTTTTTTCATAAAAACGTCGTACACATTCAATTTATACAATATGCAGTTATTATTAGATTATTTTAAAATACCAAGACTTCACAAAAACCCAATTCTCATTATTGGAAATAGTACCAGTGCCCTTTTCAAAGAACTGGATTTGAATAAATTTAATGACAATCAGCTCATTTTCATTCAGTTTTCAGATGACAATCTAGATCATGAGAGCGATATTCAAGGTCATCAAAATAAAGTGAATATAGACTTGAATTTTTTAAAGGATAGTGAGTACAATAAAGAAAGATTGGCTCTTCAAATTCAACGATTCTTTGAAGTAAACAAAGAAATCTGGGCATTAGCAAAAATAAATATCGTGCTCAGTTTGGATGAATTAATAGGCCAGGAATTTATAGAAGCACTGCTTGTTGCACAGCAAAATCAAAACGTTGAAATCAATCTTTACGTTAGAAAACCACTACTAGGTTTTCAAAACATCTTGGCTGAGGTAGAGACCTACTTTCAAAAATGTTATTCCCATTTTAAAAATGTAGTTCAAATCAGTTTTGGAAATACCGCTGAGTTGTATTCAATAGTTAAAACGAAATAAATGGAACAAGAAATTCATTTCGTACTCGTTGAACTCTTCAAAAGATATGCAAGCAAGAGAAAATACTTTTTGCATAAATATTTTGCCTCAGATGAATACGTCTATTCTGACATTGAACAAGAATTCTATTTAAAATTATTTGATGCCTTGATGAAAGATCAGCAAAACCTTCACAAACTTCAGGACGCAGCTTATTTTGCACGGTCATTAAAAAATTTCATTATCGATAACCTTAGAAAAAACAGAATAGGGCAAAAAACACTATCAATTGAAACTGATGAATTATTGGACAATGTGCTTTCGAGACACCAAATTGAAGAAGAGCATGAGCAAAAGGCATTATATCTAAATTTAACTGATTTAATAAACGCCTGCCAATTCGATGCCCTCGAGAATACGCTGCTAATTGAACACTATATGAAAAACGTTGCATTTGTTGTGTTGAATGAAATTTATAGTCATTCCAATACGCAACAAAAAACAGCTCGACTTATCAAACGCTTACAAAAGGAACTTATCAAAGTTCAAAACGAAAATGAAGATGCTGAAATAATTTTAATAAATGATTTAATATGAAAGAATTTAAATTTAACGATGCAGCACAAGCACTGATTTATCAAATGTATCATCAAGATAATCCTGATATAACCAAACAATCCTCATATGCTTCGAGATGTAAAATATTTCTAAAATTAATTTTACAAATAAGTAAATCCAACAAACTTCTTAATGCTGATTTTCAGTGGCAAACACCTACTAATACTCTTGATTTAGGAAACTATAATGATTTAAATCTCTTAATAATTTACAAAAGTTTAAGAACCTCATTTAATGTTCTTTGGGGTCAACAAGAAAATGACTTGGTAAATTTCGGCCTACTTAAAATCTGGATTAAAATATTACAAAGCGATACCCGCATCAATGCTGATTTGGCAAACGCACTAACCAATACTTATGATTTTCAACCGAACCCTAACGACATGATGCAGCATATGGAAGCGGTAGAAAAGGAGATTTCAATAAATTACTTTGCAAATGAATTGTTTGCTAAAAACAATTCAGGCAACTAACAACGGAAATAAAGTCATCACAATATCTAAATTACTAACTTTAAATCATGAAAGAAATTAGGGTAGTTGAACTATTTGCAGGAGTTGGTGGGTTTCGTTTAGGGCTTGAAGGATGGCAAGGAAAAAGCGCCTCTAGTCACTATACCAAACCCTTTAAATCACCTTATAAAGTAGTTTGGTCTAATCAATGGGAACCAAGCTCTGCACGCTCAGGTGAGCTTCAAGAAGCTAATATGGTGTACCATCACAATTGGCCAGACACACCTGATTCTAAGCACTACCCGCACGACCTCAATTCGGTGGCCTCACCAGATTTTACCGACAAAAAAGTTGATGGCCTTATCCCTGACCACGACATGCTGGTTGGCGGCTTTCCCTGCCAAGATTATTCTGTTGCGGGCGTCAATACCAAAGGAATTGAAGGTAGAAAAGGTGTTTTGTGGTGGAATATCCACAAAATTCTCAAAGTGAAGCGCCCAAAGTTCGTTTTTTTAGAAAACGTTGATCGCCTTCTCAAATCACCAACAAACAACCGTGGCCGAGACTTCGCCATTATGCTCGCAACACTCAATGACCTCGGTTATACCGTAGAATGGAAAGCGATCAATGCCGCTGACTTTGGCATGCCGCAACGCCGCCGACGCGTGTATATTCTTGCGTATCAAAAATCGAGTATTAAAGTCAAAGACCTCTTACAATGGATCGAGACCGACGGCGTATTTGCCACGGCTTTTCCGAGTTCTTTTCACGGCCCAATCAAAGAGCTCCAACTCGAAGAAGACCTTAAGCTCATTTCAGACCAATACAACGAAGGTAAATTCCTGAATTGTGGCGTCATGAAAGACGGCAAAGTACTGATGTCGGACTTCAAAGCCATTTGCCCACGCACCGCACTCAAAGACTACAGCCTCAAGTACCAACTACTCGGAGACATCTTGCTGAACGGCGAAATGAATGACGAACCTTCATTCTTCATCGATGCCAATAAAAAGCTCAAAGAGCCCCTACTCAAAATCATGCAAACAGGTTTTGAAGTAGACGCCAGACTCAAAAGACAAGGCGACGTAGTTGAGCTCCACACCGAACTCGATAAGTGGATTTACTTAAAGGGACGCAAAGCCGAAGAAAGAATTTCATCTAAAGGTAAATTCTACTACAAAGAAGGCCCACTCTCCCTCACAGACGACCTCAACAAACCTTCACGCACCATCATCACCAGCGAAGGCGGCCCCGGAGCCTCTCGTTTCAAACACCTTATCGAAATAGACGGCAAATTCCGCCGTTTACATCCCATTGAACTTGAACGCCTCAACATGTTCCCAGACAACCACACCGCTATTGGAACCGGAAATGACAAGGAGGTAGCAATTGGCCCAGCCAAACGCGCCTTTTTCATGGGCAATGCACTAGTTGTTGGTGTCGTGGAGAAAGTTGGTGAGGAATTGAAAAAAAGAATGTGATGAAAACCATTGATGAGCTCCGTAACCGTGCTGAGTCTTTAAAAGACAAATTTATATCTGAATTGAAACCAACACTTGACGTCAAGGACAAAGGTGCGATTGGTAAAATCATTGAAGAATACGGTTTTGGGGTAAAGAACAATTCAGAATCAAGGCCTGATTTTCATGATATTGGTGTTGAGCTCAAAGTCGTCCCATTAAAACAATCACAAAAAGGATTATCTGTAAAAGAGAGAACTAAAGTATGTTTGATCAATTACAACCAAATTGTTGAATCAAGTTGGGAAACCTCACATGCAAAGCACAAGCTAGACCACATTCTTTTTGTATTTTACTATTATAACAAAGAGAACCAATTGGAGTCTCAAATCAAAGATTATTACTTCTTTGAACTCAAAAATCAACTTGAAGAACCCATCATTCAAACCGATTGGCATCGAACCAAACAAATCGTGTCAGATGGAAGAGCACACGAGCTAAGTGAATCACAAAACAAAATTCTTGCAGCGTCTCGCAGCGGCGCAGGAGGTCTAGAAGAACACAAAAACCCCACGCAGCCCAATACAATCTTTCAAAAACACGCTCCGCAACGATCTTTTAGTCTGAAGCCCTCATACACGAATGTAATTTGGAATGAATTAAAAAATACTTCATACGACACCATAAGATCCATTGAGAAATACAAAACCACCACTGGAATTGAAAATTTTATTCTTGGCCGACTTCACTTTTGGCAAGGTAAATACTACAATGACTTACTGAATCATTACAAATTTACGCCTTCAAAAGCCAAAAACAGCACCGCTACTATCATCCGAAAAGCGCTTGGTTTTGAAGGAAATAAACCAATCAAAGAAATAGAACAACTGGGCCTTATTGTCAAAACTATTCAATGCCGTGCCAAGGACCTCATGCCATTTGAAGCAATGTCGTTTCCTCACCAAGGAATTGGAGACCTCATTGAAGAAGAACGTTTTGACCAATCCGAATTTTACTCCTACCTCCAAGGCTTCTTGATGATACCGATTTACAAAATTGACAAACAAGATCCCAATCCAATAATTGGAAAAGCCTTCATTTACTATCCCGAAAAAGAAACAATCCTCAAAATACAAACCGAATGGGAAGGATTCAGAGACCGCGCAAAAAATCTCAGCATCACAAAAATCCCAGCAAATAACAAAAATGGATTCTACCGCGAAAGCAATCTACCCGCGAAAACAGAAATCATCCACATGCGCCCCCACGGCAGAGATGCAATGGATTTAGACACCACTGCTCCGCTTGATATAACTAAACATTGTTTTTGGTTTAATAAGGGATTTATTCAGGAATTGTTGAGGAGGAATCAGTAAGCCCAACTTTCCATCCCCCGAAATGCAATGAAGCCATCATTGATTTCTTGGAATTTTTCGAGGAGCTCTTCGGTTGTGAAATTTGGTGCTTTAGTGAGGGAGATTTGGCATTGTGCAGCGAAAGTATCTGCAAGTGTTGGTGTTTGAAGATATTGTTGCCAAGCAGTCAAAATGCGTGGTTTTGAGGCTAAAAGTTGCGTTTTTGAGACGATTTTATCGGTTTTATTGGCATTTACTGCATTTTTGGCTGGGAGCAGGTTCCAGTAATCGTTGTTGAAAAGGACTGAAAACGGGATGGCGTGGTCTATGGCTAGATCATCTGTTTTTTTGATTTGCTGGCCCGACCAAGTGCAGTAGACGGGTTGGCCCGATTCAATTTGAGCGCACCAGAATTTTCTAATTTGATCGGTGTCGCGTGCAATTGTTTCGCTTTGGAGCAAGATGTTTAACGGACTTGGTTTGCCATATGCTATGGCTTGCTCTTGAAGTTCACCTGATGAAGTTTTGGCGGTTTGGTAGCGCTGCTTTTCCATGAAATCTACCCAGTTCATGATGATGGAATTGGATCCGGAAAGCAAGCCTCCATAAATCTTAAGGGCCTCAAAATAAGAACTGTCCATGAGCAGTTTTGGAGAATTGGCAAGCAAGTCGAGGTAGCCATTGATGGACAAACTTCGTACTGCCTTTCCAGACTCAGTCTGAAATAAGGCATTGTAGCCCTGCCCCATAGAGGTACCGATGTGCTTGACTGGATTTTTGATGATGGTGTCGTTCAAACTTTTCGCCAAATCAATAAATACCGACTTTAATTCAATCTTGTATTGGTGTTGATGAAATTCTTTATTGAAGTCCCAGTAGTTCTGTAATTGATGGTCATTTTGAATCTCGCGCAAGCGATTTTCAAATACCAAGCTTCTATTTTGATGTATTTGCGCGTAGTTGTTGGCAAGCAAATCCCAATAATAAAACAACCATTTGTCTGTGATTAAAAATACAGGTATAGCAACCTGGTTTTGGCGGTGCTCGATGTGCGGTGATTGCGCTGAAATGATATCAATTATAGCGCGCAACAACGCAAACTTATATGTAGAAGTCTTGCTCTCCTGCTCTATGATTTTCTGAAATACGAGAATGGCGTCCATTGTCAATAAATCAAACTATTGTTTGCACTTGCCCCTTCATCCACTCCAAAGTCTCTTCATCACTGCTCCACACATAGCAACCCTTCATGCCTCGGGTCATAAGCGTTCGGTACGTATTTTTGATGATGAGTTCGGCCATTTGATGACCTCTTTCTGGGTTTGATTTGAGTAAGCCTTTGAGGCCGTGGATGCTTTTGTCGCTGGAGGCGCGGGCTTGGGGTTGGCAGATCCATTGGCCGTTGCGGATGACGAGGTCGGGCCCCATAATGACGCCGATGTAGTCTACCTCGAGTCCTTGGCAGGTGTGGATGCAGCCGATTTGCTCAACGGAAGCGGGGCTGATGATCCAAAGCATGCCGTCTTGGGTGAGGTTCCACTGCTTGGCGAAGTTGTGTTCTGGGAAGACAATATCGTTTGCTTTTCGATCCGTTTTGGAGTTCCAGGGCCAGCAGTAGCCGGCTACCATTCGGGCTCTATTTCTGACTAGGTTTTTTTCTTTGACTTTTTCGTAAAGTGCATTTGGTGAATCGCAGATTTGGAAGTCGTAGTTGAGGTCGTTTAAGTTGGTATTGGCCGTTTGGCGGATGCCCAGCAGTTGGTCTAGGTAGGCCATGTAGCCGTCGCTGCCGTTGCATCTGAATTGGCTGGTGAGTTCTAGGCGGTGTAAAGTTGCGCCTGCGTGGGCTGCCCAAGCAGCTATTTCGGCATCGGAGCCGATGTCTTTCATGGTGACGCGTTGGTCTTCATCTAGAAAGAAAACTGAGCAGCGGGCCGCATTGATGATTTCTTTGATTTGGTTCTCGCCTAAGTTCGAAAACATGCCACTTTTTTCGTTCAGGCGGTGTGCTTCATCTACAAGTAAGGCGTCGTACTGATTGCGTTCTGCACTAATATAAGTTCCCGAACCTTTGAATAAATTATTGACCCAAGATTTGGTCCGGATGCCACTGAGTTTGCTGGCATAAACGTCGCGGGGTGCGCTGTTCTTACTGACATACTGCACCATTTTTTGCTTGGCGGTGAGCCGTGCGGTGAGCTGAATGGCCACTACCGATTTACCGGTGCCGGGCCCTCCCCTGACAATCACTACATTTTTGGAGCTCGGGCTAGAGTGTTCTACCAAATTCCAGATTTGCTCGTAAACTACCTTTTGCTCGTCGATCATCACAAACTCGTCGTTGCCTTCTATCATTTTGGCAATGGCATCGGCCAGGCCTTTTGAAGGGCGTATTTCGCCGTGCTCGATCTGATACATGACGTTTCTAGCGTCGCCATACTTGACATGCTGCTTGATGAATTCAGACAAACGCAACACATCACTTTTGGCAAATAATGGCGCTTTCTGAAGGTATTCTTGGTAAAAAGGGCCCGTCATGGCGCTTGGATCAGCACAATTGTGCAAAAATGCGCAGGCCTGTAATTTGATTTGCTGATCCTCAACCGCAGCATTAAAACCCTGCAACAGCGCCGCATAACTCCAAGCCTGATAACTCGGATGGCTCACCTCCCTTACCGCACCACCAACGTAAGTTTTGACCACGCCATCTAAGTCGGTAGCGATGGCCGTCTCCCATTGCTTGAGCTCCACAATAACTGCGCAGTCTTGATGGGTTTCGGTCTGGCCGGTAATGATAAAATCGATGCGCTTACTCGTATTGGGCACCTGGCACTCAATACTGATTTTGGCGTCGCCCGGAATAGCTGAGTCGTCCAGCACATTGCGCATGTACTGCATCGAGTTCTTCCAGGAGTTGACCTCATTCTGACTGGTGTCTCGGCCTAAATTTCGCTTGAAGTTGTCGTGAATGATATACTCAATCTGGCTCTCCCGAACCTGGCGCATGAAAGTCTCTTTGTTCTCTTGATAAACAATCATAACTCCGTATACTTCGTCGCACTGCCTCTCGCCTTCTCCACCGGATATTTCTCGGCGTTCTTCGCAATCTTGTCCAAAACAATCTGCCTCACATCCAAGCCCTGCTTCTCTGCCAACAGCAGCGCATAAGCCAATACATCGGCCAGTTCGTCCTTGATCTTTTCTTTATCGACCAACTCCGCAGCAGCCGCATCTTTCCACAAAAACAACTCATTGAGCTCCGCTGCCTCAATAGACAGCGCCACCGCTAAATTCTTGGTATCGTGAAACTGCTGCCACTCCCGCTCATCGCGAAAAGCAAC
>JAIXXP010000009.1 GCA_027490665.1 Cryomorphaceae bacterium | reverse complement strand
GATACCGAGAGCTTCAACATCTGGAAAAAATTCATTGCCGAAGACCGCATCATTCTCGCTTCCAAAAAAGACAACTTCTGGGAAATGGGCGACACTGGCCCGTGTGGCCCTTGCACCGAAATCCACGTCGATTTGCGCAGTCCTGAAGAGCGCGCACAAGGCGACGGCCGCAACTGGGTTAATGCAGACCACCCACAAGTCATTGAAATCTGGAACAACGTTTTCATGGAGTTCAACCGCAAGGCCGATGGCAGCCTTGAGCCGCTACCTTCCAAGCACGTCGACACCGGTATGGGTCTCGAGCGCTTGGCCATGGCGCTTCAAGGCAAACAATCCAACTACGACACCGACTTATTTCAGACGCTCATTGCCCACACCGTTAAAGTCTGCGGCATTCCTTACAAACAAGCAGAAGCTACCGATATTGCACTGCGCGTCATTGCCGACCACGTGCGCACCATTGCCTTCTCTATCGCCGACGGCCAATTACCGGCCAACAACGGCGCAGGGTATGTCATTCGCCGCATTTTGCGCAGGGCCGTTCGCTACGGTTACCAAACGCTTGGCCTCAAAGAACCATTTCTCTGCGACCTCGCCATGGTACTCATCGAACTCATGGGCCACCCTTACTCAGAACTCATCAGTCAAAAAGAGCTCATTTTTAAAGTCATCAAAGAAGAAGAACTTAGCTTTTTTAGAACCTTAGAACTCGGTATCAAGCGCATAGACGACCTCATTGTGAGTGTCAAGGCACAAGGCGCCAAGCAACTCGATGGCAAAGCAGTTTTTGAACTCTACGACACCTATGGCTTTCCGCTAGACCTCACCTCCCTCATTGCCCGTGAAAACGAACTCGAGGTAGATGAAGCAGGTTTTCAGCAAGAACTCCAAATACAAAAAGACCGCTCGCGCGCAGCCACCAGCATCGAAACCGACGACTGGCAACAAGTGCACCCTGATGTCACCACCCAATTCATTGGTTACGATGACAAAACAGCAAGCGTCAAGCTCATCAAATACAGAAAAGTAAGTCAAAAAGGCAAAGCATTTTACCAACTTGTATTGGACCAAACGCCTTTCTACGCAGAAGGCGGCGGCCAAATTGGCGACAGCGGTGTTTTGCAAAATGGCAGTGAAAGTATCCATATTTTTGACACTAAAAAGGAGAACAACCTCATTGTGCACCTCAGTACAGCATTGCCGAGCCAACTCGACGCTACTTTTGAGGCCCGCATCAATCTAAGCAAACAACAACAAACGGCCAAAAACCACAGCGCCACTCACCTCCTCCATCATGCACTCCGCACTATACTCGGCACGCATGTGGAGCAAAAAGGCTCACTCGTTTCCGACAAAGGCCTGCGTTTTGACTTCTCACATTTTTCAAAAGTTACTGACGAACAACTGCAGGCCATTGAAAACATGGTCAACAACGCCATTCAAGACGCGCAAGCACTCATTGAAAACCGTACCCTAGACATCGAAAGTGCCAAGCAAAAAGGTGCCATGGCTTTATTTGGTGAAAAATACGGCGACACCGTTCGTGTCATTGAATTTGGCCCTTCTATCGAACTTTGTGGCGGCATACACGTGGCCAACACCAACCAAATTGGCGTGTTCAAATTGGTAGCTGAAAGCGCTGTTGCAGCTGGTATTCGCCGCATTGAAGCCATTACTGGCGAGGGTGCCATGCGCTATTACAAAGACAAAGCTACCCAACTCGAGCAAATAGAAGCCTTGCTCAAAAAACCAGCCGACATCGTGAAGGCCATTGAAGAGTTGCAGTCAAAAAACACCGCACTGAGTAAGGAAATCGAAAAGTTTGCCAAACTGCAAGCGCAAGCCCTCAAGAACGAACTCAAAAATGACGTTCAAACGCAAAACGGCCTGCACTTCTTGTTCAAAGAAATCCAAACCGACGCCGCAAGTGCCAAGGACATCCTCTTTCAATTGCGCCAAGAATTTGCACCTTTTGTGGGTGTACTCGCACACAAAGATGCCGACAAATGCGGGCTCACCGTCATTATCGACGAAGCACTTGCCGCTCAAAACGACTGGAATGCCGCACAATGGATCCGCGAGGTTTCGCCACTTATTCAGGGTGGTGGTGGCGGGCAAGCTGCCTTTGCTACCGCAGGGGGTAAAAACCCTGCTGGCCTGAGCGCCGCCCTTCAAGCTCTACAAACCAAATTGCGTGGCGAATAAAAAAATACTGATTCTTACCTACTACTGGCCACCTAGCGGCGGCACCGGCGTTCAACGTTGGCTGCACTTTACCCGCTATCTCAAAGAATTAGGTTGGGACCCCATTATTTTTACCCCCAGCAACCCGGAGGCACCTGTACAAGATCCCAAACTGCTCGCCCAAATTCCAGAAGGTGTAGAAGTGCTCAAAATCCCGATCTGGGAGCCTACTCAACTCTATATGCGGCTGAGTGGCAACAAAGGCAAACAACTCCAAACAGGCTTCATGCAAGAAAGCAACAAGAAGCCAGGTTTACTACAACGCATTGCCTTGTATATCCGCGCCAACCTCTTTATTCCAGATGCCAAAATGGCCTGGATCAAGCCAGCAAGCCGCTTCCTCACTGACTACCTTCAAGCTAATGAAGTAGCAGCCATCATTTCAACCGGGCCGCCACACACCATGCACCTGATTGCGCGCAATGTCAAACGCGCCACCAACCTGCCCTGGCTTGCCGATTTCCGGGACCCCTGGACGCAAATAGATTGGTTTGAACAGCTCCCGCTGAACAAGCGCGGCCTGGCCAGGCATCACACCCTCGAAAAAACAGTGCTCCTTGAAGCAGACCAACTCACAATTGTCAGTAGCAATTGGCAAGAACAAATGCAAGCCATTTGCGGACGCGAAGTAGCTTTGGTAACCAACGGCTTTGCACCCGAAGATTTCAGTAATTTTGAGCAGCAACCCGACCCAAAGTTCACTATTTTACATACGGGATCTATCAACAAGGACCGCAACCCAAGCGCCCTTTGGAAAAGCTTAGGAAGCTACACCTTAAACAACCCCGATTTTGCAGCCAAACTCCAAATTAGGCTCATTGGTGCACTTGACGCTAGTGTACGCTCAGACCTCGAAGCAGCTGGGCTCTTGCCTTTTACGCATATGGAGAACTTTGTACCGCACGCACGCGTCATCGAAGAACTTTCGGCTTGTAGCCTATTGTTGTTACCCATTAACAATGTGAACAACCAAATGGGAATTGTACCAGGAAAAGTATTTGAATACCTCGCCAGCGAACAACCCATTTTAGCAATAGGCCCATCCGAGGGCGATTCAGCTCGTATATTACGCAGCCAAGCAGGCACCCATCTTGTCGGTTTTGAAGAACCAATTGAGTGGCCTGCCATCCTGGAAATGTGCGCAAACAAACCAAATAGGAAGGATACCCTTACGCCCTATTCAAGAAAAGAACTGAGCCTGAAAATACACGACTTATTGCTTGAATTGGTCCAAAAATAAAGCAACATGTACAATTCTTTTGAAACCTTCCTGTTAGACCTCGGTTTTACCTGGACGCTAGCCAAGTACTTCCCCTATTTACTAGCCATCTTTATAGGCTGGCTTTTTTTCAGGTGGTTAAAAAAAATCCGCATGAACAAATGGATTTTGTTTCCATTACTGGCGCTGGTATTCTGCTTGCCATTTGTAACGTATTTTTTCTTTTATCCGATTTATCAACCCGATCTTTATAACCAAGGTTATCTGCCAAAAACTTTGCTGAATGAGCGGCCACAAGGAACAACTCTTGCTGTGGTGGTTTTACCAGGTTGCCCTTATTGCATGCAAACCACAGAGGTCATGAATCGGCTAGCCAAACAAAACAAAAACCTCAGAATTGCATATTACATGGTGTCCGAAGACCCTAGTGCAAAACAAACACTCCGAAAGCAACTCGATAAACGCATCGCAATTCGCTACACCAAAGATGCGACGCTTTGGATGCTGGCCGCAGAAGGGGTGTTTCCGAGTTATTTGCTATTTGACCATAAGCGGCTCAAGCGCGCTTGGCACAACACTACTTTTGGGGTGCTGGCGCTGGACGAGTTGCGTGCTTATAAGTAAACCAAAGCGATACCAAGAAGCCCAACAAGAGCAAGCCTGAACCTAAGCCCGCAAGTGTGTTGCCGGTTTGAACAGTTAAGGGCTCAAACTTCCAAGTAATTTCGTGCTTACCAGATGGCACCACCACACCACGCAATAAATAATTGACGCGCAGCATTTGACCTGATTTTTTGCCGTCTATGTAGCAATTCCAGCCCGCTGGGTAGTAGATCTCGCTGAACACAGCTAATTGTTTGGCTTTGGAATTGGAAGCATAACGCAATTCGGATGGGTCGTAATTCAACAACTTAATTGAAGACATAGAATCTTGTCCGAGGCCATTTAACTGCGTCTTGAATTCTTGATGCACAACTGCTTGTTTCTTGCTATCCAAAAGCGCTTTAGAACCGGAGGCTAACATTTCTTTGTTGGCATTAGCTACAACCTTGACATCCGAAACAAACCAAGCTGGGCCATTGGCGTTGGTATTGCACACTACTGGCTGATTAGGCTTTAGTATGATATATTTGGCATTGAGCATATTGAGGTATTCAGCTTCGCCTTCGAGTGCAATGCTTTCCACACTTATAGTATCAAAAATTTGTTGAGCTTGATCTTGGGTCAGGCCAACAGGCAAAGCCATAGTACGGAATTTTTCGTTTTTAGCTTTGTTCACAGCTGTACTAAGCGCCTGTACTGCTGGAGGAAAATGAAAATCTACATATTCTTGGTAGCGTTTGAGTTTGGCGCCGTGATAACCACCTAAGCTTTTATGGAAAAAGCTTGTGTTGGTTTCGGCCATGGTTCCATTGATGTTGAGTACGCGGTAGTTGCTGGACAAATTCAGCGCTCCAAAGGCCGCATAAGTACTCAGTAAGCTTTGATCAGATAAGTCTTTGTAATAAATGAAGTCTGTATAGGCCGCCTCTAATTTTTGTGCAAGTGCCGCGTTGGGCTTTTCTTGCTGAATAATACTGACATCGGCTGGCGAAACCGGATAAGGAATACTAGCTTCGTCTAGGGTTTGATACGCTTGTAAAACACCTGTGCTGTCATCGTTGTTGAGGTAGCGCTTGGCCACGCTCATTTGGTCGGCCAATACCAAAACTCCTGCAATAGCCACAATAAGCATGCGGTTGAGTTGGGTGCGCAACAAGAGCACTACTACTCCTAAAGCTAAAATGACCAAAAATAAGGAACGCTGCATATCGGATTTGTAGATATTGATACGAGCGTCGGTGAGCGGAACACGCAGATCAGCTGCCATTTGATCAATATTCTCTGCATTTTTCTGATAAAACTCAACGCGATTCATTAGCGAATCAACTATTAATTGATTCGTAGCGGCTGCTTTGAGTAGATTGACTTTTTGCAGTTCGGTTGCTGCAGAGTCTTTGTATTTTTGGGAATATTGGGCATAGAATTCAAAATCTTTTTTGATTATAAAGTCTCCAGAGAGTTTAGGACTTACAAGTAAAACAACCCCAATAAGCGCTATTACGCCCATAGCTCCATACCAATATTTCTTTTGGCCCCAAAGCCCTTCATTTTTGATAAGTTTATCTATGAATAGGAGCCCCATTGCTGGTATCATAATTTGCAGCAAGACCAGGATCATTTTGGAGTCGCGAAACTTATTGTACATCGGGAATTGATGAATGAAGAAATCATTGAGGAAGTTCATTTGGTTGGATGCTAAATAGAGCACCAGAACACTCAATGCCAAGAAAGGCCAGCGCAAAGTGTCTTTGACAAAGAGGAGGCCAAGTAAGAAAAACACGAGCATCACGACACCAAAATAGAAAGCACCGCCGCTAGCACTTTGCCCTCCCCAATAATGATTCATTTGACCTACTTGTTCCGAAAAGGAGGGGTCAATATTTTCTAAAGCATCAGGATCATTTGCAATAGCCTCTTGCTTTCCGCCTTTGGCGTTTGGAGCATAAAGCGAAAGCAACTCGCGCTTGCCGTAGTTGTATTCCAGGATGTAGTCTTTGTCTAGACCATCTTTTGCTTGAAGTGAGCCAGTTTTGGGTTTAATGGTGAGTTCTGTTGTACCCCTGGTTGTGAACTTGCTGTATTCTAAAGTCGTCATAAGCAAATTTGCATTGGACATAACTGCTAAAACACTCGCCAAGGCTAGCCCTCCAATTGCTAAACCTAAAGGCTTCCAGTTTTTTGCAAGCGCCAAACGAATGACCTCTGCAAGGGCTACAGCGCCTAAAATAAATGCTAAATAGTAAGTCATTTGAAGGTGATTGGCGGTAATGTTCAGCCCCAGGAACAAAGCAAAAACAGCCGACCCGAGCAACCAACGCCCTCTAAATGCCAACAATAAACCACCGAGCGCAGGCGCCATATAAGCAATGGCATTTACTTTTGACATATGGCCTGCACCTATGTATAAGATATTAATAGTAGAGAAACCAAAGCCGAGTGCACCAATTATGGCTAGCCAAGGATTGATGCGCAAACAAAGCCCAAGGATGTAAAAACCAAGCATGGAAATAAAGAGGATCCCCACCGGACGCGGCAATCCTAATTTGATGAGTTGATCGGCTTTGGTGAGCCAATTGGCACTTTGGTCAGCCGATATTTGATAGGTTGGCATGCCTGAAAACATGGCGTTGGTCCAGCTTGGTTGTTGGCCATCGTGCGCAAGCTTGTAATCAAAAATTTCTTTGGACATCCCTTGAAACTGGCGGATATCGCTTTGCTTCAGAGCATATCCGTTGTAGAGCGGTGAGAAATAAATGGAGGGCAAGACCACAAATAGTACGATAGCAACTAGGTGTGGCAACAAAGATTTGATAGACAGTTTCATGCTTAAAATTTGGCTTGAATTTACGAATTAATGGCTTGGGTTGGCATAACGCTGCACATCTGCAGCAGTAATACATTGATCGGATAGGATAACGAGGCGCTCAATGATATTGCGCAATTCGCGGATATTACCGGTCCAGTTGAGTTCTTGAAGGGCTTTAACAGCTGTTGCTTCTATGGTTTTGAGGGCAATGCCGTGGTCTTGACAAACTAGTTTCAGGAAGTGATTCACTAACAAAGGAATGTCTGAACGGCGTTCGTTGAGGGCTGGCACATGAATGAGTATGACTGCCAAACGGTGAAATAAGTCTTCGCGGAAACGACCTGCTTTGATTTCTTCGCGGAGGTCTTTGTTGGTGGCAGCCAAAACACGGCAATCTACTTTAAGGTCTTTTTCGCCGCCAACGCGCTGAATGACATTTTCTTGAAGTGCGCGCAGCACCTTGGCTTGAGCCGACAACGACATGTCGCCTATTTCATCCAAGAAGAGGGTGCCTCCAGACGCCAACTCGAATTTCCCTTTGCGGTCCTTGACAGCTGAAGTAAAAGCACCTTTTTCGTGACCAAAAAGCTCACTTTCGATGAGTTCGGCAGGTATAGCCGCACAATTCACTTCAATAAAAGGCATTTTGCCGCGGTTGGAAAGTTCGTGTAAGGAACGTGCCACGAGTTCTTTGCCGGTTCCGTTGCCACCGGTAATGAGTACGCGGGCATCGGAAGGTGCCACCTTTTCAATCATGTTTTTGATGGCTTCGATCTCGGTACTCTCGCCGATGATTGCAGATCCTTTTATCTTTTTGACAACTTGCTTGAGTTGTTTGGTTTCTTGAACGAGCATGTTGCGGTCTTTGACCTGGCGCAACAGTACCAAAATACGGTTGAGGTCGAGGGGTTTTTCGATGAAATCAAAAGCACCCTTTTTAATGGCACCAACCGCTGTTTCAACGGTTCCGTGACCGGAAATCATGATAACGGGCGTTTCAATGCCGAGCGCTAAAATTTGATCGAGTAACTCGAGGCCATCCATTTGCGGCATTTTGATGTCGGAAAACACGAGCTCATAAGTATGGGCTTTGAGTTTATCGAGTGCTTGTGCGCCATTTTCAGCTTCATCTATGACACAGCCTTCGAATTCTAAAATTTCGCGAAGGGCTCTGCGGATGGCGCGTTCATCGTCAATGAGTAAGACTTGCATATTTTTATTTAACAGTGCGTTCTAGCATGGGTACAAACTTAAAAGTACCAAATTCTTCTGAAGTAAATGTGGTTTCGGAGGTTTTGTGAATGCGCAGCATCTTTTGCTCTGCGCCTTCTCCAACGGGGATCACCATGAGGCCGCCTACTTTGAGCTGTTCTAGGAGCACCTCTGGAATATCGGGTGCACCGCAGGTTACTATAATACGGTCATAGGGCGCATAAATGCGGTTGCCTTTGTAGCCATCACCAAAAAAAAGACTCGCATTGAAACCAAAGAAATCGATCATGTGCTTGGCCTTGGTATGCAGGGGTTGGTGCCGTTCTATTGAAAAAACTTTGACACCGAGTTTACATAGAATGCAAGTTTGAAAACCTGAACCCGTTCCAATTTCTAAGACACGCATGCTTTTTTCAAGCTGTAAGAGTTCGGTTTGATAAGCAACGGTATAAGGATGTGAAATGGTTTGGCCTGAACCAATTTGAAAGGCCATATTGGTGTAGGCTTGCTCGTCAAATGCGAGGTCGAGAAAGTAATGGCGAGGTATGGCGTCAAAGGCGCTTAAAATGCGTTGGTCTTGAATGCCCATTTGTGCCAATTCTTCAATGAGTTGGCGCCTACGACCTTTGTGCTTAAATGTGTCTTTGAGATGTTGCATGGAGAAATTTAAGCCAACACTACGCCCACTGGGCAGTGATCAGAACCATAGACCTCATTTAAAATAAAGGCTTCTTGGAGTTGAGCTACAAAGGCTTCACTTACCAAGAAGTAGTCGATGCGCCAGCCTACGTTCTTTTCGCGGGCGCCAGCGCGGTAGCTCCACCATGAATACTTCACGGTTTCTGGATGCATGGTTCGAAAACTATCCAACAAACCCGCATTCGTAAAAGAGTTCATGCCATCGATTTCTTCTTGCATGTAGCCGGCTGCTTTGTTGTAGTTTTCTTTTGGACGTGCCAAGTCGATGGCACGGTGCGCTACATTGAAATCGCCGCAAACAACTACTGGTTTGTGGTTCTCTAAGTTCTTTAGATAAGCCAAAAAGGCGGCATCCCAGGTTTGGCGATAAGCCAAGCGCAGAAGTTCACTACCAGAATTGGGTACGTATACCGTAACGAGGTAAAAATTGTCAAACTCAGCGCAAATGACGCGACCTTCGCTGTCGTGGTCGGGCATGCCGATGTCGTAACTAACGGAAATTGGCGCCACTTTAGTGAGTATAGCCGTGCCTGAATAGCCTTTTCTTTCTGCTGAATTGGCAAATACGTGGTAAGCAGCAAGTGGCGCAACAGCGGTAGCTACTTGTTCTGGTGTCGCTTTGGTTTCTTGCAAACAAATGACATCTGGATCTTGGGCTTGCATATCCTCGATAAAGGTTTTGCCAACCACTGCGCGAATGCCGTTTACGTTAAAAGAAAGGATTTTCATGGCTTGAGTTTAGCTCCAAAAATACTAAAATTTCAGGCGCAAAAAGCTGTAATAAACAGGGATTTCGGTGTGTTTAGCCAAAAAGTAACGAAATTCTTGACCAAATTGCAAGACTGGTCCTATGCGATACATGAAACCCAATGAAAGCGATGAAAAAGGCGTATTCGTAGTGCTAAAAACAACCTGATTAGGGTCGTAGAAGATTTCTGATCGGGCATTGAAGCCCAAATGATCATTCAGGGCATAACTCGCTTGTAAATTTCCCTGCAACCAATATTTCAACTGACTATCTCCGTTTTGTTTTTGCAAACCTGCATAAACACAAGATTGGAAGGTCCAATCATTGTTTGTATAGCCAACATTGAATTCCTGGAGAAAGCGCCAACGGTTCAGGGCTAACTCAGGCGAAAGTTTGCCTAAAGGTGCGACGTCGCCATAAAAATGACTCCAGTTGTATTTCCAATTTTTCTTTTCATACTGCACGAGCAAACCCAAACTCGGGCGCGCACCGCTGAGCATAAGGCGCTGCCACCCATTCGTGATAAAAAACTGTGTTTTGAGTTGCTTGGTCCAACTGTGGGTCCAGCGAAGGCCAGAAACATAATAGGGAACGTATTCAGCAGCCAAACTGCGCGATGCCGAGAGCTGATCTACGCCGCGCGGGGTTTCTTGGGTATAGGGCGAGCTGAAAGTTCCGACTGCCAATTCGTTTTTACCTTTGGCATACTGCAGGTAACCTTCGTAAATATAGCGCCTCAGGGGCTCCTCCAAGGCATAGTTGTTTTGCATATACGAGCCAAGCGCCGGAGAAAATTGTGCAGTCCAAGCCTTGCGCGTGTAGCGCAGTTCGAGCTCCAGTAAATTGATATCATAAGTACCTATTTTGGAATGCGAAACCATAAAAGGCAAATTAGAAATTCCTTTTTTTGAAACCCCAACATAGCTGTCGTAGGTTCCGGACAGCGTGAATTGACTTCGTACTTGAAAAACAGCAGCAAGAAAAAAACAAAAGATGAAAAAATTACGCATGATGGTGTATGTGATTATTTTGGAAGCACTTGACCCGTGCTGTATTCTGTTTTGAGTAAAATGGAGGGCTCCATGGTGTAAAAGAGGTCTCCTGCACCGTACAATTGAGCCTTGAGTTTAATTTGACCAGAACGTACCCAACTAGACAGTGGTGAGGTACTGCGAAAAGAAATAGAATCTTGAACCACTAATGAGGGTGCTTGCAACGAGGCGGAGCCATCGAAGTCTACAAAAAGTGCGGCAACATTGCCCGAAAGCCTAAGGGTTTGCCAGCCGTAGTTATTGCGTATTGTTGTGTTTTGAGCATTAAGGGCCAAACTCACCGGACCAACTCCTTCTTTAAGGTAAATAAGCAAGTCGTCGGCCTGCCACGTTTTGACTGTTCGGACAGCTTCACTATTTGCCAAATGCAACTCGTTTAATGCTGTAAAATGCACCACTGCTTTTACTTTTCCTTTTTGATACCTGAGAAAACGGCAGCCATTTTTGTTGTAAAGTTGTAGGGTATCGGCCTTTACTTCTGCTGACAAAAAAGACAATAAGTTACTTCCTGCTTGCCACTCGATGTAATTGAGGGAGTCTTGCAAAAGCGCCACCTCGATGTGGGGATGGATGTATAAGTATTTAAAAGAAGAAAGTGGTGCAATCTTATTTTCAATAGCGCCTGTTGCTTTCCAGCAGGCGCGTTCAGGTGCTTTCTTACAAGCAACAAAAAGCAAAATCAATAAGAAAGCAATTGGGTACTTCATGTTTAAAAATGATAAGCCAAGCCGAGTTCCATGTAGTCGGCTTTGGCGTAATGGGTTTTTAGGGTTGCCAAAACTTCCAAATGTGAAGTAAGCGCATAGCGACTGCCCAAGCGAAGGTAGACCGACTCATCTGGACGCAAAACATCGCGCAAATAAACACCCGCACCATAAATAAAATGCAGACGGTCGAAAGGATGAACATATCCCACAAACAAACCGATTTGCAACGGATCCAAGCCTGCTGCTTGCGGATAACTTGGGTGCGAAAGCAAACTGGTTTTATAAATAATGTCAAGAGAGGCCTCAACACCTGCTTTTGGGCCAAAATATTTGCGTGCAAATAGCGAAGCAGCGTAAACCGGAAAGCGCCCTACCCCTTTCGGATTCATTTCTTTGCCACTAAAGATGCCTGTGAGACCAAAAAGTAAATCGGGGCGCTCAAGTTCAGGCCTTGGAGTTTCTTTCTCTTCAGGTGTAAAAAACTTTTGAACACCCAGCGATAAAAAGGGTACATTGACCCCTAAATTAGGCATTTGGTAGCTCGCATTCGAGAAGTGTGTCATGTCGATACCGAAAGTAAGGCCGTAATCTGAAAAACGCCAGCTTTGCTTCAAGGCAAAACACATGAGTGCATTGACGCGTGAGCCAATTGCAACGTTTTCAGGGTTCAAAATAGGATCAAATGGCTTGTTGGTATAGCCCAAACCTGTGGCAAACTTGAAATCTAGACGATAACGCTTGTTTTTAACAATGGGTAACTCTACAAAGCCATACAGCCCCGTAAATCGACCTAAAATTTCGTTGTTCCCAACAGATCCAAAAAAAAGTGTACCACCGACCAAAGGCTGACGATAAGCCTCGTGCCATTTCTTCGCTTGGTTGGTACGGTAAATATAGGAGAGCTCTGAAGCCACTGCAGGTGCTTGGGGCAAATGAGACATCAGGCCGCGGTGGGCCAGCAAAAAACCAAGTTTTTGTCGGTACTCAAAACCTTGTTGAGCTTTCAAATGCTGCCCCACAAAAAGGAAAAAGAGCAAAAAGTAAATCGGACGCATAGTCAAATTTAAGCAAAAGCTCGTTTCAACTGCTAACTTTGCAGTATGGATCCACGTTTAATTGCCTTTGCACGCCTGCTCCAAATTATGGACGAACTCCGGGAGCGCTGCCCCTGGGATCAAAAACAAACCTTTGAAACCCTGCGCAACCTCACCATTGAAGAGACCTACGAAATGGCCGATGCCATTACCGACAAAGATTATCCTGGTTTAGAAGGAGAACTCGGCGACTTATTCCTGCATTTGGTATTCTACAGCAAAATCGGCAGCGAACAAGGCCTTTTTGACGTCGAAAGCGTCCTCAACAAAATTTGCGACAAACTCATTTACCGACACCCGCACATCTACGCCGACACCGAAGCCAAAGACGAAGAAACCGTCAAAGCCAATTGGGAAAAACTCAAACTCAAAGAAGGCAAAAAATCCGTACTTGAAGGCGTGCCCTCCTCCCTACCCGCGCTAGTCAAGGCCACCCGCATTCAGGAAAAAGTCAAAGGCATTGGTTTTGAATTCGAAAAAGCCGACGACGTCTGGCATAAGGTTCAGGAAGAAATTGCAGAGCTCAAAGTAGAAGTAGACAAAAAATCAGACCAAATTGAAGCTGAATTTGGCGATGTTTTGTTCTCGCTCGTCAACTATGCCCGGTTCTTGAATATATCACCCGAAAACGCTCTAGCCCAAACCAATCAAAAATTCATCAAGCGTTTCCAACAAATGGAGCAACTCTTAGAAAAAGATGGTTTACTAGCCCAGGACCAATCCTTAGCACAATTAGACAGGTATTGGGAACTAGCCAAAAAAAGCGAAAAATGAATTAGTTTCGCTTAAAAATAATCAGTACAAAATGGACGCATTTTATCAATACAGCATTAAATCTCTCATTTTATTAGCCATCACTTTGCTGATTCGCTTCTTTGCAGGAAAAGCGGTATCGCGGTTTTTGGCCAAATTTGAAGGCGACATCAAGAGAAAGCGCGTCTCTATTCGCATCATCAACCTCTTTTTATCGATTTTCTTTATCCTGATTTTTGCAGCTATTTGGAACATCGAAACCAAAGACCTCATCGTGTTCTTCACCTCAACGATTACCGTTATTGGCATCGCCTTTTTTGCCAATTGGTCTATTTTATCGAATATCACAGCGAGTTTAATCTTGTATTTCAATCATCCGCTCAATATTGGCGAGATTGT
>JAIXXP010000066.1 GCA_027490665.1 Cryomorphaceae bacterium | reverse complement strand
ATTCCCTCTTCTTCGCCAAATACTTATAGTTAACACTGTAGCTTAAGCTTCGGGCATCGAGGTTTCCATTTTTGTCGACGCGGAATGTAGTTTGGCCGAAACGACCATCTTGGAAGCGGTAGTCAAAGTAGCCTTCGTTTCCTTTGAGTTCGCCTAAACCAATCCAATATTTATTGCCCGGGGATACACCTTGCACTACAAATTTGTTGTTGTCAAAGGTCATGATAGTCATGCTTTGGTCCGGAAGTTTTGAAATGGTACCCGAACCATTTTCAAAGAGGTCATAGGTTCCGTTGAGTGCCATAATATTTGTCGGGGTTGACATTGTAGTTTGGGCTCCAGCGCTCAGACAAGAAAATAGCAAACTTGCTAGCATCATTATTTTTTTCATGGTAGTTGTGTTTTGAATTTATATGACTTATCTATATTTTGAACTTACTCCTCCTCATTGCTCCACACAATTGGCTTTTCTGGTATTTTAATTTGGCCACGCGTGAACACAAAAGTTTCAACGAAGCGCTTTTTCTTTTCTGGGCTCCAGGTTTCCATCACCTTCGCATATTCGTCTGTAAAAAGTTCGATCCTTGCTAACGTGCTATCCGCCTCAGCTTCTTTGGTGGGGGTGGTAGCTGTTTGTGGGGCTTGACCAAAGCTTTGAAAGTTCAAGAGGCAAATACCCACGACAAGAGAAGCGTGTTTGAGCATTTTGTTTTTCATCTTTTAAATTTAGAATACAAGCTATTAAATCCAGAACTTAGAATTTGTTACAACTGTAACCAATCTGATGCCTTAGCTTATCATAGGGTAACTCTTAAACTTCGTCCTATGAAAAAGTTAATTGCACTCAGTACCATTTCCTTATTGTTCATTGCCCATATTTTTAAGGCGCTTCAGTGGCCGGGCGTTGACCAATTGCTTATTTTGACTTTAGCGCTGTTTTTGCCGCTTTTTTATGTGCTTGATTTAAGGGCGCAGTGGAAAGCAGATGAGTCGAAGGTGTTGGCGTTCAGTTCTTTTATCGGGGCCTTTTTTCTTTCCCAAGGTTTGTTTTTTAAGATCATGCATTGGCCATTTGGCGATCAGCTCCTACTTCTTTCCTTAGGGCTGATTTTACCTGGTTACTTGGTTTTAAGGGCTATCATTCAACCAAAGTCCAATAAGCTTGCAAATTTCAACGTTTTACTTTTTATATCGCTTTGCTGGACGAGCTTGTTCTTGCTTTTGAATTTTCCAGGTAATGAGGGCTTTTTGGCAGTTACACTCTTATTAACCATGCTTGTCATCCTTTATGAACTTGTTAAAAAGGAAGGTCAGCCGATTTTTCAATTGGTGAAACACAGACATTTGGTTAATGCGAGCGGTATCCTTACGTTTTTACTTCTGATCAATACCAATAGAATGCCCATTCGGGTGCTAGAAACAGACATGACGCGTCATTTAACGCTACAAGAACAAATTGACAATGAAATTGCACTGGGTTCTGCACTGATCTCTACGCGCAATCAAAAATTTGCCGTTCAAATTGATGCCCAAACCGCAGACTTACTCAGACATATAGATGAAGTTAAGTTTGAGCTCATCTCCCAAGTTAACGGAAGAACCTGTTTGGGAAGCGCTCGCACTTTGGATAAAATGGCGGTTCTTTGGAGTAAAAACCCTAAAGGACAGGTCGGGATAGCAAAATTAAACTTGGCAGCACTTGAGCAAAAGATAGCAATTGATGCCACAATGCACCAGTTGATAGGTGACGACCTGAAGCGCATCGATAAACACAGTTTAGGCATGAGAATTTGGTCTCAATGGATCAAACATCAAAATGAAGTCATTGGTTTGGTCGAGGCGCAAAAAACAGACACAGTGCTAATTGCCTCCAAAATTGAAGTCTTAAAAAGACAATTGCAAAATTTAAACAAAATAGAGTATTCTACTTACCACGAACTTCGAAACATACATTGGGTGGCGCGTACTTTTGACCATGCAACCCTAGTACAGGCAATCCTTAGACTCACCGAGCTTCAGTATGAGGTTGTGCGCTATAGGACTTTGGTGTTGAGCTAAACCGCAATCACTCCCCCTTCACCAAATGGATAAACCCATGTTTGTCTATGAGGGTGCCGCCGAGCATTTCGCCGCGCAGGCGATAGAAGAAGACGCCGTCGGTATGGAGCTGCCCGTTGAAGTCGTAGCCATCCCAGACGGCAATGCCGGTTTGGTCTTTGAGTTCGAAAACGAGGTTGCCCCAGCGGTTCAAGATTTGAATGTCATAGCTTTTGAAAGACGGATAAGGAAGCGTTATGATATCATTGATTCCGTCGCCGTTGGGCGTAAACACGTTGGGCACCCAAATGTCGGGGTCGGAGACGTAAATCGTGATGAATGCGGTATCGATACAGCCCAAGTTGTCTGTAATGGCTAGGGCAATTTGCTGCGGGCCACCTTGCGAGAAAGCAATACTTTGCGCAGTGCTCTGGAAAAATAAGTTGCTGCTATCGGGGAATATCCAAGTCCAGGTAGCTATCGGATTGAGACTTGTGCTGGCGTCGCTTAAATTGACTACTTGATTGATATTCGCGTAAACTGGCGTTGCATTGATTTGCGCATCGAGGCCACTCACACTTGCCGTTAGCGGATCGAGTAAATACAAAATTTGGCAGCCGGCGGTGTCGTAAACAGTTACGCTGGGGTTGTAAGTACCCGTGTTAGGATAAAAATACGGGAAAGACAAGCTGTCGGCTACCCAAACTCCATTTCCTAAGTTCCAGCTCACGGAGTCGATATTGGACGGATTGAGAATGGTAAACAACGCCCCTTGCGCACAAACCGTGTTGTCTTGTATCCAAGTTGGGGTGCCGAGCGGACCGCCGATAGATACATAATTGGCAACTGAGGTGTCGTCGGTGCAACCATATTGGTCTGTAACCGAAAGCATAAGATTGAAAGAACCGCTCGTTACGAGCGTGTTGTCTGGGTTTTGTAAAATGGAGTTGTTGCCGTTGCCAAAAGCCCAATTCCAATTGGTAATGGCGCCCATACTGGTAGAGGCATCGGTGAAGTCGCAGAAGAGCGGCGGGCAACTGTACTGCCCATTTGCGTTTACTGCTGCTCCGGAAAAAGTGAAAGTTGGTTCGGCTTGAGGACTTGAAATATAAATCGTTTGGTTTGTAGAATCGGTACAACCATTTACATCAGTTACGACCAAAGAGATCGGAAAAGTCGAAAACAAACCATTGCCAGTTGCAGGCTGATTCAACAACAATAAACTGTCAAAACTCGCTACACTTGATCCAATATACCATTGATAAGCAAGGGGCTCTTGTCCTGTACTCAAGGTAGCAATGGTGCTGCTGTCCAGATTGCAAATAATGGTGTCTGAAGCGATGAGTGCGGTTGGTTTGGTGAGCGTAATTTGGACCGAAACAGGGTTAGACACACAGCCATTGATATCCGTTGCGGTAAGTGTTGCTGTATAAACGCCATTGCCAACAAAAGTATGGTTAATGGCCTGATTGACGTTGTTGGTAGTTACCGTCGTATTGTTGTCTGAAAACGTTGTGTTGAATGTGGCTAAGGGCAAGCCATTTGTTATGCTGTAGCTGGTATTCGTAAAACTCACTGGGAAAGGCGAGCAACCTGCGTACGACGGTGCTAAAAGCCCTGCAACTGGTTTGTTGGCCACGTAAATGGTTTGGCTGCTGGTAGAGGAACAACCCGCCGAATTGAAAACCAACAAACTGATGTTGTAAGTGCCACTGGCAGGATAAACGTAACTCACGTTTGGCCCGGTATTGATTTGTTGGCCATTGCCAAAAGTATAAATCCAGTTTCCGACGGGATGTGTTGACCAGGTTGTACTTTGGTTAAACAAGCCAATGGCGTCGCCTTTGCAAATGGTGTCGTCGGGTAAGAGAAAAGCGGATTGCAATTGCGAAATGGTGACGGCGAGGGTGATGCTATCTGAACAACCTGTTGTGTAGTTGTGGACCACCTGCTCAATCTGATAGGTGCCGTAATTGGCAAAAGCGTGGGAGGTGTTGCCTCCGTTGGGCAGGTCTAGCTGCGCGTTATTGAAATAGGTGTTGGGCGTGTTGTCGTTCCATTCGTAGTGCAGGGCAACGCTATCGCTGGGCTCGCCATCGAGCGCGGTGTTCTGAAATTGAAACGTGACGGGCAGGCTGCTAGGGTTGCACACTAAGGAGGTATTCGGATTGAATTGCGCAATTGGAGCTAGTACATACAGCACCGAATCTATTTCTAAAGTGTCAATACAGCCTCTGAAATCGACATAGAGCGTGACGTCTACCCAGCCGGTGTCTTGCGAAAATTGAAAGGTTGGGTCGTCTTGCGAACTAATGCCTTGTGAGAAATCCCATAAATAGGAGATTTCTGAGCTGTCGTAAGGCACCGAAATGTAAAATTCTGATTCAAATTCAACGTCGGTGTTGGCGCAGGTAATACTAGGGTCCCAGCTAAAGTCTATAGAGTCGATAGATCCAACCGTGACATATGGTGTTTTGATGATGGTGTCGGTGCAGCCAGAGGCAGTCGTGATGATCAATGAAACGTTATAAAGACCCACGCCATAGGTTTGCGGTGGCGGAACTTGTCCATTAAAAGTTTGTCCGTTACCGAAGTTCCATTGCCAGGAAACAATCGGATTACTAGGTGTATATGACGTATCGATGAACTGCACAGTAAATGGCGCACAACCTCCAGTGTCAAGAGCAAAAAAACCGGCCTCTACGGGCGTAATTTCGATGTAATCTTGAAGTGTTTTGGTTCCCGAACAACCTGCACTTGAAGTGTAGGTAAGGCTTACGTCATACAAACCACTGGTCTGATAGATGTGGGCGGGAGGGTTCGTTCCTGTATAGGTCTGACCATCGCCAAAATTCCAAACATAGGTTCCAGTAAGGTTGGTGGTGTTGAAAAACTGAATGCTTCCTGGTGCACAGTTAGCCGTGGGGTTGGCATAAAAGTTAGGGATGATATTGGCTTGCACAACAATTTGTTGGCTCGTGCTTGCAGAGCAGCCAGAATTGGTGTTTTGAGCCGTGAGGTTAACGGTGTAGGTACCGGGCGAGTTATAGGTTACACTTGGGTTTTCTGCGTTGCTTTGGCCCGCGCTGCCGAAGTTCCAGCTCCAGGCATTGGCGCCTGCAGTTGAGTTGTCTTGAAATGCAATGGGCTGCCCAACACAAGCGACAGCAGGCGCAGTGATGCCGGCCTGAAAATTAGAAACAACAATTGCTTGTGTTTGGCTGTTCACACAGCCCGTGTTGGTGTTTGTGACGTTCAAAACCACTTGAAAGGTACCCTGCGTGTTGTAGGTGATGCTTGGCGGTGTAAACTGATTTGAGGTTTGGCTATTGCCAAAATTCCAGGCTTGGGTAAAATTAGCGCCTTGCGAAGAAGTATTCGTAAAAGAGAGCGTGAGCGGAACCGTACAACCGAGGCCATTGGCTGTAAAACCAACATTAGGCAGCGGATTCACCGTAATATACGCCGACTTAATTTCAGCATCAGCCACGCCATTGGCGTTGGTCGCAACAAGTGTTATGGTGAAGGTGCCTGCAGTGCTAAAGGCATGCGTTGCATTGGTACTTGTGGCAGAATTGCCATCGCCGAAATCCCATTGATAGGAGCTCAGTGCAGGGCCGCCGTTAGCCGAAGATGTGTTGGTGAAACTGACGTTTTGCCCAACACAAACCGTTAGCGGGTTGGCCGTAAAATTGGCAACCGGACTCTGGGCATAAAAACGAGTAGCAAGCCAGCTCAAACTGACTAGCAAGAGGCGTAAGTAGGTCATTACTCGTGCTTAACGCATAAAGAACGTATAAAGTTGCCTTTAAGGGTTGACAGACCTTAAATTTTCAGGAAATTGTGCTTCCATGGCCGGGAAAAATACATGACCTAAAATGAGAGGATTGAAAACGAAATATTGGCAACGCACTAATTCGCCGTCTGGCAATAGGCACCAGAAGCTGTTCATGTCCATATTGACCAACTCTCCAAATTCATTGCGCTGCACTTCTTTGCTTTTGATGCGGAACATTTTGAGGGCAATACGCTCATCTGTCGTCTTGACCTCGAGCATACAAAACGCTTGACTTTTTTTGACGCTATCCACTTGTTTGTCGGACAACGAAAAATTCTTTTGTTCAAAATGTATTTTTTGAAATCCTTGCAAGTAGCGAAACACGTTGGTGGTGTCTAAACTAGCCAATGGTTTGCCATTTTGTGTTACGCGAAAACGGTTGCCTTTGTTGTAAAGTTCAAAGTTGCGGTAAGCTTCGCCTTGAAACTTCGCTTTCACACTTTTGATGTCTTCCATTTGCAATGCCATAATTTCGGTACAAGCCCATTGACGCGGGTCGGCAAAAAAGCGCGGGTCAATTAGGCCGTTCATGCCTGCAAGCTTCATCATGACCGGGGCAGCACTCTTGCCGTCATCGGCTGTTTCCAAGAGCATAATTTGGCCGTAGTGGTCGGGAGTGGCGGGTCCTAAATACCAAGTTTTAGTCCATTCGCCGTCTTGGAAAATTTCTACCTTGATGTGAGAGCTAGCCATGAGTTCAGTAAAACGTTTTTCTGATTTCTGAGGCAGGTAACCTTTGAATTCAATTTTATTGAGCGCCTCTAATATCAAGGACACATTTGTTTTGGACACACAGCCCCCTTTGAGGTCGGTCCAGGAGTTGTTGGTTTTGACCAACGAGAATTGCTGCCCAAAAGCATCTGTGATGACAATCTTTGAAACGGTGTTGGTGTCTTCAATTTTGAAATTAAAAGCGCGTGCGTCCGAAGCACCTTGCCCATCTTGAAGGTTCAGGGCAAACCAAGTTAGGCCAGCTAATACAACAATAAAGAGCGCGAGAATTAGACCTTTTTTCTTCATGGAGAGCAGATATTAACGGGTATAGCGTCTGAGGCGGATCCAATTCATGAGAAAGGCGAGTGCCAATATCACTAGTAATGGAGTCAGCATATTGATGCTTTTATAGAAAAGTGAAGCGCTTTTGATTTTTTCTTTATCGATTTCTTTGATGTCAATTTGGCGGCTGCGGATATCCAATACGGAGTTGTCGCCCATCATGTAATCGACCATATTTTGGAAGAGCTCTTGGTTGCCAAAAACAATAGGAATGCGTCTTTGGGCAAGCTCTGCATCGACTTTTAATTCATTGATGGCAATGGGGCGGTACAAATAGCTGTTGATTTTCTTGGGGTCGAGAATGGAGTCGTAGCTGTTGCGGATAAAACTACCGTTGCCGACTACTAAAATTTTGGTTTCTTTTTGGCTCTCCTCTAAATAATTGGCGTCTTTGCTATTGGCAAATTCCGCTACAATTCGGTTTTTGAAATGCGACTGATAAAAGCCTTCAGACAAGCCAGCCACACAAAGTTTGTTGATTTCATCGTCTGGGTTCTCAACTAGTTTGGGGTTCTTGCCATAGTTCAATGGAAGTGCCAAATTGACTAAGGGTTGCAAACCACTAGGAATGGCATTGCTCGAGCTCGTTAAAATTGGAGTCAGCTGCGCTTTTGGAACCTGCACAAATTCAATTTCGTTGGCATATTTCAAAGAAATAGGATCGACGTTGCGGGTCATTGGATGCAAGCTTGGTGTGGCAAGCATGTGGTAAAACCAGGGCAAAAATGCAGTTTCGGCAAAAGGGACAATTTTTGGCGCGCAATTGGCGTCAAGTACATAGTTTTCTTTGATTTTGATTCCGTAATCGAAGAGCAAGCGGTCGAGCAAAAGGTTTTTGCGGGACGTGTGGGTCATGCCCGTGGCATTGAGGGTATCTTCGTTGAGAGCGAGTGTATTCATGAAACACAAGAGCTTTCCGCCGCGCATGACAAACTGATCAATGAGATAGAGGTCTTTTTGCGAAAATGGAGTTTGCGGATCGGCCACAATGAGGCCGTCGACGTCTTGGAGCGCCGCAATGCTGTCGTTTAGCGTAACATCTTTGATTTGGTAGTACGGCGAAATGAGTGCGCGGGCACGCATGGTTTCTGCCGGGTTGAGTTCGCCGTGGCCTTGTAAAAAAGCTATAGTAGGTTTGCTTGTTTGGGTGAGGCGGCGCATGGCCGAAAGCAGGTTGTATTCTAAGTTGTTGAGCGCATTTTCGATGATTTCGGTCATTTGCTCAAGTGCGTAGGGGCGGCCAGGTTGCGTTCCCGGTAATAACTGAACTACGCCTTCTTTGGTTATGCCGTTCACGCTATAAGAAAGTAAAGCGCCAGGAAAAAGGAGCATCTGGCTTTGTGTGCCGTCCTTGAGGTAAAGAATTTCTAAAGGCAAGATGCCTTTGCCGCGGTCGTAGAGTTGGGAGCGTAGGGCGTTGATTTCATCTTCGGTGCCTACATTCGGATCGGTGAATAAAAATTCGACGCGAGTGCCGGCAATGCGTTTGAAATCCTTGAGCTTGTCTTTAAGCGCGTTCTGGAAATTCTTGAGTTCCGAAGGCATGTTGCCGTCTAAATAAATTTGAATACTGATGCGGTTCTCGAAGTTTTTCTTGTCGGAGAGGTAGTTGACCGTGCTTTTCGCTAAGGAATAGCGTTGGTCTTTGGTCATGTCTAGCTTGAAGTAAAGCATGGAGCCGATAAAGTTCAGCAAGACCAAAACCGCGGCAAGTAAGCCAAGTACAGTCCAGTTATAAAGACCTTTGGTGAAGTTGAATTTCATGCGTTACTTTTTGAGCGATTTAAGAACAGTAAGAGAAGCCACCAAGAAGAGGGCATTCAGACTTAAAAAATAAAGGATGTCGCTGGTGTCGATGACGCCTTTTTTGATGGCCTCGTAATGAAAGGCAATACCGATATACTTAATAAGGTAATCTAAGCCACCAATTTGACTGAAATTGCCAAGTAATTCGAAGCCGTCGTAAAATACCCAACACAAGAACATCGCGAGTATAAACGCAACAATTTGGCTGTGGGTGAGTGCGGATGCGAACATTCCTATCGATACAAAAGCTGCGCCTAGTAGCAAAAGACCAATGTAAGAAGTAAAGGTTGCGCCTAAATCAATGTTGCCAATAGGTTTACCGAGGTAATACATACTGACCAAATACACGAGCGTAGGTAAAATAGCGACAAATACCAACGCGACGCCCGCAAGATACTTGGCAAAAATAAGTTGGAAATCAGAAATTGGGCGGGTGAGGAGCAGTTCAATAGTGCCAGTTCGGCGTTCTTCTGCTATGGAACGCATGGTGATGGCTGGGATCAGGATCAGAAAGATCACTGGGGACATATTAAAAAACGGGATGAGGTCTGCGGTGGAACCTTCGAGTAAGTTGGTGTTGTAGGAGAGGATCCAATGAAAAAGTCCGCAGGCAATCAGGTAGATGAGAATGAACACATACCCGATTATGGAACTCAGGAAACTCGAAATTTCTTTTAAGAATAAGGCGCGCATAGTAAAAGTTGAGTTGTCAAATTTAACAAATATCTATAAACGAAAATTCCCGCCTTGTGGGGCGGGAATTTTAGATACACTCAATCTTTATTATGCTTGTTTCACATTCACAGCGTTCAAGCCTTTACGGCCTTCTTGCAATTCGAATTCAACTTCGTCATTTTCTTTGATTTTGTCTACCAAACCGGTAACATGAACAAAATACTCTTTGTTCGTGTCTTCTT
>JAIXXP010000056.1 GCA_027490665.1 Cryomorphaceae bacterium | reverse complement strand
TCAGAGGGAGCTGGTCGTAAAAGACTTACCCCAATGCAAAAATACTAAATTCTTGCGATTTTAAGCAATAATTGCGCGGTTCAATAAAGAAATCATGGCCAAACTCACAATAAAGAGCTGTGTGGCTGTTTCTTCTGAGAGTTCAGAACCATCTTCATCTTCTTCTGAAACTTCCATCGCCATAAATTGAGCTAGGAAAGGTTGGTCGCAGAAAGATTCAATGATTTCTTCGTCTTCGGATTCAAAATACTGATCGAGCATATCAAAGAAAGGCTCTTCTAAAGCATCGATGTCTTCTTCTGCAATTGTGCGCAGTTCAATACCTTCTTGTTTAAAAGCTTCCAATACCAAACAGAAATAATAAATCAAAAGCCCTTCGAGGTCTTCGTTTTTATATTCTTCTGGTGCAGTCATGACATACCCTAAAAGGGCTTCTTGGGCATCGGCATAACGCTCTGTGATGTTTTCGAGTTGTTCGTCTGTGAGGTTGTCAATGACCTCAATGGCCTTTTCGATGGCCGCTAAAGAAACTTGTTTCATTACAATAATTTTGGCAAAGGTAGGCTATTTCTGCTGAAAGCACAGCTTTGTAACATTAGCTACAAATGAAAAGAATAAGAACGATTAATTTTGTCCTGAAAATGAAAAAGATACTTCATACCGAAAAATACTTTACTGCCATTGGCTACCTACTTGGTGCTGTTCTTGGTTATGTATATTTTATCCAGTTTCCTTGTACCACAGGTTGTGCCTTAAGAAGTACGCCTTATGCAACAATTTTATTCGGATTATTGTTAGGAGGTACTGTTTTTCAGTTCATATTTGAAATTATCAATCCAAAAAATAAAAAAGATGTCAAAAACAATCATTGATGTGCGCACGCACGCTGAGTTTGCTGGTGGCCATGTCGCTGGTTCAATCAACATTCCACTTCAAGAAATTACGGCTCATGTCGACGAAATTAAAGCAATGGAGCAACCAATTATTTTCTGCTGTGCTTCAGGCAACCGCTCTGGACAGGCTACACATTATTTCCAATCGCTGGGTTTAGACTGCGAAAACGGCGGCTCTTGGCTAGATGTCAATTACCAAGTATCTCAAAACTAAGAAATGTCCTTACTAAAGAAATTATTCGGAGGTACGAGCGTGAATTTCGCTGAACTCGTGAAGCAAGGCGCCATGATCATCGATGTGCGTAGCCCTGCAGAATTCAAAGGAGGTCATATCAAAGGTTCCGTAAACATTCCTTTACCATCTTTACAAGCTAACCTTTCTAAGGTTCCCAAAAACAAAGCCATCATTACTTGTTGCGCGTCAGGAATGCGCAGCGGTAGTGCCAAAAGTCTGCTGAAGGCAGCTGGCTACGACGTACACAACGGCGGTGGCTGGATGAGCCTTAATCGTTATTTTCAATAATATAATTCAAGACCTTTTCCATTAAATGTGCGCGGTCTTTTCCGCTCACATTGTGTGGGTGCATTGGGTACACAAAGTAATCAGCTTGTACGCCGTTGTCGATAAAAGACATTAATAAAGCTTCGTTGTGTTGCATTACCACGACGTCGTCTACCGTACCATGAATTAAGAGCAATTTACCTTTCAAATTCTTGGTGTGGTTCAGTAGTGAATTGGCCGCATAGCCCTCAGGATTTTGTTCTGGGCGGTCCATGTAACGCTCACCGTACATGATTTCATAAAATTTCCAGTCGGTAACAGGCCCGCCGGCTACTCCTGCGTTAAAGGTGCCCGCTTGGCGCAGCATTAAACTTGTGGTCATGAAGCCACCAAAAGACCACCCATGGACCGCCAAACGTTGGCCATCGATGTAAGGCAAAGACTTGAGGTAGTCAACGCCAGTAAGTTGATCTTCCATTTCTACGGTTCCGAGTTGGCGGTGAATTTGGCTTTCGAAAGCAAAGCCACGCTCGCCCGAGCCGCGGTTGTCTAGGGTAAAGACAATATAGCCTTGATTGGCCAACCAATGCATCCAAAGATTGGCACCCGCCAACCAGCTGTTGGTCACCATTTGGGCATGTGGCCCGCCATAGACATACACCAACACTGGATATTTTTTATTTGGGTCAAAGTCAGTAGGCTTGATCATGCGGTAGTAAAGCGCCGAACCGTCTTTTCCTTTGATATTGCCAATTTCGGTGCTACCGATGTTGTACTCGGCTAATTTATCAGGAGATTCTTGGAGGAGTTTGGCCATTTTTCCATTTAAGGTCATGACGTATTCTTTGTTGGCCACCTCTACGCTGCTGTAGCCATCGTAATAATAAGCTCCTTTTGGTGCCAAAGCAAAGCGGTGCGTGCCTTCTGCTTGCGTCAGTTGGCGTTGGTTGCCTTGTAAATCAACCTCGTAAACAAGGGTGTTGCAAGGATTGGCGCCCGTTGCAGAAAAATAAATTTTACTGCCGTCTTCATTCGCCTCTAGGATATCTTTTACTACAAATTTATTGGAGGTTACCGTCTTAATGATTTGTCCGTTGATGTCTACGTAATAGAGGTTGTTGAAACCATTCTTTTCCGAAATCCAGATGAAATTATCTGAAGTTTTGGAAGGGAAGAATGCCGGATGCTCGGGCTCTACCCATTTGTCATTTTGTTCTTCCCATAAAGTGCGCACTAACTTTCCTTTGAGATCATATAGGTACAGCCACATGTGGTTTTGATCGCGGTTGACTTCTGCAACCAAAAGATACTTTTCGCTCGGTGTAAATGCCACATTGGTGAGATAAGAATCGGCACCAGAACGCGGGTTAATGAACACCGTTTTCTTTGTTTTGAGATTGTAAATGCCCACTCGTGGCTTTTCCGACGCCTGGCCAGCCATTGGGTATTTGATGAATTGAACTGCCCCAGGCGTCTTGCTGATGTCGAGTAGAGGGTAGTTGTGCACTGCGCTCTCGTCTTTTTGATAGAAGGCCAGTAAAGCACCAGAGTTGGACCAGAAGATGCCTTCTGTAATACCGAACTCACTGCGCGCATAGGTTTGCCCCGAAACGATGTTTTTGTCTTGGTTTTTGGTGATTGGTCGGAAAAATTTGTTGGATTCTTGCACATAAAGGTTGTTTTCAATTGTGAAAGCAACGTTTTTACTTGCCGCATGAAAATGTGCATTCTCTGCGCCATCTGGAACTTTTTGTACAGATCCTGCTTTGGTGTTTATATTGTAAAGGGCAAATACACTTCCGCCGTCAGAAACCTCTAGCACATCTTTGCTCACCCATTTTGCAAAGGCGAGGTGCGCAAAAGAAGTATTTAGTTTTTCATTGATTTCCTTGACACTTGTGAGCTCAATAGATTTTTCAGAAGCCACAGAACTTTGTTGTAGACTTTGCCAATCTGCACTGCAGTAAGTGTAGGAATCGGTTTCTGGAATCCACTGAAAATTATTGAGACGAACCGGCGACAGTGCTCTTTGCTTGAGTACAGACTCTTTGAGGTCAAAGGATTTCTTTTGACCAAAACTCACAAAGGTTAGTCCGATAAACAGTAATTGAAAAAAGTGTTTCATGAACGTTGGATAAATTGATTGAAAAATAATTCGATGGGGCGCCCCACTTTGTAGCAATCCAATATGAGTTGATCTAGGGTAGGGCTAAGCACGGTCTCCGGCTCAAAGTGGGCGAAAAAATAAAACTGTTTATTGAAAAGCAGCGGTTCTTGAGCAGCGACCTCTTGAAAAGCTTTGTCGAGTTTTTTGTTTTTTTCTCCTCGGATTTGGCCAAATAAATTGCTGAAATCTTTGTGTTTGTAGAGCTTCTGAAAAGTGGCTAAGTTATCGGAGATTCCTTCTCTGAGTGCATATAAATCGTCTTTTTCGATTTCGTATACACCGCCATAGGCGCGAACATGCTCAGGGCCTAATTCAAAATAAATCCCGTGAATAGAACTGCTTTTCTTCCCCTGCGGAGAAATAACGGCCGAGCACATCGTTTTGTAAGGCGTCTTGTCTTTAGAAAAGCGGATATCTCTATTGATCCTAAAAATGCAGTCACTCGCCCGAAGCTCCTTAAATGCAGGTTCTTTCTTGGAAATTTCTGCAATCAGATGCTCAGTAAACGCCTTGAAGGGCTCTTTCACACTTTTTTCATAGCGCTTGCGATTGGCATCAAACCACTCTTTGTGGTTGTTGGCAGCAAGCTCCTGAAAGAACAATAAATAATCTTCAGTGAAAAATGACATAGGGTAAAGTTAAGAAAAAAGCCCCGTTTGGGGCTTTTCTTGATTTCACTCATTTACCTAATCAAATTCACATGGCCATGGAAATCTAAGATTTCCTGGGTCTGTAAGGTTTCGAGTTTGAGTTTCCAAGTATAGGTGCCTATTGGGCAGTCTAGGGCATTAGGGCCGTAGGTGCCGTCCCAGCCGTAGCTTGGGTCGTGGCTTTCAAAGACGAGTTCGCCCCAACGGTTGTAGATGTAGAATTCCATATAAGTGCGCTTCATGCCTTGCGACAACACTGGGTAGAATGTTTGGTTCTTTTCGTCGTCGTTAGGTGTAAAGGTATTTGGCACATAGAAAATCAGTTCTTCATATACATGAATATCGATTGAAGTTGTATCGAAACACCCAACCTCATTGTAAGCAGTCATGGTTACATGGTAATCTGCTCCTTCCATCGGGTAGGTGTAGGTCGGGTTGTCGTCATAGCTGATGCCGCCGTCGCCCATTTGCCAGATGTAAGAAATGGCATTTTGAGATGAATTAGAGAACTGTACAGTTGGGTTGAGCGCATTGACACTTGTTGGCGAAGCACCGATGAAAGCAATTGGATCTTCGTAGACACAAACGTAGTCGTCGTAGCTTTCTTGAGCCACACAGCCTTCAGGGCTTGTCACGGTAAGGGTTACATCGTAACAACCTGCTTGGCCGTAGTAGTTGGTGACGTTACCCACTTGAGCCAACGTTTGTCCGTCGCCGAAATCCCATACCATGTCGCTAGTGGCTTGGTAATTGGCATAGAAAGTTGCGTTTAGGTCGCCACAGCCAATTGTATCTACCGTGTAGAAACTAGCATCTGGCATTTTGTTCACGATAATTGTAGTCGAATCTGCAGCCGAACAGTTGTTGAGCGGATTGGTGCCCACCAACATGACTTCATAAATGCCAGAGTTATTGTAGATGTGAATAGGCGAGTAGGCCACGGAGGTGCCGCCGTCTCCAAAACTCCAGTCAAAGTCAAAGTTTGGATTCGATAAATTCGTGAATTGAATGGTGTCTTCCGAACAAAGTGGGTTGGTGAGCACACTGAAATCTACATCTGGTTGGTCGTGAACAATTACCAAAACGGAGTCGAGAGGAGCCGTACAACCATTTGCCGTAGCGGAGACCTCATAAACAAGTGTGTCGTCTTGCCCAGAATCATTGATCAATAAATCGTTGATGTAAGTACCAGAGATATTTGCATAGGTTTCACCGATGATCGGAATATTGAAGACCCCATTCCATATGATACTTGCAGGAATATTCGTCACTAAATTGATATTTGTATTTTCACCTGAACAGATCGTCGTATCGTTATTGAGCAACATTGGCAAAGGCAATACGTTCACCGTAATTGGCAGGTCAAATGCCAAACATCCTGAATTGTCAGCAACTACGTCTACTGCATAATAGACTTGTTCGGTAAGTGCAGAGTTATTGACCAATATGTCATTGATCAAACTTGTATTTTGAGGGGTAGTGGTTTCGCCCTGCACCACGCCGTTATTGGTTGCATACCAAGTAAATGTAGCATTGACCGTAGCGGCTAAACTGAGATCAAGCGTATCTGTGCTGCAAAGGTTTAAATTGGTAGCATTCGTCAGTTGAATAGCAGGGAAGACCAAAATAGTAATGGTCTGAGGTACACCTTGACACGCGTTTGGCGTGGAAAGCATGTCGATGTAATACGTTACATATTGGTTGAACGGAGTATTGTTCACTAAAATATCACTGATGTAAGCTCCTGCAGTTGCTATTGTTGTCTCGCCAGACACATTCGGATTTGGAAGCGCATGCCATACGATATTCGCAGGGTAATTGGTCTGTAGGAAAATACTGGTGAGCTCACCACTACATATTGAGTCAAAAAGTGGCGTGACTGCTGTATTCAAGGTGATGTCAGGAATCACTTCAACCGTAAAGTCGAGGTCTGCACCCACACAACCGCCCAAAATGGAAGTTGGCGTTATGGTGTAGTCCACATATTGAATGCTTGAACTTGTGTTTTGGAGGCTATTGTAAATAAAGTTCGAGTTCACAGGCCCCACTGACTCACCGTTCACATTGGGGTTACTTTGTGCTCCCCAAACAAAAGTTGAAGGAATACTTGAATTGATGTTTTGCGACACAATATCTCCACTGCAAATGGTGAGGTCATTGATGGTCGTGACAACAGGTTCTGGTAACACCACAATTTGCCCGATTGGCCCCAAAGTAGTACAGCCATTCAAAGGCGTGCTAACGGTTCCTTGGAATAAAATCTGCTGGGCGCTCGTGCTCGAATTGCTCAAGTACATTCCTGGAATTGAGTCATTGCCTGTTAGGTTTGGAATTCCAGAAATAGCAAGCGGAGGATTAATGATTTCCCATGTCAAAATTGCACCTGATGTAGGAGAACTCATAGCGATGGTATCACTCAAGTCTCCAGAACACAAATCTTGGTTCGGTAAATTGTAGGCAATGCTCGGAATAGGTTCAACCGTGATGGTTAGTTGATCTGGAACACCAGCACAAATAAACCCATTATTTACATATTGAGGGATCACTGTAATTGTGGAAAACAAGGTTTGAGCTCCGGTATTCGTTACATTAAAGGACGGGATGTTACCGTTGCCATTCAGCGCCAATCCGATACTAGAGTTTGTATTTGACCACGCGTAATTGGTAGCTGTTCCATTGAGCGTCCAGTTGAGCGGGTCTGTACTTTCACCTGAACAAAGTAATTGATCAGCTAAAGAACTCACCACCGGAACCGGATTCACTATAATGGAGAGCGGAAGTGCTTGTGCGTCGCAACCAGTTACTGTAGACGTCGCGCTAATTGTGTATTGAACTGTTTGATGCGTATTCACATTTGGTTCAAGCACAAGGTTGTCGTTAAGTATAGCGTTACTTTGCGAGGCTGTAGACTCTCCATTTACTAAACCATTTTGTGTTGCGTACCAACTAAATGTAGCGTTTTCAGTGGCAGTGAGGTTCAAATTTAGTGGGGAGCCACTACACATTTGAGTTGGGGATGCGTTGGTGATGGAAATTTCAGGATGCACCTCAACATTCACAATTTGAGGCAGACCAAAACATCCAGATGGATTTGAAACCACCTGTACGCTGTAGCTTACAATTTGATCGTAGGCGGTGTTATTGCTCAAAATGTCATTAATATAGAAGCCCGGTTGCGTATTGCTCGACTCTCCTTGTACGTTTGGATTATTCGTTGCAGTGTAAGTGAAATTTCCTGGTAAGTTAGATACTAGCGTAATATCTGTAGGTTCACCGCTGCATATTTCATAATTGGCTACGCTTGTGATCTGAATATTAGGAACTACCTCTGCAATAAACGATTCAGGTTGACCTACACAACCTGTTGGGAAGGAAGTTGGTGTTACTGTATAAGTGACATATTGCAATGTAGCAGCATTGTTCTGAAGCGTATTAAAGATAAGATTTGAATTGACTGCACTTGTTGGTTGCCCGACCACATTTGTATTGGTACTTGCCGTCCAGCTAAATGTGGATGGAAGACTCGCCACCAAACTGTAATTGATGAGGGAATTGCTACAAATAGTGAGGTCATTTAATGGTTGCATGACAGGAGCAGGCGCTACACTAATGGTGCCGAGTGGTCCGTAGCCAATACAGCTAGCCAATGGCGTGACAGCCATTCCTTGGAAGTTAAATTGCGCATTAGTGTTACCTGAATTCACGAGTGTCATGCTCGGTACATTACCGGTACCATTCATGCTCGGAACGCCTGTGATAGCTCCAGACGGGTTGAGGATATTCCATGAGTATATGACCCCAGGAGTTTGAGAACTGAGGTTCACCGCGCTAGTACTTGAACCTGTACAAACCGTTTGTGAAATTTGGCTGTATTGAACCGTAGGTATAGGATCTACGCTAAATGTAAAGTTTTGTGGTGTGCCTAAGCATGTTGTTCCTGCATTGACATATTGAGGAGTTACTTGAATTTGAGCTATTTGAGTATTGAGGCCATTGTTTTGAGCATTAAAAGCTGGAATTGCACCATTTCCAAACGAAGCTAAGCCAATACTCGTGTTTGAGTTTAGCCATGAATAGCTACTTGCATTGCCACTGAAATTGACAGGTTGCGTTTGTGTTTGGCTACACAAAACTTGTGAGCCCGGTGGCAACATGGTAGGTGTAGGGTTTACCGTAATGGTAAATATTTCAGGGGTTCCCTCACAAGTTTGGTTGCCTTGCCCAGTTTGCGGTGTAACGGTAATGGTAGCTAAAAGTGGATTGCTACTTGTGTTTGTATTCGTAAATACTGGCAGATTACCGCTTCCGTTGGCCGCAAGCCCGATGGATGGGTTAGAGTTGGTCCAATTGAAGGTATTGGCAGTACCGGAGAAAGCAAGAACACCAGAAGCCGTTCCGTTACACGCCACTACATCTGAGACCGCGTTGATCGATGGGCTTGGCAATACTGTTATTGTTGTTGTTGCCGGCGTTCCAACGCACGTTGTGCTATTGTATGTATAAGATGGTGTAACTACAAGGTTAGCTACGTTATTGGTTGCACCAGCAATCGCATTGAAGCCTGAAATATTACCTGATCCGGCACCGGCTAAACCAATACTAATATTATTGTTTATCCAGGTATAATTGGTTGCATTACCAGTAAAAGTAATTGGTGTAGTAGCCGTGCCATTACACAATACTTGCGGGTTAAGCGTACCAAGTGTAGGAACCGGTAATACAGCTATCGCAAACAATTCTGGAGCACCTGAACATGTTAAGCCTGCATTGGTAAATTGAGGGGTGACACTCACATTAGCCGTGGCAACAGAAGGCAAGGAATTTTGCGTTACAAACGAACTGATGTTACCTGTTCCAGAACTTGCCAAACCTATGGCATTGTTTGAATTTGTCCAAACGAAGTTATTTGCATTTCCAGAAAATAGCATCGCCGGAGAGTTGCTTTGCGCACAAAGTACTTGATCTGCAATTGGATTGATCGTTGGGGTAGGGTTTACCGTGATCGAGAAGTCCTCGGCCGGAGCCATACAAGTAAGGCCAGCAAAGAAATTGACAGGAGTAACGGTTATGACCGAACTAACAGGACTTTGGGTCGGATTAATTACATTGAAAGATGGAATAGAGCCCGATCCAATTGCAGCGGTGCCTATACTTGGGTTGCTGCTGCTCCAGTTGAGTTCATTGGCATTTCCAAGAATCTGAATCAAGTTGGTTGCATCTCCATTGCAATATACTAAGTCTGGAAGTGGCAAAACACTTGGGGTAGGAACTACGGTAATCTGCACGTTTTGTGAAGGTCCCGGACAAGATAATCCGCTAAATGTATAAACTGGAGTTACAGCAATTGTACTGGTCGTGTTTGAGCCAGTTGCATTGGTCAAAAATGCAGGAATATTACCAGTGCCATTTGCTGCCAAACCTATGGAGGTTTGGTTGTTTGTCCATGCAAAGCTCGTTGCCGTTCCGCTCATGTTGATCGTAGCGCTCAGGTCACCACTACAAATTGTTTGTGAAGCAGGCGTTACACTTACATTTGGATTTGGAAGGATAGTGATGGTAAAGGTTTCGATGTCACCTGGGCAAGTTGTAACGCCGTTAAATGATGGAGTTACACTGAGGTTGGCGGTAATAGGTTGAGTACCATTATTGACGGCCAAGAAAGCAGGTAGTGTTCCTGAACCAGAGGCTGGGATTCCTAGAGCAGGTAAATCGTTGGTCCAGTTGTTGATCAGTGCCGAACCAAAGAATTGAACGCCATTTACACCAGTTCCGTGACATAAAACGAGGTCTTGCGGATCATTTACATTTTGGTACGGATTGACCATAATTTGGAACTCAACTGGTAGTCCTGAACAGGTTGTGTTTAGGGTGGTCAATTGCGGTGTAACGGATATGTTTCCTATTATCCCGAAGTTGTTCATGTTGGTTACGGTAAATGGCACAATATCACCAAAACCGGATGCTGCCAAACCAATTCCAGGATTGTCGTTGATCCAACTATAGGTGGTGCCTGCAATAGGTCCAGTGAAATGTACTAGATCGGCTAAATCATCGTTGCAATACAATTCTGAATCTACTGAATCTACTACAGGAACCGGCATCACAATTACTTGCGCTTGATTGGATGTTTGGACATTACAGCCATTTCCTGAAAGGGTAAGCGTGACGTTAAAATTGTAGGTACCCGCTAAGTTGAAATTACCAGGTAAGTAAGTGGCATTTGTTGCATTTTGAATTGCGGTGGATACACCTCCATTGATCATATTCCACTGATAGCTTGGTGTTCCAAAGCCACCCGTATATGAGATGTTCAATGGCGCATTAAGCGTTGTTCCGAAACAAATTGCCTGATTGGCAATTGGTTGAACAGAAATGATCGGGTCAGGATGTATCGTTACGCCACCAGGATTGGAACTGATTGTGGTACAGCTAATCGCTGGGAAGCTAATTACACAATAGTAATATACGGTTCCTGCAGTTGTATTTTGAGGTAAATAACTTGAAGCGTTTGCACCAGGGATAGGGGTTCCACCGGTATTTGCATTTGTGGCATTGCTATACCATTGGTAACTTGGAGTGGTACTTGCACCAGTGTAAGCAACTGTCAAGTTGTTGAGCGTTCCTCCCACACAAGCTGTTTGCATGGTAGTTGGTTGGGTTGCAATAGCAGGGGCAGGAGAGGTAATGATTAAGGCAGTTGCCGAAGCAATCGAACACCCTGTATTGGCAGCACCTTGGCTCACTACGCAATAGTAATAAACCGAACCGTTTGCCGTCACTGGTGGCGTATAGTTAGATGCGGCAGCACTTGCAATGAGTGTACCCGAAGTATTTGAATTGACGCTATTGCTATACCATTGGTAATTGAATCCGCTAGACAAACCTCCTGAAGGTGCTACTGATAGTGCCTGAACAGGCGTATATCCATTACAGTAGGTGGCCGAAAGCGGAGCTGTTACTGTAGGGTCTGGTAAAACAATAACCTGCGCATTATTCGATTGAACCATATTACAGCCGCTACCACTTAAACTAATTTGAACGGCAAAGTTGTAGGTGCCTGGGGTCGCAAATGCTGGTGGTAAGTAGGTTGCTGCCGTGGCACCGCCGATGAGTGTGTTGGTTGTGCCGTTGACGCTAAACCACTGGTAACTCAATGTGCCGGTTCCGCCTGAGTAGGCTACGTTGAGCGCATTCGGGATAGAACCACCACCACAGATGGTTTGGGTTGTCAACGGTTGGGTTGTCACAACAGGGTCGGCAACAACCACAATTTGAGAAATGTTCGAGGAAATTGAAGAACAACCACTTGAGGCAAAAGTAATGACACAGAAGTAATAAGTTGTACCGACTAAGTTTGTCAAAGGCACATAAGATGAACCTGCCGCACCAGGAATTGCGACGCCACCAATGTATGAATTGCTGCTATTGCTATACCATTGATAGGACGGAGTTCCACTTCCGCTAGCGTAAGCAACGGATAGGGCAGAGACTGCGCCATCCAAACAAACGGTTTGCGTACCAATAGGCTGACTACTGATCGAAGGAGCTGAAGTAACAGCGATCGCAGCTGCATTTGAACTGACGCTACACCCGTTGCCTTGGCTTACGACGCAATAGTAGTAGGTGGTTGCAACAGCAGTTGTGGCCGGAATATAACTGGCTGCTGTGGCTCCCGAAATGAGGGTACCACTGGTGTTGTTGTTGACGCTATTTAAGTACCATTGGTAAGCATAAGGGGTGCTTGTGCCGCCATTTGCTGTTATACTCAATGGAACTGCCGTACTTGAATTCAAACAATAAGAAGCTGGCGTAGGGCTCGTAATTGTAGGGTCTGCTAATACAATAACTTGAACCGTGTTGGATTGTGCCAATCCACAACCACTTCCGCTCAAGGAAATTTGGGCCATATAACTGTAAGTACCTACGGTATTGAATACACCCGGCAGGTAGCTTGTTGTATTTGCTCCAGAAATAGCCGTATTTGTTCCTCCATTGACGCTAAACCATTGAATAGTTGCATTACCCGTACCGTTAGAGAATGCTACGTTGAGTGCAGCTGGAATTGAACCTCCCACACAAATAGACTGACTTGCTAAAGGTTGTGTACTGATTGACGGACCACTCGTAATGGTGATTGCTGCTAAATTGGAAGAAATCGTTGAGCACGTAGCCGCATTTGCAAAGGTGAGCGTGCAATAGTAATAGGTAGTCCCAACGGCGCTGGCCGCAGGTAAAGTATAAGATGCACTTGTCGCACCTATAATTGCACTGCCATTTGCCGTGCTATTTGTTGTTGAGCTATACCATTGATAGGTAGGGGTACCATTTCCACCCGAATACGCTACACTGAGGTTACTCAAACTTCCTCCTAAACAAACCGTTTGACTTTGAGGTTGAGAAGTGATGGTCGGTAGTGGAATGACATTAATGGTATATGACTGCGAAGTTCCGGTACAAACCTTTGTGCCAGAAACATAGCTTGGGCTAATGTTCACTGTCGCGAGAACAGGACTTGTGCCTGTATTGGTTGCCGTGAATGCAGGAATGGTTGCTGTTGTACCCGTATTTGTGAGGCCAATGCTAGGTGCGCTGTTGGTCCAGGTGTAGTTTGTTGCCACTCCGTAAAGGTTTACAGCATTAACGGTTGTGCCACTACAAACCACAAGATTTGGCGGGTCCACAACCGAAGGGGTAGGTAGTACCTGAATATTAAATGTTGTGCTTCCGCCATTACAGCCCGTACCACCGCCAGAAAACTGAGAGGTAACGGTTATGGTCGCTGTAACAGGCGTGCTGCCCGTATTGATTGCCGTGTAAGGCGTGATTCCGCCAGTGCCCGATGAAGCAAGACCAATACTTGTACTGTTATTGGCCCAAGTGTAGTTAGAACCACTACCTGAAAAATTGATGGCAACGCTCGTTTCTCCATTACATAATTGAACGTTCGGAACAGTATTGATGGTTGTGCCCGGGTTAATTTGTATGCTAAATGTTGTCGACGGACCGGCACACGTTTGGCCGTTGAATAGCAAACTTGGGCTCACCGTTACGAGTGAACTCGCTACAGAAGTTGTACTTGAGTTTGCTGTGTTAAATACAGGAATGTTACCCGTGCCAGTTGCCTGAAGTCCAATTGCTGTATTGGCATTGGTCCAACTGTAGCTCGCACCCGTTACTGTGCCGCTAATAGGAATGATTGTCGATTGTGTACCACTACAAAAAACTTGATTGCCAATTGGATTCACAAGAGGATTCGGCGCTACTTGAATTGTGAAGCTTGAGCTGTTTCCGGTACACTGCACATTGTTATTGGTATAAACAGGGCTCACACTAATGAGTCCAGATATAGGAGTTGAGTTGGTATTGTTTGTTGTGAAGCTGATGTTTCCTGTTCCCAACGCCCCTAAACCAATGGCCGTATTTGAATTGGTCCAATTGTAGACCACACCGGTATTGATATTAGAAGAAAGTGGAATGTTCGCCGCCGCTCCATAACAGAAGGACGGGTTACTAACGCTTGTCATGACAGGAATCGGATTGACAGTAATTAGCGCTGTAACCGGACTACCTGAACAAGTTTGGTTGTTTGTAACTAAAGATGGTGTTACACTGATCAGACCCTGGGCAGGTGCCGAGCCAGTATTTGTGGTGTTAAAAGCACCAATAGAACTACCAGAACCTGAAGACAATAGGCCGATGTTGGAATTGGAATTTATCCAAGCATATTGCGTACCCGTTAAATTCGAAGAAAAATTAATTACGGTACTTGGATTACCCGAACAAACCGTCTGATTACTCATAGGATTCATCACAGGAGTAGGTAATACAACAATTTCAAATGTCTCGGGAGCACCCCAACATGTACTTCCTGCAGAAGTAAAGCTAGGTGTTACGGTTATTGTTGCAGTTATCGGAGCAGTGGTTGTATTCGTGGCATTAAACGAAAGCGCACCCGTACCAGATGCTGATAAGCCAATTGCAGTATTGTTGTTTGTCCAATTGTAAACTGTACCCACAATGTTTGGGGAGGAGGTAAACTGAACTGTTGTATTGTATTGCGCACAAACTTGTTGATCCGTAATAGGATTCACATTTGGTGTAGGGTTTATCGTGATGCCAAATTGTCCTGCCGTTCCGGTACAGGTAATATTATTGTAAGTATAACTAGGCACTACACTTACTGTAGATACATTAGGTGCATTTGTAGTATTTTGTCCTATAAAATCAGGAATCAAGGTATTCCCGCTTGCAGCCAAGCCAGTGCTTGTGTTGTTGTTGCTCCATGTGTAAACCGTACCGGGAATATTCCCTGTTGGTGTTACCGCAGCAGTGCTGCTACCCACACATAAACCTTGACTTGTGATAGGGTTTACAGTTGGCATTGGGTTGACAGTAATCACAAATTGATCAGGTGTTCCAGTACAGGTTACCCCATTGTTTGTATAGGTTGGCGTAACGCTTACGGTTCCTGTTATTGGCACAAGAGAGGTGTTTGTTGCAGTAAAGAAGTGCGAACCGTTTCCAGATGCAGCCATACCAATTGCCAAATTAGAATTGGACCAAGCATAGGTTGTTCCTAAACCAACAATCGGATTTAAACTTGAGAATTGATTTGATCCCGTACTGGTTGCACAAATTGTATAATCTGGCAAAGGAATGACATCGGGAAGCGGATTAATGGTGATGGCAAACGGAACAGCCGTTCCAGGACATGAAACACCGCCGTTGGTATAAACTGGCGTGACCATGAAATTGGAAGTCAAGGGCTGGTTAGGATTGCTTAGGTTATTTACCGCAGTAAATGATAAGCCAGGGCTTGTGCTTGTGCCTGTTGCGCCCACACCAATTTGAGTGTTGTCATTTGTCCAGGTATATGACATGCCACTTGAAATATTTGCAGAGAAGGGCACAAAACCAGTTGCATTTTCACAGAATACATACAAAAGTTGGTTAAATGGTTGCATTACAGGCGTCGGGTTCACTGTAATAGTGAAGGCCGTTGTAGGGCTTCCTGAACAGGTTAAACTACCTGTGGTATAACTCGGAGTAATCGTTACGGTTGCAGTCACTGGAGCACTACCATTATTGACGGTATTGAATCCAGGAATGGTGCTGCTCGTGCCAGAAGTTGGCGTGAGGCCAATATTTGTACCGCTAACAGACCAAACGTAAGACATGCCCGAACTATAGTTTGCGGTTATTGGCGTTGCTGGTGCAGCCGTATTCTTACAATATACCTGATTGCTCATCGCATTGACGGTAGGTGTAGCCAAAACAGTCAATGCAGCGGCATTCGAACTGATGACCGAACAACCGCCAGTAGCACTAAAACTGATAACGCAGTAGTAATATGTAACTCCCGCACTTGCGCTCAAACTTGCAGGTGGCGTATACGAGGCACTCGTTGCACCGCTGATCAAAGTTCCGCCAGTATTGCTATTGGTCGTATTGCTATACCATTGATAAGTAGGCGTGCCGCTTCCACCCATACTTGCCACACTTAAGGCGCTAAAAGTTCCACCAAGACAGCGGGTTTGATTGGCCGGTTGGCTCGATACTGACGGGCCTGCCGTCACGGCAATTGCAGCAACAGAAGATGCTGTTGAACATCCTGTTGAGGATGGATCGATACTAACTACGCAGTAATAATACTTGGTTCCGACCAAATTGACCGGAGGAGTGAAGCTTGCTGATGTAGCGCCTGTAATGAGTGTGCCAGAGGTGTTGTTGTTAGTGGTGCTGACATACCATTGGTAGCTGTACGTGGAGCTCAATCCGCCAGATGCAGTTACACTAAGCGCACTCACTGAAGCCGCATCTTGGCAATAACTGGCACCGGTTGGTGCTGTAACTGCTGGATCATTCACTACAGTGATCGTTGCATTTGATGAATTAACCAAACAACCAGTAGTAGCAGATGGGTTGATGGTCACTTGGCAATAATAACTTGCATTTGTTGCCGGAGGGGTAAACGTGCTTGTTGTAACGCCTTGGCTAACACCCGAGGAGTTGAACCACAAATAGCTGTAGTTTGTATTTGTTCCACCACTCGCCGTAACGGATAGCGAAGTTGGAGAACCTCCTGTACAGATGGTTTGTCCGGTTGGCGCAGAAACTGTTGGGTCAGGTATGACGGTAACTGTAATTGTATTCGATTGCCCTTGACAAATAAAGGTAGAACCAATTAAAACATTGACGAGGCGTCTGTAGTAGGTTGTGGTCGTTAAGGCTGGCGGATCGTACGTGGCACTCGTGGCACTCGTAATATTCGTCCAGCTGCTGTTATCGGTTGAAATTTGCCATTGATACGTAACGAGCGGCGCATTCGTAGTTGCAGGAGTACTCGTAAAAGTCGTTGGGTCACCACCCGCACAAATTGTTTGAGAACTTGAAATTGAACCAGGTGTTAGTGAGTACACATTCACGGCAATTGCCGGCGTATTTAAGGAACAACTCACACCGTTCAAAACGCTTGTTGCTGAAATAGAAAAATAGGTGGTGCTGCCAAGTACAGCTGGGTCATAAGAGGTTCCGGTTTGCCCAGAAATGGAGGTCCATGGGCCGGTAGCGTTACTGCTTTGTTGCCAGATGTAACTTGTAGTGCCTGTACCTGTAGCGCCGGTTACTACATTGAGTGCGGCAGGGTCATCACCCGTACAAAGATTTTGTGCAGCGCTAATTGTACCGGGGTTCACTGTGTTCACAGTGATACAAACCGAATTCGATGTGGCTTGGCAATTGGTGTTGTTTGAATTGAAGTTTACAATTCTTCTATAGCATGTATTGGTTGAAATTCCAGCCGGTGGATCATAATTGGCGCTTGTGCCATTTGGAGTGATGTTGTTCCAAGTGGTGCCGCCATTCGTAGAACTTTGCCATTGGTAGCTAACAGTTCCTGTTCCAACGGGCGTGGTGCCTGTTAATGGACTTGGATCTGCACCATTACAAACGGTGATATTAGATGAGATGACACCCGCATCAACGTAATTCAATAGAATGGTAGAAGTAGCCGCATTACCCACACAACCAAGTGGCGATGTAGGCGTGATCGTATATGAAACCGTCTGCGGACTGGTTGCCGTGTTGTCTAGAATATCATTGATGGTTGCGGTTGTTTGCGCCGTTGTAGATTCTCCATCAACATTTGTATTGGCGCTAGCCTGCCAACTAAAGGTGCTATTGGCAATATTCGTTGCCGCTTGAAGGTTAATGGCAGCGGTGTACGGGTCATTACAAGTGGTGATATTGACAGGTGTGTAAGTAGGTTTGGGATTTACTGTAACCGTTTGGGTGCAAGTAGAGGTGCAATTTGGATTTCCAAAATTGAGAGCTGTCGCGTATGGATCTTTTGGTGTTACAGTAAGTGAAATCGTGTAGGTTTGTGGAGTACTTGTTGGGTTCGTTAAAACAAGGTTTCCAGGCGCTTGCGCTGTACTTGTTGTGTAACTTGCCGTGGTACCTGTCGGGGATGTAACGGTCCAAGCATAGGTCAAAGGTATGGGCGTGCCACCACACGTTGGAGCCACCGTTGTATTATTGATGGCAACTGTTAACGGGGTACAACCACTCGACGGTGTCGCTGTAAATTGGCAAGTAGGAGGGTTGATGACGCAGATGTGCCTCACCATGGAATTAGAACCGCATGAATTATAATAAATCTGGGTTATAGTGTAATATCCTGCAGTAATAAAATTCACACCTAATGTGGCTGAACCATTTCCGGTGTAATCCGGTTGCCCCATGCCGTCAATATAGTTAGGATAATAATAACCGAGAGTTCCGGATGATATGCTGAAATTTGTTCCAATTGTGCCGCCGGATATCTCCCAATAATATTTACCTTCTGATGTGCAATCATAAGGCATTGAGGAGCCAATCACATTACCCGAAATGCCTGTATTCGTAGCGGTAATAGTTTGGCCAGCACAAATTGTGGAGTCTGTAACAGTAAAGTTTGCATCTGGTTTATTGTTTACCGTAATAGGGGACACCGTACTAGATGTTTGGCCACAAAAGTTCTGAGCAGTAACTTTCGCATAAAAGGTATTTTGCGGGTACAAATTTCCTGGGTATGTTGTTCCGCATGATGTATTATTATATGCGTGAATAACCGTTGTGTCATTGAGAATTACAGGGAAAACAGTAGAACCTGCCACATCGCTGTAAGTTAGGGTATATGATGTTCCGGGTGGATTCGCTTGACCGTTTGGTTGAGCAGTTGTCGGTGCTGCAATTGGGTCAATTGTAAAAGCCAGAGAATCGCCCAGACATAAGCCAATTGAATTACTTGTACCTAGAGATACGAATGGATTTGACCCAGAATAAACATTGATAGTCACACTTTGAGAACAACCCATATAATTGGCGGTCATTGTTAAACTATTATTCCCGTAATTCAGTGATATCGGTGCACCATTGGTTACTGTCGGAATTACTGTTCCGACCAAAATTGGTGTAGTAGGTCCTGAATTAAATGAATAGGTGTAGGTTGTTCCAGAAGGATTCGAATTAGGACCATTGTTGATGATTTGAGCACTATTTGTACTTATTCCAGAACAGATAGCAATGGTATTGGGATTTGAAGTGGTCGTATTGTAATTTGTATTATTGGCTCTGATTGTAGGTTTCAGGATATTGAAGCTCGGTAGGGTTACTGTTGTACTCGAAGATATCGCCGAACACCCCCCACTCGAATTAGTTGCAGTTACAGAAATACTATAGGTTCCTCCACTGTTGAATAAAAAATTTGGTGTTGTTCCGTTCAAACCTGTACTACTTCCGTTGGAAGGCGAAATACTCCACTGGTAATTAATCGTTGATGGAGTGGTTTGTGGTGTAAAACCACTTGGTGTAAAAGATGATCCAGGACACCCGGTGGCCGGAATTGAAAATATAGGTGTATTTGGGATTAAATTTAGTTGAGTCGATAAGGAATAGGTGCAACTATTCGTTCCATTCGTAATACTGATATTGGCAGTATAAGTTCCTTGTTTGCTAGGACCGAAATTTGAAACCGTAGCTGTTGCACTTGATGATGTATAACTGCTCGGCCCCGACCAAGAATAGGTTGCAGTGTAACCCGATGGAAGTGCTGGGTTAAAACTCACGCTCATGTTCGCAGTAGCTCCGTTCGCAATACATTGGTTGTTTGAAATAGTCGGTGCATTTAAAATTTGAACAGTAAGCACATTTGAAGTACATGACTCTGTTATGGGGTTGCTATTTCCTATCGTCACTTCTAAAACCCTTCGAAAATAAGTCGTTGAACTGAGGTTTGTTGGGTTGTAGGTAGCGCTTGTTGCGCCTGAAATTGGCGTCCAAGGGCCGTTGACATTTGTAGCTGATTCCCATTGGTACGTATGAGAAAAATTGTTCACGTTACTTAGAGAGGTGGTACCTCCACTTGTACTAGTAAATGCAATCGGGTTAAACGGTGCGGAACACGAAAACTGATCGCCATCAATTACTCCAGGATTTATTGTAAAAACCTTCATTTGGTCACTTTCAGTGGTGCTGTCTGAAAGCAGCGCTGTACAAGTTACATTTTGAGGGTTATTCGGGCTTAAACTCGCATTAACCGTGATACTTGAGGACGTACTTGATCCTGCGGTTACTCCGTCTATATTCCATGAATAAGTGAGGATAGTAAGGCCTCCGGAGTTGTTTAGGGTGGCCGTAACAATGGCTGTATTACTACCCGAACAAATGATTTGATTGCTGCCGATATTCAAGCTCGGTCCACTTTGCCCGTATGAAAATTGAACGAAAAGGAGACTGAGTAAACCCAGGATAAATTTGAGTTGAAGACTTGTTTGTGTAGCAATTTTCATATTTGGTTGCGCGTAATTTTGTTGCATGCAATTTAACTTACAAAGTTAGTTTCAATTGTTGAGCTTAAAAAACCGTCCAGCTTTGGTTTGGCGGCCTTTTCAAGTTCAACTTAGTTCATTTTAATTCTTTACCAATTTCATCGGAATTTCATCGCCAATGCGCAGCCAATAGCTTCCGGTTGCAACGTCTTTGAGTTCGATGTGTTGTTTTATTTCTTGGGCAGTTGTTTCTTGAATAAGTCGGCCGGCCATATCGAAGATTTGAATGGTTTGGCCAATAAGGGCCTGAGGCAGTTCAAGTGTAAATGCGCCGTTGTTCGGATTCGGGTAGAGCAAAATCTGTGAAGAAAGATGCTCTTCGAGGCCAATTGTGGTGATGCTCGTGCAAAGTGAGGTATCTGAGCCGCAACCGTTTGTTACCACTACGGCATAAACGCCGTTGGAAGTAGGGTTGTAGGTGATGGCGGTTTGCCCTGCTATGGGCGTAAGATCTGAGCAAGTTATCCATTGGTAGGTGAGGCCTGGAGTCAAATCGGTAGAAAGATTGATTTGGTTTTGCACATAAATGTTGGGTTGGGTTGGCGAGAAATTCAAGGACAAATTGAGCGTCAGAGAAGAGTCGCAACCAGCCGCATTAGACAACAATTGGTCGTAGGTTCCGCTTTGCGTGTAAGTTTGCCCGTTGAGCGTATAGCTATTGCAAGCATTGATATTGAGCGTGGAGCTTGTAGCTTGGTTCACTTGCACAAATACAGTATCCTGGTTCTGACAACCGTTTGCATCTGTTCCGGTTACGGTGTACGTAGTGCTGGAATTCGGCACAAAAGTTTGTCCGTTCAGAATGCCGTTGTCCCAAGTTAGGCTCGGTGCGCCACTTGCTGTAAGTGTAACACTACCTCCGGCACATACCGCTTGGTCGGCTCCGGCCATTATAATTGGAAGTGGGTAAACCGTTATTGTATAAGATTGTGGTGTTCCAGCACAACCCATAAAGTTTGGCGTGACTGTTATGGTTGCCGTTTGGGTACTTGTCGTCGTATTTTGTGTGACAAAATTTGGCACAAAATTGACACCCGCATTCTGAAGCCCAATAGTTGTATTTGAATTTACCCAGGTATAGCTAGATCCAACACCACTGAATACAAATGCACTTGCGTTGTCTTGCGCGCAATAGTATTGATCTGAAGGTGTACTAACAGACAAACAAGGCATAACGCTGATGTTAAACTGTACTGGTGTGCCATTACATCCTTGATTAGACGGCGTAACGAGGTAGATTACGTTTTGCGGGGTGGAGCTTGTATTGCTTAACTGCAAAGAAGGAATATTGCCGTTTCCAGCGCTTGTATAACCAGTGAGTAGAGGTGAGCTGCCAGTAGCAGTCCAGGTATAAGTATTGGCATTGCCTACAAAGTTGATTGGAGTAGTGCTGCTCTGACAACAAATGGTCTGGTTATTTGGTTGGAACATCGAGGGAGCAGATAGCACATTAATGCCTGCTGTATTGCTCGTTAGGTTTCCACAACCACCTCCTGCGACTGTAACTACGCAGTAATAGTATTTTGTACCTAAAGTGTTGCTTGGCGGGGTATAAAAAGCATTGGTTGCTCCAACAATTACAGAGCCCCCAAAGTTATTGTTATTGACATTGCTGTACCATTGATAGGTTAGCGCATAATTCCCTGCTGCAACACCAATTGTTAATGTACTTGCTGTTTGTCCTAAACAAAGGTTTTGGTTAGAGATAGGTTGATTATTGATGGCAGCAGCTACACCAACTGCCACAGCTGCCGTGGCTGAACTTGCGTTGCAACCACTCCCTTGTGTCACCTCACAATAATAATATATAGTGCCTATCTGGTTCACTGCAGGTAAATAATTATTGGTTGTGGCGCCTGGAATAGCTGTTCCACCTATGTTGGAATTACTGGTATTGCTAAACCATTGATAGCTATAACCCGTATTTATTCCACCGCTTGCTGTAATTGTCAACGGCGAAATAGTTGTGGCATTTTGGCAATAACTTGCGTTCGTTGGATTGCTCACCATTGGATCTGAGGCGACAATAATGGTAGCAGCATCAGAAACCAATGTTGGGCATGCGCTATTTGTAGCGTAAGTAACTTGACAGAAATAGTAAGTTGTTCCGGTAGTACTCACACTATTCGGTGTAAAGCTAGCGCTGGTAGCGTTGGCAATTGCACTCGCATTGGTAATTGTATTTATCGTATTGCTGTACCATTGGTAACTAGGATTGCTCACTCCGCCAGCAGTAGTAAGGGCAAGCGTTTGAGGCGTACCGCCAACACATAACGTTTGTCCTGCTATAGGCTGACTTGCAATGTTTGGTGTCGAAACTATTGTAATAGTAGCAACAGCAGATGCGGCTTGGCAACCACCTGGTTGGGTTACAACGCAGTAGAAGTTGTTGCTAGTCCCGTTTATGTTTGGCGTGTAGTTAGGGTTATTGGCACCCAAAATAGGATTGCCTCCAAAGTTGGTGTTGTTCACGTTGCTGTACCATTGATAGCTATAACTTGTGCCATTTCCACCACTTGCACTTACCGAAAGTGGTTGTGCAACAGCTGTGCTTTGGCAATAGGTGCTGCTTTGCGGGCCGTTTACACTTGGGTTAGAAACAGTATTTACAGCAGCCACATTGGTGGTCGCTTGCGGACAGCTGCTATTCGATAGCGTGACCACACAAAAGTAATAATTGGTACCAAGACCAACTTGGTTACTTGGTACGTAAGCGCTTGAATTCGCACCGGCAATTGGGGTGCCGCCAAGGGTTGTATTTTGGTTGTTCACAAACCATTGGTAGCTAGGCGTACCAACGCCGCCTGTGTAGGAAGTACTTAAAAGCGAAGGAGCTGATCCAACACAAATTGTCTGGTTCGCTAACGGTTGTGCACTGATTACAGGGCTTGGATTACTGACAACCGTCGCGACTGCTGAGTTGGCAGCGCAACCAGCATTTTGAGTTACTGTGCAGTAATAGTATAAATTACCAAAATTGACAAGCGAAGGGGTGTAACTACTGCTTGTAGCACCTGCAATTGGGGTACCGCCTGTGTTCGTGTTGACCGTGCTTTGATACCATTGGTAAGAGCTAGATCCGTTGCCACCTGTTACGCTTACATTCAAAGGCTGACTGATAGTTCCTCCTTGGCAAAAAACGCCGCCAATTGGCGTGCTTACAACCGGTTGAGGCAAGACCACAAGTTGTGCATTTGGAGAGAAGCCAGTGCTACAGCCGCTCGCATTTTGCGTCATGGCAACGGCATAATTGTAGGTTCCTGTAGGTAAACTGTTAGATGGCGTATAAGTGAGCCCGTTGGCACCAATAATTGGCGTGTAGTTGTTATTGACAACATTATACCATTGGTAGGTAGCTGTTCCAGAACCACCCGATGTTGTGAAACTCAATACTTGTGGGTTAGCTACCTGACAAATAGTTTGTGAAGAAAGAGGAGCAACACTAAACACAGGGTTTGCAATTACATTTACTTGTCCTGGAGTAGAGCTGATACTTGAGCAACTTGTTAATGCATTAAAAGAAATCACGCAGTAATAGTATACCTGACCAACTGCATTGGCGCCTGGTGTGTAGCTAGCATTGGTAGCCCCAGAAATTGGAGTGCCGTTGCTGTTTGTATTGGTTGTAGAGCTAAACCATTGGTAACTTGGTGTGCCGGTACCTCCTGTATACGCCACAGTAAAGGCATTTAAAGTAGACCCCACACAAACATTTTGTGTTGCTAGGGGTTGGCTAACAAGCGCTGGACCCGGAACAACAGTTATGGCTGCAGGAGCAGAACTTGTGGCACAGCCAGATCCCTGACTTACAACGCAGTAATAGAATAAATTTCCAACTGCAGTTGTGGGTGGCGCGTAAGTAGCACCCGTAGCTCCGGAAATAGCAACTCCAGATGTATTGTTGTTGCTGCCGTTACTGAACCATTGGTAAGTGTAACCACTATTGATTCCACCGGTTGCAGTTACGGTTAGTGGGTTGCTCACAGCACCACCTTGGCAATAATTGGCAGCGCTCGGGCTAGCTACATTCGGGTCAGCAACTACCGTTACATTGGCCAGAGGAGAAAAACCTGAAGCGCAACCCGCTGCTGTTTGTGTAATTGCAACGGAGTAGGCATAAGTTCCGGTCAAGTTAAATACCGGCGGCGTATAGCTTGGGTTTATTGCGCCTAAAATCGTGGTGTAGGTACTACCGTTGACAGCGTACCATTGGTAACTTGCAGTGCC
>JAIXXP010000103.1 GCA_027490665.1 Cryomorphaceae bacterium | reverse complement strand
TCGAACCACGTGACGATCGTAGTTGATGGTACTAAATAACTAGAAGAAATGGGACAAAAAACGAATCCAATTGGAAATAGACTTGGTTACATCCACGGATGGGAATCAAATTGGTACGGTGGCAACGATTACAAGGATAAAATCGTAGAAGACGATCAAATCCGTCGTTACCTCAACGCTCGTTTGGCTAAAGCAAGTATTGCTAAAATCATCATTGAGCGCACCCTCAAACTAGTTACTGTTACAATCAACACTGCTCGCCCTGGTGTCATCATCGGTAAAGGTGGTCAAGAAGTTGACAAACTAAAAGAAGAATTAAAGAAATTGACGAAGAAAGAAATCCAAATCAACATCTTCGAAGTAAAACGTCCAGAATTAGACGCTCGCTTGGTTGCTGATGGTATCTCTCGTCAATTAGAAGCACGTATTTCTTTCCGTCGTGCCATTAAAATGGCAATTGCAGGATCAATGCGCATGGGTGCTGAAGGGATTAAAGTTAAAATCTCTGGTCGTTTGAATGGTGCTGAAATGGCACGTACAGAAATGTACAAAGACGGACGTACCCCATTGCACACATTCCGTGCAGACATCGACTACGCTGTATCTGAAGCACACACTACATACGGTCGTATTGGTGTTAAAGTGTGGATTTGCCGCGGAGAAGTGTATGGCAAACGCGACCTCGCTCCTAACATCGGCATGAACACCGGTGCTGGAAACAACCAAGGTGGTGATCGCAAGCCTGCGTCGTTCAAAAGAAAGAAGAAGTAATAAGACAGTTAAATTGACAGGAAATGTTACAGCCTAAAAGAACAAAATTTAGAAGAGTACAGAAAGGTAGAAACCGTGGATTGGCCCATCGTGGTTCAACAATCGCGTTCGGATCTTTCGGATTAAAGGCTTTGGAACCAGGATGGATTACTTCACGTCAGATTGAAGCTTCTCGTATCGCCGTTACTCGATACATGAAGCGTGAAGGAAAAGTTTGGATCCGAATTTTCCCAGACAAGCCGGTTACCTCAAAACCAGCTGAAGTACGTATGGGTAAAGGTAAGGGTGCACCTAGCCACTGGGTTGCCGTGATCAAACCAGGAACGATCATGTTCGAAGCAGATGGTGTCGCTTACGACATTGCAAAAGAAGCAATGCGCCTTGCCGCACAGAAGTTGCCTGTGAAATGCAAGTTCATTGTTCGCAATGATTATGTTTTACCAGTTTAATCGATAAAGATGAAACAAACAGAAATCACAAAACTTTCTACAACGGATTTACAAGGCCGTTTGGACGACTTCAAAGGTCAATTGGCTAACTTGAAGTTGACACACAAAATGGCTCCTATTGAAAATCCATTGCGCATTCACCACATGCGCAAGTTGGTAGCAAGATTGAGTACAGAGTTAACTAAACGTTCAAATCAGGCTTAATCCTGAGATAAAAAAATGAACATGGAAAAACGAAATTTAAGAAAAGAAAGAATTGGTGTCGTAACCAGTGACAAAATGGAAAAATCCATTGTCGTTTCTGTTGAGCGTAAAGTGAAGCACCCTAAATACGGAAAGTTCGTTAAGAAAACTACCCGTTTTGTGGCTCACGACGAAAACAACGACTGTCATGTTGGTGATACCGTTCGCATCATGGAAACACGTCCTTTGAGTAAATCAAAGAACTGGAGAATGGTAGAAATTGTAGAACGCGCTAAATAATCGGATAAAATGATACAAACAGAATCCAGACTATCAGTAGCAGACAACTCAGGAGCTAAGGAAGTATTGTGCATCCGCGTTTTAGGCGGCACAAGAAGACGATATGCTTCAGTAGGTGACAAAATCGTTGTTGCCGTTAAAAGTGCAATGCCAAACGGAGCCGTCAAAAAAGGTTCGGTAGCTAAAGCAGTTGTAGTAAGAACGAAAAAAGAAATTCGTCGTGCTGACGGTTCTTACATTCGCTTCGACGACAACGCTTGTGTGATCCTCAACCAAGCCGGTGAAATGCGTGGCACGCGTATTTTCGGGCCAGTAGCTCGTGAATTGCGCGAAAGCAACTACATGAAAATTGTTTCACTAGCACCTGAGGTGTTATAAATCATTGAGTAATGCAAAAGAAATTACACATCAAGATTGGTGACACCGTGAAGGTTATTTCAGGTGAATCCAAAGGTCGTGAGGGCAAAGTTGCCACTATCGATCGCGAAAAAATGCGTGCAACGGTTGAAGGTGTTAACATGATTAAAAAACACAACAAGCCTAGCGCAACAAATCCTCAAGGTGGAATCGAAGAAAAAGAAGGTTCTATCCACATTTCTAACCTTATGGTCATGAGCAACGGCGTTGCTAGCCGTATCGGAAGAAAAGAGGAGAATGGAAAATTAGTACGTTATTCAAAAAAATCAGGGGAGGTGATTAAGTAATGAGTTACACGCCAAGATTAAAAGAAAAGTACAGGAACGAAATCAAGCAAACGCTTCAAGAGCGTTTCAATTACAAATCTGTAATGAGCGTTCCTAAGTTAGAAAAAATTGTACTCAGCCAAGGTATGGGTGATGCAGTTGCCGACAAGAAATTGATCGACAGTGCGGCTGCTGACCTCTCTCGTATCGCTGGTCAAAAAGCAATTAC
>JAIXXP010000088.1 GCA_027490665.1 Cryomorphaceae bacterium | reverse complement strand
CGCGCATTGAAAAAATCGCCATCAAAGACGCCAAGCTGCGTACTTTCATTACCCAAGACGACTCCCGCGACGACCTCGTTGCGCACGTTTACGACATCACCTACGGCTCGGTTCGTCGCGGCACAGACAACCTCATTGTCATTGACGACAGCATCGTACGCGGCACCACTTTACGCCAAAGCATTCTTCGCATACTAGACCGCCTCGGCCCTAAAAAAATTGTTGTGGTTTCTTCGGCACCTCAAATCCGCTACCCAGACTGCTACGGTATCGACATGGCCAAAATGGGCGACTTCATCGCTTTTGAAGCAGCCATCGCCCTATTGCGCGAGACAGGCAAAGCCCACCTCATCGACGAAGTCTATAGAGCAGCCCTTGAGCAAGTACAATTGCCTAAAGAACAAGTTAAAAACGTCGTGCAACGCATCTACGAACCCTTCACCGATACAGAAATCTCTGCTAAAATTGCCCAAATGCTTACCCCAGAAGGCATGCAAGCCGACGTAGAAATCATCTATCAAACCGTAGAAAACCTCCACATTGCCTGCCCTGATCACACCGGCGACTGGTATTTTACTGGCAACTACCCTACTCCTGGCGGCAACAAGGTAGTAAACCGTGCGTTCATCAACTGGATGGAAAAACGCAATGTGAGGGCTTATTAAGCAATTAGTTGAGGACCAATTTTTCCTTGTAAATTGAAAACTTGAGCTTCAATTTGTGCGCGCAATAATTGGTGGTCTTCTAAAAAAACTTCCAATGCTTCCTTTAAATATTCAGCATTCGTTACTTCCATTGCATAGCCCAAGTCTAGGAACTGTTGTGCCTCTGGAAACTTTTCATGTTTGGGGCCAAATAAAACGGGCAAGCCATAAACTAACGGCTCCAAAATGTTGTGTAAACTACCGCTAAAACCGCCGCCCACAAAAGCCAAGGCCCCATACTGATAAGCAGCACTGAGGTGGCCGATGGTATCTAAAATCATTATTGAAGTTTCAGAAAAGGAGACGTCTTCAATTTTAGAATAAAAAACTGATTGAGGAAAGGTCTGCCGCAATTGGGTAAGATGGTTCTGAGAAAGATCATGCGGGGCAATTAACACTTTCAAATTGAGCTTGGCTAATAGATCCTTTTTTCCCGTGAGCAAATCAAACAAGATCTTTTCCTCTTGTGGCCAACTGCTGCCTAAAATCAGTAAGGGCCCGCTGCTGGCAAATTGTTTTATAATGGTGTTTGGCTTTGCTGTAGCCTTGGCCTCCAACACCCGATTAAAGCGCAAGTCGCCAATGATTTCTATTTTTTCCTGAGCCACGCCTGCCGTCAATAAAAGATTTTGAGTTGCCTCATTCTGGACCCCGAAAAAACCCAAGCGCCGCAATGCCTTTCTGAAAAAGCCGCCATACCATTTGAAATACACTTGCGAAGGGCGCAACAAGGTGGAGATTGCATACGTAGCCAGACTTTCTTTTTGTGCAGCGCGCAACAAATTGGGCCAAAATTCATATTTGAGTAAATACAAGCGATCTACTTGCACTGCTTTGACCAAGCGCTGCATTTGCAAAGGGGTGTCTGCTGGCAGGTAAAAAACAGCATGGGGTTCAAAGCCCCGTTTGTGATAGTGCTGCATGCCTGAAGGCGAATAAAAACTCAAGACAATTTCTAGCGCAGGCTGGGTACGGAGACATTCTTGAATAAGCGGCAGCGCCATGTCGTATTCGCCTAGTGAGGCGCAATGAAACCAGTAGCGCTTTTTACCTGAATTGGGCAACTCTTGAAGAATTCTCCAGGTTGCTTTTCGGCCCAATACCATGGCCTTGGCTTTGGGGTGCCATAGTGCGACTAGCTTTAAGAGCAGTTGGTAAATGAAAATAAAAAAGGTATAAAGCAGGCCCATAAGTGCGCTACGAAATTAATCGAATTGGATGGAAATTTGAACTTTGCTGAAAATCAATTATAATAATACTCCCTCGGCTCTGCAGAGTAAAAAGGAATATACCAACCAAGGCGAAAGCCAGTTTGGAGGTCTAGGCGGCGGGCTGTAGAGACAGGTACGTCGGGTTGATCAAAATTGATTGTTCGGCGGTTATACGTATAGCCTTGCTGAAAATAGAGGCCAGCATAAAAGCTTGCCGAGCCGCGGTTGTTCATAAAAGAATAACCGATGAATTGTTGGGTATTGACGCCTGTAGCGAGACGGTCATAACCTTTTTTGTAATCGAGCTCGATTTGTGGTACTACGTTGTCGTTGGTTTCTATGCGCAAACGGTGCAGCATGTAGCCGCCGCTAAGTTGGACTAAAATGCCACTATTGCGGTTGTTGTCGTTGAGCGGGAACAATTTGCCCGCGTAGGCATTGACATGTACGCCACGTGGATACACGAGTACAGATGCCGGCATACCGAGGTCGTTGGTGATGTTGCCGGCGTTGTCTACTAAATGATCGAACAAGCCAGTGAGGCGCACGTTGTCTGAGAACCAGAAGTCGGACTCAAGTCCTACGCTCCAGTTGCTCTTGAATTTATATCCTGCCGTGAGCCCAACCCGATTGAAATAACCGTAGCGCTCTGCGAGGTCTGCACCAGAAAATGCGCCACCGTAGTGGATGCCCACCACAGGTAAAGAAACGGACTCTGAGCCCGATACTTGGGCGTTTATCGAAAAGGAAAATAAAGAAAGTAGAACAATGAGCAGCAAATCTTTCATATGGTAAAAATACGCTTATTCCAATAAACAAAAAACCCCACAAAGTGGGGTTTGAAAAGTTGTTTATGAAAAGCTGCTTTTTATTTCTTCTTGCCGAAGCGTTTGCGTAAGATGCGTACAAACGGGAAGGCCTTTTCTAAGAAATTTTGGAATCTGGTCTTTTTCTTTTTAGGTTGATCGAAATATTCTGAGCCATAACCATAGCCGTATTGCTGCCCGTAGCCATAACCGTAACCGTAGCCATAACCATAGCCATAGCCCGAACCATAACCGTAGCCGTAACCATAGCCTTTGCCCATGAGGTCTGTGGCATTGACCAAAACAGCCATGTTAGGGATTTTTTTATCGTGGAATAGACCTGCAGGAATACTGAGCATACGACGGTCAAGGTGTTCGGCGCGCGCTACATAAATAGTGAGATCTGCAAAATTTCCAATATGTAGGGAGTCAGCAACGAGAGCCACCGGCGCTGTGTCGATGATAACGTAATCGAAACGTTCTTTAGCAAGATTAATGAGTTCCGCCAAACGCGGACGCAACAGGAGTTCGGAAGGGTTTGGCGGAATATCGCCAGACAAAACGTAATGCATGTTTGAATTAGCAGGGTCCTTCACAAGGATGTCGTCAAAGGTGAGGGCCTCATTGACGATATAGTTAGAAACTCCTCCAGATTGAGCTATATCAAGATAGCGTCCAATTTTTGGCGCGCGAAGGTCAAGGCCAATGACAACCACCTTTTTATCAGAATGCGAAAGCGTATGCCCCATATTGATCGAGATGAAGGTCTTGCCCTCACCAGCAATTGAGGAGGTAAACATAATGACCTTTCCAGAATCGCCTTCTGTGTGATCCAGAAGGAAGTTCATGTTGGAGCGCACCATGCGGAAGGCTTCTGCAATGTGTGTTCGTGCATTTTTGGTAGCGACCACCGCGCGTTGATCTTCGTCTCCTTTTGGAATTTCGCCAATCGCTGGCAACTTGAATTTAATGAGGTCATGGACGCCATGTACTTTGCTGTCGAGCAAATACTTGAGATAAATGATGCCAAACGGAACCAAAAGCCCGAGCGCCACAGCAAAAATATAGTACTTGTTGCGGTTAGGGGAAACCGGCACACCGTTAGAGGTAGGCTCCACAATAAGTTTGGTATTTCCGATTGATGCTGCGGTAGAAATTTCGTTTTCTTCGCGCTTTTGAAGCAAGAAGATATAGAGCGTTTCTTTAATTTTTTGCTCGCGTTCGATGTCGCGGAACTGTCGCTCAAAACCAGGAACAGAAGCTACTTTACCTTCGTACAGGCGCTGTTGTTCATTGAGCGAGTTGAGAATGATTCGGAGGCGAGACTTGGTTGTCTTTAAGCCATCTTCCATTGTGGTGCGCAAGCCTTGGAGTTGTTCTTCCATGCGCAGTACCTGCGGGTTGTTAGGCTTAGAGTTTTTGAGTAAGCGCTCGCGGTCTAGGATGAGTTTGTTGTATTGGGTGGTGATGGCCACAACGGTTCCGTCCTCAAAACCGAGGTTTGAAGGCAAGAGCGTGGTATTGCTGGGATGTTTGGAAAGATAGTCTTGGAGGTATTCCGAGAGTTTGAGCTGTACGGAGGTCTCTATGATTTTAGCCTCGGCTGCATCGCGCTTGGACACAAAACTAGTGCCGTCTGTCATGACATCTACGAGGTCGTGTTGTTGTTTGAAAGACTCAGCGTCTTTCTCTACTTCTCCTAACTCTTTGGAGAGGTAGTCCATGCGGTCATTGATAAAGTTGGTGGTGTTGCGGGCAACCTCATTTTGGTCGTTGATTTTTTCTTGGCGGTGCTCTTCTATAAGCGCCCTGATGATTGCGTCGTTTTTCTCTATAACCGGTCCTTGGATACTTATGGCAATGAGATCGGATGTTTTGTCGGCACGATCAATAGTGATAGCACTATTTAAGCCCGCTGCAACAACGTTTATTGGGCTTAAACTAATAAGGTAGGTATTTCCCACGCTACCGCGGCCAAAGCTGCCTGTTTTGTCAAAGGTAATGGTGCCAATTGTTGTAGCAATTGGGGTATTAAAATTGTGTTTACCGAGGTATTCGGTTTCATTCATGGTAAGCTCGTAGCGGTTGCTACTCAAAACGGTCAGCCGAAATTCAGCCCCAACATCGTAAAGCAAGGAGTCCGCACCCACCGCATTCAGGTCAATAGGGTTGTTGCCCCACATCTCTGATTTCTTGATGCCTGCATTTTGACCCACCATTTTGTAGGTCTTGTTGAGCTCTAAGTTTGAAACCACCGCTCTTAATATGGTGGGCGTTTTGAAGAGGGCAATTTCGTTGCCAATGGCCAAACGCTCTGGAAATAGACTAATACCAGTATTCGCATTAAGGCCTTTTAAAACATCGTTTTCCTTGGCATTCTGAATGAGGATAGTAGCACTACTTTGGTAGATATTCGTCGAGTAGCGCAACATAGTGTACGAAATGAATACTGCGATACCAACCCCAATAACAAACCAAAGCCAGTAGTGGAGGTAGCGGTCTATGAGTTCGCGTACATTGATTTTTTGCTCAGGCGGCTCCTGGTTGAGCATGTTTTGTTGGAGGTCTTCGGTCATTATTTCGTGAGTGAAATGATGGTGTAGAGAGATAAAAAGATCGAGATGGCGGTGGTGCCAAGTTGGGTAAAGGTCTGGAAGTTGGTTCCTTGAAAGTTAGCGGTGAAGTTAGGCTCAACGTAAATGACATCGTTCTGACGAATATAGTATGCTGGCGACTGGTAAAGGTCTTTGCTGGTTAGGTCTAGGCGGTATTCGACGCGCTGGCCGTTTACTTCTCTGATCAAAAGCACGTTGTTGCGCAAGCCTGTAATTTGAAGATCGCCGGCTTTGGCAATGGCCTCGAGAATAGTGAGACGCTCAGTGCCAACAGGTACACTTTGTACGCCAGGGGCTTTTACTTGGCCAAGTACGGTGTATTTGAAGTTCATGAGCTGTATATTCACAACAACGTCTTCTACATAAACCTCGAGTTGTTTTTGCAAAAACTCGACAGCTTGCAAGCGCGTTAGGCCTGCAACTTTGACAAAACCTAACCCTGGGAAGTTGATGTTGCCATTGATGTCAATGATATAAGAAATAACAGTGCCGCCCATCATTTGGGGGTTTTGCATCATAGCTCCTTGACCGCCCTGGGTGTTGGTAGAATAAAAAAACTGAAAAGGCGCCAGCGATTCCATGTCGGAACCACCCACCATGATGTTGAGTTGGTCGTCTGGACGAAGAATGACTTGGTAGTCTGGTTGTACTTTGGTTTGGTCATCTCCTTTTTGAAGATAAACGAGTTTTTCGCGGGTTTTGCAGGAAAAAAGCAGCAAACCCAACACAAAAAAAGTGAGTATGCTCCGCAAAGTAGTTGGTTGTATAATCATAAATGTGTTAAGCGCAGTAAAGTTACGCTAAATTTAAAAAAGCGCGCAACTTAATTGTTTACGCGCAACTGCTGGCGAAGGTTGCGTAAATAGAGCGAAAATAAGATACTGAAGGTGATCAGTGTGAGTACAGCCCAAAGGTGCGAAAAGAAAAAACAAACAGCCCAAAACAGCCAGCTTACTATTATATTAATTAACAAAATACGCAGGGTAGTTTGGCGGTGACTGAGTTCAAAGCGATCCATCAGGATATGATGGATGTGGTTGCGGTCTGGCGAAAAAGGAGAGCGACCTTCTGCTGCACGGGCAACAAAAACCCGAATGGAGTCGAGTACTGGAACAAAGAGTAGAGCAATTAGGAACACCCCAAAATTAGCATTTTTGAGATACAACTGGTCGTTGAAATCTGAGGCCATAAGGTGTATGACGAAAGCCACCAAAATAAAGCCAATGAAGAGGCTACCGGTGTCGCCCATAAAGATTTTCTTATCGGTGGAAAGATTGTAACGCAAAAAGGCAATGAACATTCCTACCATGCAAATACTGACACTCAAGAAAGCCCAGTCGCTGAGAAAATAAAAAATGAAACCAAAAGCAGTGAAATAAAAGGCGCCCAAAGACGAGGCCAAGCCGTCGATGCCGTCTATGAGGTTGAAGGCATTGATAAAGAAAATTACTACCGCATAGGAAAGTGGCAAAATCAAAAATGGTGATGCTTCAAAGAGCCCAAGAAATCCGTGAAGGTTGGTGATCTGAAAATCGGTGGAGAAGAACAAAAGTGTAGTGGCAATTATTTGTGCCATGATTTTGTTAAAAGGTGAAATACCCGTGAGGTCGTCTTTGAGCCCAATGACAAACATAATGGTAGCAGCTGGGGCAAGATAAATAGCGCGGCCAGCCATAAAAAACTGTTCTGCAATGCTAATGGCCAACACAAACACTACAAAGAAAGTGACACCGCCAAAACTAGGTACGTGCACAGTGTGCGAACTGCGCTCTGAGAGCTTTTCAAATAAGCGCTTTATTTTTACTACTTGTATCACTACAGGGGTTAGATAGTATGTCAATACAAACCCTCCCCAGAAAAAAATTGTGAAAACTAAAATTTTATATAGGTCTACTTCTCCCATCATGTTTATGACACTACAAAGTTCAGTAAAGTTGCCTTTACATTAATTATATCTATGAATATTATGAGGCTCATTTTAGATTTTATTCGCCTTCTTTATTGATTTCCAAATTGTTACTCCAACGAATAATTTTCATTCTTTTATCCAAAGGGTGCTTGCTTTCTTGTAATAAATCCGCAACATCACGACGTGTTAGCAAGGCCAACTTGATGCGTAAAGCCCTAACAAAGCTTTCTCGACGCTTTTTAAGCGTTTCATAGGACAGCCCTGGCTCATCAAATAAATAGTTGAGTGCTGATAGCTCTAATTCATCGTTTTTCTCTATTAGCAACATGGCCTCCCACTCTACTTCAGAAAAATCCTTACGGTAAAGAATAGGGTTTTTGGGTCTGTACCAAGCTGTTTTGGTAATCCGATGACTATAGAATAGAATGAAAAACAAACCGATATTGAGCAATACAGACAACCAAAGGTAAATTTCAATAGGTAACTGCTTGAACCAGGAGGACGATTTGTAGAGATAGTATTCTGTTGGCAAGCCATAAAGAATCTCTTTTAGTTTTTTAACCTTCAATAAATACACATCGGTATGATTGGAATTTTGTCCGGCCTGCAAAACCCATTTCATTTGATGATCTGGGACCAACCTCGCTAACGACATATAATGCGTAGACCTATAGCTATTGTATTTATTGTTATAAACATCAACAACTGTAAGTAAGTTATTGGTATGAAAAAGCCGATAGTCTTTGTTTTGTACAAAACCGCGCACTTTGGTACGGTAAATAAAATCCGGATTGAGTTCACCGAGTTGTTCCCAACGCTTGGTTTGAAGGTTAAATTTCCAGATGTCTTGTAAAATCTTGTTGTATGTCATGTATTTTTTCACGCCACCCAAAACAAAAAGGTCTTTTGCCGTTTGGATATAATACGGCGTAGTTCGTGCATCTGGATAATCTTTAGCGGAATGTTCGCCAACTTGAAACCATTCCTTACTTGCAAAATCAAAATAGGTATGCGTGTTTTTGACTTCAAATAAACCATAGCCGCCGAACATATAAGGTTGGCCCTTGTATGCGTAAAGCGCAGAGCCAAATTGATTTTTTTGATCGTAGCTGTTGTCAATTCTTCGGAGGGTGTCATTTTTGAGTTCATAGACCATCCCGCAGCCATCCATGACAAATAAATAGTGATTTTTTCCAATTGCTAAAGGAAAAAAGCGCTGCTTAAAAGTAGGAAGGTCCCACCCTGCTTCGAGCTGAAGGTGAATGTTGTGCATACGCCAAGCTCCTTTTGCAGGGTTATAGGTATAATAATGGGTGGAGTCATCAAATACCATGAAACTATGATCGTATTTGGAATACACCATTTGCGCCTGCCTGCTTACTTTAAGCACGGCTTGTGCTTGCAAAAATAGAGGTACAAAAAATACAAGTAATGCTTTGAAATTAGACATGAAGTTGAGTTATAATGTCAATGATGCGTTGGGCAGTATGCCCATCCCATTTCTTCGGAATGCGACCAACCTTCCATTTGCCTGAAAACAAGCGCTCCAATGCTGGTGCTATAGCTTTAGGGTCGGTACCGATGAGTTCGTTGGTGCCTTCGGTAATAGTTTCGGGGCGTTCGGTGTTGTCACGGAGGGTCAGGCAAGGTATGCCCATGACAGTGGTTTCTTCAGTGATGCCGCCAGAATCCGTCACTACAGCTTTGGAACGCTCCACCAAATAATTGAACTCGAGGTAGCCAAGCGGTTCAATCAGGTGTAATCTTGGATGATTAATACCTAAATTTTCTAGAATTTTAGCAGTTCTAGGATGAACAGGAAATACGAGCGGTAAGTCTTTGGAATGCGCAATTATTTCATCGAGCAATGCTTTTAATTTTTGTTCTTCATCGACATTGGCTGGTCGGTGTAAGGTCATGACGATATACTCCTTTTCTTTCAAACCAATTTTATCCCAAATTTCAGGCTTACAAAATCGCGGCCTATTTTTCAATAAGGTATCAATCATGGTGTTTCCGACGTAAAAGATTTGTTCTTCTTTCACGCCATTGGCACGTAGATTTGCATTGGCCACCTCAGATGTAGTGAAGAAATAATTGGTAATGGCATCCGTCACGAGCCTATTGATTTCTTCAGGCATCGACCAGTCATTGGAGCGGATTCCCGCCTCCACATGCGCCACTTTGGTCTGTAATTTTTGGGCTACAATAGCACAGGCCATGGTAGAAGTAACATCGCCTACCACCAAAACGAGGTCGGTAGGGTTGGCCAAAAGCTCTTGCTCAAAACGCACCATAATATTGGCCGTTTGCTCAGCTTGCGTACCGCCACCTGCCTCTAAATTGACGTGTGGCAATGGAATTTGCAACTGCGCGAAGAAACTCCCCGACATCTTTTCATCATAGTGCTGCCCGGTATGCACCAAGCGAAAGGAGAGGCCTGAACCTGCTGACTGAGCCGCTTGAATGGCGTGAATAATGGGCGCAATTTTCATGAAGTTGGGCCTTGCGCCGGCAATAAGTGTAATTTTTTTCATGAGTTTATCCGAGGTACTTTCCTAACAAAAAAGTAGTTGAGGCATCGTGGGCTGCAATTTGGCCCGTCTCGATGTCCGTAAGTATGGAATTGGCCAATTGCTTGCCGAGCTCGACACCCCATTGATCGTAGCTGAAGATATTCCAAATGATGCCCTGCACAAATAATTTGTGTTCGTAGAGGGCAACGAGCGCACCAACACTTGCTGGTGTCAATTTGTCAATAAGAATTGTGTTGGTGGGTTTGTTACCAGTAAACACTTTGAAAGGCGACAGCCCTGGTACTTCGGTGCGGCCCATCAAAAGTGCTTCAGTTTGGGCAAAAAAGTTCGACATCAGTTTGTCTTGGTGGTCTTTGTTGCCATACAACGCATTCTTGAAACCAATGAAGTCTGTAGGGATCAGTTTGGTGCCTTGGTGTATCAACTGAAAGAAAGCATGCTGCGAGTTGGTGCCGGGTTCTCCCCAAACAATGGTTCCGGTTTGATACGAAACGGGCTTGCCGTCTCGGCCTACGCGCTTGCCATTACTTTCCATAATGCCTTGCTGTAAATACGGCACCAATTTTTGTAGATATTGATTGTACGGAATGATTGCTTCCGATTCGGAACCATAAAAGTTGTTGTACCATATACTAAGCAAGGCCAACACCACTGGCATATTGTGCCCAAACGGTGCTGTTCGAAAATGTATGTCCATGTCATGAGCTCCATCTAAAAGTTGCTCAAAGTTGTCGTAACCAACAGCCAAACTGATAGACAGTCCTACTGCACTCCACATAGAAAAGCGTCCGCCGACCCAATCCCACATCGGAAAGATATTTTCCTGCGCAATGCCAAACTCCTGTACTTTTTGTAGGTTCGTAGAGACTGCCACAAAATGCTTGGCAACATCTTGTCCGCTGGCACTTTGTAAGAACCATGTGCGTATGGTTTGCGCGTTGGTTAGGGTTTCTTGTGTTGTAAATGTTTTGGAAACGATCACAAATAGGGTGGTTTCAGGATCGATGCGTTTGAGTAGCTCTTGAACGTGGTCACCATCAATATTCGAGATGAAATGCACGTTCAGCTGATTTTTGTAATACTTCAATGCCTCTACCATCATGGCGGGCCCAAGATCAGAGCCACCAATACCAATATTGACCACATCGGTGATGGCCTTTCCAGTATAGCCTTTGTGCTGTCCAGTAATAATACTTTGAGAAAACGCTTTCATTTTGGCCTTCACGGCTGCAATTTCAGGCAGTATGTCTTGACCATCGACCAAAATAGGTTCGGTTTGTTTACTGCGCAAGGCAGTATGCAACACGGCTCTGTTCTCAGTTTGGTTTATTAGTCCACCGCTGAAGTATTGCTCTATAGCTTCTGCAAGCCCGACCTCTTGAGCGAGTTCTTGCAACAATGCCATCGTCTCGGTGCTGATCCGATTCTTGGAATAATCCAATAAAAAGTCCTGCCATTCGATGTGCATTTTTTCAGCACGGGTAGGATCTGCAGCAAAAAGATCTTGCATTTGCTGTTCTTTCATGAGTTCAAAGTGCGCCTGCAATTTTTTCCAAGCGACAGTTTGTGTGGGGTTGATGGTTGGGAGTGACATATCTTTTATTTTAACGGCCAAAATCGTCTTGTACTCGAATGATATCAGACTCATCTGAAGGCTGCTCAGCATCGGTGTGCTGCCAGATTTCTGCAATAATGGCTTGCGTGTCTAAGCCAATGAGGCGGTGGCGTTCGCCTTGTGCCAGCTTGATATACTCACCAGCTTGGTGCACCACGAGTTCACCTTCTTCATCGGTATGACTGCGCACTACACCTACTGGGCCTTGCACCACACGCCAAATTTCTGCACGGCGGTTGTGGTACTGCCAAGAGAGGCGCTGCTGTGGCGCTACGAGTAAAATCTTTGGGCTCAACTTACCACCAATAGTGAGAGTAGAAACATCCAGGCCATCAAAAAAGGTGTCCGAAAACAATTGTGCTTGGGTTTCATCGATGACGTAAAAACCACCCCATGGACGCGTGAGGTCAGAGGAGGTGACATTAAATTTTTCTAGTAGGGTGTTCACGTTGTTCATATTTTATGTTTTTAAAAACTGTTTGATCTTACTTCCAATCTTGCGCAGCAACACAATAAAGGGAAAATGCAGGCCGTTCTTGCGCAAGATACGCAGGTCTTCTTTGCTTTTAGCCAGCATATTGCTGACTTTTGAACTCGCCCCACCCTGACGCATCAGCATCAAGGTTTTTGGTAAGTAGGTATATGTATACTCGGGCTTTGCGAAAACACGAAGTATAAAATCGTAATCGGCTGCAATCTTGAACTGCGTATCAAAAGGGCCCACTTGAAGATAAATTTCTTTGCGCAAAAACAAGGTCGGGTGCGGCGGCATCCAGCCTTTATGCAGCAGAGCAGGATCAAATGTGCAACTCTTCCAAAGTCTCAAGACATTTTTAATATCGTGCTCCATCACATAGTTTAAATCGCCATAAACACCATCTACACCTTTTTCAAATGCTGTTGCCACTTGAGTCAATACTTGTGTATTTGGGTATAGATCATCGGAATGCAACAAACCAATGACCTCCCCAGTGGTCCTACTCACAGCCTTATTGAGCGCATCGTAAATACCGTTGTCCTGCTCAGATTGGGCCGAAATTCGAAGGTCATTCAAACTCCTCACCCACTCCATGGTACCATCTGTTGAGGCGCCATCTTGCAGCACCCACTCCCACTCCAGAAATTCTTGAGCCAATAAACTCGCATACGCTTCTTTGAGTGTTTGCAGGGAGTTGTAGGTGACAGTGATGATGGAGATCATTGGTTTTATTTCCGCGACAACACGATATTTTCCATCACGAGCATATCCATACTCGTTCTTAAATAGCAAGAAATGGCCTCTTCTGGTGCATTGACAATCGGTTCGTTTTCGTTGAAAGAAGTATTGAGCAAAATGGGCACACCTGTTTGCTTGAAAAATTCGGTGATGAGTGCGTGGTAGCGCGGAGAGTATGCGGCGTCTACAGTTTGTAAGCGGCCCGAGCCATCGGCATGGGTTACTGCAGGAATTTCTGACTGTTTTTCTTTTCTGATCGGGAATACCTTTTCCATGAATGGAACGGGTTCGTTGCGCTCGAACCAATTAGGCACCTCTTCTTTGAGGATACTTGGGGCAAAGGGTCTGAAGCTTTCGCGGCGTTTGATTTTAAGATTCAAGATTTCTTTAGCGTCTGAACGGCGCGGATCTGCAATTATGGAACGTCCACCCAAGGCGCGTGGGCCAAATTCAGCGCGGCCGTTGAACCAGCCTACTACCCCGCCGTCGGTGAGGCATGCAACGATTTGAGCGTAAAGTTCGGCATCAGGTAGTTCGCGGTAAGATAAATTAAGGCGGTCGCATTCTGCTTTGATGAATTCATTCGAAAAATGCGACCCGGTGTTGGCATTGTAAACTGCCTCGCTGCGCTTTTGCCCTGCCACCATGTGCGCTACCCAATAGGCACTTCCCATGGAGATGCCAGCGTCGTGGCCAGCACTCGGGATATACACTTCGGTAAAAGGCGTATTGCTGGTGATTTTGCCGTTTGCAACCGAGTTTTGCGCCACCCCGCCCGCAATACAAACCTTGGTAAGGCCAGTTTTTTGGTGCAAATATGTCAGGACGTGGAAAATGATTTCTTCGGTATAGCGCTGCACAGAAGCAGCGAGGTCTTTGTGGTACTGCGTAAGCTCTTGCTCTTTCTTTCTGACCTTGCCAAATTTTGCCTCCATTTTCTCATTGAACAAAGGATGTACAAGTGGCATGTAGTCATCGGAATAATGCACGTAGCCTTTATGTGGCGACTGAAAATAACTCAAATTCAGCTTAAACAAACCACCGGGAATGAGTTGCACAACATCGCGGAGTTTGTCTACATATTTGGGTTCACCGTAAGGTGCAAGCCCCATGATTTTGTATTCATCGCCGTAATACGGGAAACCCAATAATTGGGTCATCGCCGAATAAAATACACCTACTGAGTGCGGAAAATCAAGATCTTCAAGTACTTCAATATCCGTACCCTTGCCACGTGCCAGCATGGTTGTCGTAAAATCTCCGGCACCGTCTATTGATAAGATAGCAGCCTCTTCATAAGGCGACGGATAAAAAGCCGATGCCAAGTGGCTGCGGTGGTGCTCGACGTTCTGAATTTTTGATCCTAATGTCGCTTTGTTGGCGCTTGGATCTACTTTTAAGAGCTCGTCTGCTATGCTCAATACTTGTTTGGCATTCAAAAAGCGTTTGCGGGCATAGTTGAACACTGCCAATGGAGATTGCAACATGAACAACATTTTTCGATTGAATTTGGCCTTTGGATCGCGTCCAATACTAATGTAATTGACCTCATCAAGACTTACATCTGCTTCTTTCAAACAAAATTGAATAGCCTGTACAGGAAAGCCTGCCCAATGTTTGGTGCGCGTAAAACGCTCTTCTTCAGTGGCTGCTATGAGCTTTCCATTGACTAAAATGGCTGCCGAAGCATCAGCATGGTAGGCATTGATTCCTAGAATGATCATTGAATTATTTTTCAAATAGTTGGAGATATTTTAACTTGTTTGCCGCAAAAGGCACTAAAATTTGCTTTTCATAATATTCCGACGCACCCCTACACCATTCATCATAGCATGCTTGATCCATAGTGGCGAGTTCGGTAATCGCAAGCGGTAAATCTGTATTAGATACATCCCAGCCTGCTTTTTGCGTTGCTAAATCTTGCCATGGTGTGTGCTTTGAAATGAGCACTGGTCGGCCTTGGCCAAGGCTTTCTACAATAGAATGACCGTAGTTTTCGCCCTCGCTTGGGAGCAAAAGCGCATGCGCAGAGATTAAATGATTCGCAACATCCTCCGAGGGGCAGGGCCCATGGTAGTTGACTTTTATATTTGAAGGTAATTGCGCAATAACTTGCAAACATTCATTCCAATACGCTTCGCTATAACAAGTGCCAAAAAGATGCAATTCAATTGTTGTTGTTTGCGCTTTCAAAGCTTGTAAAGCATGTAGTGTTCCTTTTTCCGGGGCTATCCGCCCAACTGAAACGAGCTTCAAAATGCCCTGCTCTTTTTGTATCCCTTGTGGCGCTATTTGGTTGAGGCGCGCCAAATTTGGCACCACTTGCACATTCATTTGGCTCCCAAGCACTTTTTGAATATCCGTTTTTTCTACCTGTGAAGTGGCATGAAAAATGACGTGCGCGTAGGCAGAGATCCAACGCATCCAGGTCAAGAAAAGGTACTTCTTGAAAGGCTTGACACCCAATGCATGAGGGCTGAGCATGCCCCTAGCTGCAACAACCGTTTTCAGCTTTAATGCCTTACCGATCGAAACAGGCCAGCGCGAAAACGCTTTGGAGTAAATACCATTGATGTAAAGCACATCTGGCGCAATGGCTTTGAGTTGTGCTTCTATGGTAGCTTTTGATAAATTTTGTTCGGAACAATAAAATACTGAACAGTTTTCTGAAAACCCAACCCATTGGTCCGACACTATGCCCTCATAAATATCCGTTGCACAATAATCTTTATTTCTAGTGAAAATATAGAACTGACATTCCGGCAATGCTTTAATCAAATTCGCTACCGAACGCACCGGCCCACCCGAGTTGGTGCCAGGCAAAAACCAGTCTATGGTGATGAGGACGCGTGTCATTTCTTCTTAGGAAATAAACTTTGGTAAATTTTGAGGTATTGCCCTGCAACAACAGCTGGGTCAAAACGCTTGCAGTTTTCATAGCCAGCGGCTAGGAGCTCTGTTCGCAACGCTTCTTCTGAAATGAGCTTTTGAAAGCCATGTTTGATACTCTTTACCGAATATGGGTCAATGAGCAAAGCGCCTTTGCCTGCTATATCTGGCATGGAAGAACAATTACTCGTGAGCACTACTCTACCCGTCGCCTGCGCCTCAATAATTGGCATGCCGAAACCTTCATGGGTAGAACACAGCGCAACGATATCTGCCTGACGGTATTTTTCTAATAAATCCTCAAAAGGAATGCTATCACAGACTTCATAATTTTGATCTTTCAGCAAAACCAACTCTTCTGCATCTAGCTTTGCTACAATACTCAATTTAACATTTAGCCCCTGGGTGGCTTTGAGCACCCGTTTGAGGTTTTTGTTGGGTGCCGAACCCAAAAGCAAAATGGTAGGGCATTCAGCATCGAAAGCCTTTTCTACTTTGGTAAAACGCTGATCTACAACAGTAGGAATAACATGTATGCGCTGGCCCTTTGGCAAGTGCCTTAATATTTCGTTTTTTGTCGCTACACTTACGCAGGTAATGGCATGGGCTTTTTTGATGGGCCCAATAAGCCAAAAGTAGCGCAAGAGCTGATATCTAAGACCTTTGGCCTCGCGTAAAAATCCGATGTCGTGTATCGTAAGGACGCCTTTTCCGCGCTGAATACTCCACATCAGAAAATGTACATCGCCACTCACGTGCGTGATGTCTGGGCGCCATTTCTCTACTTTACTTACTAAAGCTTTAACACTTCTATTTCGCGGCAATATTCCATTTGAATAAAACGGAGCTTGCCAATGCTGAACCTCAACTTCTTTTTCCAGAAAAGGGCTCAAGGTTTGAAAGTAGTTTTCAATACTGAAATTGCCGTAAGGGCGTGGCTTTCTATGCGCGAACAGTAATTTCATTTCTGATAAGATAATCCTCCAATGCCACTACACTCCAAAGTCTAGACCAAGACCATTGTCCTCTTCCCAACATAAATTGCTCCCACTCATTGTTGAGTTGGGGTGCTTCAATTCGCAAGGCAAAATCAGCAATTTGGGCTTGACAAAAATCTTTGAGCTCGTGGCGCATCCATTGTTCCCACGGTAAGGTAAAGCCTTGCTTTTTGCGGTCATACACGTTGGCAGGTAACAAATCTTTGAAGGCTTCAATAAGTAAATATTTAGACCGCGTTCCGCGCTTGAGTTCATCTGGTAAGCTCAAAGCAAAGTCGACCAAATCTTGATCCATGAACGGGGCGCGCAATTCGAGACCAACGGCCATGCTGTATTGATCGGTGTCTCGCAACAAAACCGGTTGTGTATAATAGCGCCACTCCTCCACAGATCGCGCACTCATGGTATCTGGCCAAATTGCATTATTGGCATGTATTGTTGGGGTTGGTAAATCAAAAGCATGCTGCAAAGTATATTGATCAAACAAAATACGTTGGTACGCATAAGCAGCGGCTCCTTTGTCTAAATTGGCCAATACATCCATGGCTTTACGGTAACGCAAAGGCAAGACGCCATTGAATACTTTTAAAAAGCCGAATGCCTGTTTTTTCTTGAGCGCATCGAGTGCCGAAAAATAGTTATAACCCAAAAACCATTCGTCGCCACCAATGCCAGAAAGTGCCATTTTAAAACCGGCCGCTTGCGTATGTTTAGAAACAACATAAGTATTTAGGCCATCACCACTTGGATGATCTGTGGCTGCTAAACCTGCCTCAATTTCTTTTAAGAAATCTTGAGGCCTTAAACGAATTTCATGATGTTGCGTGCCATAGCGCTTCGCTACTTCTGCCGCTATATGGTGCTCAGAAAAGGCAGCCTCGTCAAAAGAAACCGTAAAAGTATGCAGCTCAGAACCCAAAGCTTGCCCTGCAAGTGCAGTAATAACACTTGAGTCTACCCCACCAGATAAAAAGGCTGCAAAAGGAACATCGGCAACCAAGCGTTTTTGAACGGCCTTGCTGACCAATTGTTTTAATTCCGGGAGTACTTCTTGTTCAGTATATGACTTGAGTGTAGGATTTTGCCAATTCGTAAATGAAGCATTCTCCTGCAATCCATTTTCCCATACAAGATATGTACCCGGCTCCAATTGCTTGATTTCAGGCAACAATGTCTCTTGCCCTGGTATGGTTTGCCAATACAACCAATTACTCAATTGTTGGCGCGTGGTGTAAGCTGCTTCCGGATGCATTTTGAGCAAGACCCTTACCTCAGATGCAAAAGAAAAGACTTCAGCTTGCTGATGAATATATAAAGGCTTCTTTCCAAAACGGTCCCTAGCTAACAAACAACTCTCAGTTTGTGTATCGTAGAATGCAAATGCAAACATGCCTTCAAGCTCATGTAATCGAGAAGACCCAAAGGCCTTTAACCATTCCATCAAGAGCTCTGTATCGGAAGTTGTTTGCCAATCAAAACTGAGCGTTGTTTTTAAAACTTGGTAATTATAAATTTCTCCATTAAACACTAAAACATACCTACCCGTAACATCGATAAACGGCTGATTAGCCCTTGCGTCTGTATCAATGATACTCAAGCGCGCATGCCACAAACAAACCTTTTCTTTGTTCCAAAAAGCCTGCGCATCTGGCCCACGATGTGCCAATGCAGCCAACACCGCTTGGGTATTGGGTTGAATTTTAGAAGTAGAAAGTTGACCGGCTATGCCGCACATAAGAATTTACTTGCGTGTTGCAAAATTTAAATGAGCTAATTTGCGCTGATTCTCTTGAGAATCTAGAGTAAAGCGTTTACGGGTGAGATAAACCAAGAAGCCGTAAAGCAAGATTCCTTTAAATAAGTGATTAATCGTGGTCTGCAACTCACAATCTGGCCTCACCGCATAGTTCAGCAAAGGGAGTAACAACAAGACATAAAACGGAGAAACTTTCGTCCAACGCTCCACGAGTTTAAAAGTTAAAGAGAATATGAGGCCGAGTACAAAACCAAAAATATACACTCCCCAAGTGCCGTATGCGATGTAACCATCTGCAAAAATACCTAGCCCCATTGAGGTAGTTTCGTTAATTGAATGCCCTGAAAACTCATTAAAAATCTCTTTATCTCCTGACTTAATTTTATCTGGCGCCAAAAAACGAGGTAAAATCGCTGCTTCAATGTATTTATTGACATTATTAAGTCCCTGAAAATTCTTAATTATATTCATATGATCAACCGTACTGGCAAATATCCAAGCTTGGTTGCCGCGGTTTAAGGTACTCAAAAGATTATCTTGACTGATTAATTTATCCGTACTAACTTGTTGTGAACCCACTTCATAGACAGTCTCCATGTTAGCCTGCTTTGTACCTTGCCATACTTCTTCACGGTATTTGTATTTAACTGCTTGAATAACTAGGAGTAAAATAACTGCTGCAAAACCACCGAATAAAACCTGAATTTTCTTAGGTTTCACCGCGTAAATGTAATAAAGTCCAAAAAAAATAAACCACATAATTGCGTCGTGATATGCACCACCTTGAAAACCTAATACAAGCTCAAAAAGTACTACAGAAATGGGCCAAATAAAATTTCTTCTGACATCCAAACTAATCAATGCAAATGCGCCAACAAATCTTATCAAGCCAAAAAGATAAAGGATGAAGGCAAATTCTCCATTCGTAAACAATAATAGTACTTTCGATAAGACACCAATTACGGTGATTCTTTTTAAAAAGCGATAATTTACTAGCGATAATTTTTTTATATCATTGAATTTAATTGTAAAGCAATTGGTGGGAATAATATACATACCCAAATAGAAAAAAAGAAACCCAGGCAAGCTTAATATGAAGTAATCATCAGGTTTAATTTTCATCGGATAATTTACCATTGAAGCATCTAAAGAATAGGTTATCGCTGGTGATATTAAATAGTTGATTGCATATAAAAACAATGCAAATTCACGGAAAACAAAAACTTCCGTTGATTTTAACATTAATCTCAGAAATAAATAAATAATTAATGCTATAGCTAATGACACAAATCCATGAACGCCAAATAAATAGGATAAAAACGCAATGACAAATGAAAAAACTACATACATCTATTTCAACACCTGATTTAACAAATCCTCCATAATTTGATCGTAAGAAAATCTTCCAGATTTAATATCGTCATTACCATTCAAAGAGACTAATCTTAATAAATGAGGTCTCGAAAGATAGTAAGAAACTATTGTTGATAGTTTATCTTTGTTATCAAAATAAATTAGAGATTTTTCTCGAAAAATACTCCCAATTTCTTCGGTTCTTTCAGAAAGCAATGCTGTACCACATGCAGGGATTTCTATGGTCCTTGTGGTATGTTTTTCAGGGATCCATTTAGATAATAGTCCTAAGCCGATTCTAGAACTACTTATGAGCTTGGAATAATCTGATCCGGATATATGACTTCCGAAATAAAACAGATTGGTTTTACTCTTATTTTTTTTACAAAATCGCCCCCACTTAATTCCGGCTAGCGCTAATGTAAATCCAGTATCGAGAAGCTCTTGTAGATACTGTTCACGTTTTTTTTCAAAATGTCCAATGAAACAAATATCATATTTTTTATCTTCAAAGGAATGATGGGGTCGATGCAAAATCTTATCATAGCCTTGCGTGCAGTAGATGACTTCTCTAGCGCCCCTAATCTTGTACACCTCCAATTCAAAAGATTTTGTGGTTATACAATAATCGTATTTAGAAATCCCATTTTCAAACAATCGAGACTTGTGATAATAAAATGCTGGATCAGGAGTGAAATGAATTAGTTTGATAGTACTTTCTCTTAATCTCTGAAGGGTAAACGGTGAAATAAAAACTCCTTTGTCAATCCAAATAATGTCGAAATAGAGCTCATCATGAAGTTCATCTAGAATGCGTGTATTAATTAGACTAATCAACGGTCCAACTTTGAATCTCCAGCCAATTGTACGAAATACCTTAGGTGTATTCAAAATTATAGGGGTTAAATCAATTAGATTAACATCAATATTCAAAAGTTCATTCAACTTTTCAAATCTCATTCTTGATGTTGATCCCAGTTCACATTGACCAATGTATAAAACTTTCATTTCAATAATTTATCCATTTGATTGATATAATTTGTTATTGAAAATACTTTTAACGCTCTTAATCTAGCATTATTCAGTACTTCATTTGAGAACAAAGAATCAAAATTTAATAAGCTATCTAACATTACATCATAATCAAACGCTTCAATTAAATATGGATACTCAATCAATTCGCCAATTTCACTAATTCCACCTTTGTTAAATCCAATAATAGGTACGCCAAAATCAAGTGCCTCAAAAAAAATTCTTCCTAACGGTTCTCTATCGTTGAGATGCATCAAGATATCAATATTTTTATAAATTTCATCATTTAGGCTTACAAAGCCATGAATAAAAACTCTAGGATCACTTAATAATTGTTTTCTTATCAGTAATGGTAATTTTGGGTCCATATGGCCATATAAATTGTAGTTGATGCCTTGATTTTGATCCTTGAGCAGCTCCAAAAGGTGAGTAACGCCTTTATTAAGGGTTATCCTTCCAACAATTCCAACACTAATCGGATTCTCCCTTTGAAGATGAAATGGTCTTAATTTATCAAAAATATAACCGTCATGTAAGATTTTACTTACTGTATGGATATCCTTAGCTATAAAATGTGAAACGGCAATGAATCTAATATTACTCGGAAAACGAAAGCTATTTATCCTCACACAATCCTCAAGAATTCTTACATGAATAATGAACTCTGTACTTTTAAAAATTCTAGAGAGTAGATTAAGGTATCGTAAATGTCCTGCCTCATTACAATAGATTACAGATATTCTATTTGAGAGTAATAATATAAAAATACGGGTATATAATAGATATAAACTCTTATACTCTATTGAAGGAACTTCATTTTTTTGAAGTTTAATATATAGTTTACTTTGCTTAGGAACAAAAAAGTAATCAAATACAAGTTTACTTTTTGTAACGTAATCAAATAAAACGTTTTCGCTACCGTATAGATTACCTGACGGGCTTATTAATACTCTCATTTATTTAGCTTGATATTTGAGGCACGTATTTTAAACGGATTTTCGACATATTTATGAATCAAATAACTGATATAAATGACGATAAATGAGACCACAATTAATGAAAGAAATCGAAAACTATAGTTTACAGATATACGGGACAATAAATTTAGTATCGAGAACCCTATTATGGTATGAAAAAGATACAAGGAGTAAGAGATTTTCCCTAAGAAGCGAAGAGCGTATAGATCGAATTCCTTATTCCGAATTAAAAGAATAATCGTTAATAAACTGACCGCGAATATCTGTATGTCAAATTGCAATAAAATCTGGATTAAGATTAATATCAAAGCGATATAAAATTCTTTCTTTGAAATTATCATATGATCAAGCTGCGCTTTTAATATCCCAATCATAAAAATAGGAGCCCAATATAAAATCTCAAGAGTTGTTATATACTGGGCAAAAACCGTTGTGAGTAAAATTAAAACAACATTAAAAAATATTCCATTTGGGCTTTTTAGAACTGGAAAACTAATTGCGATTAACAGATAGAATTGAAACTCAATAGCTAAGGTCCAATAAACAATGTTAAGCCAGTTATATTCCGTGAATGGAACAATATAGCCTAAATGAAAAAACAGTTGCTTCCAATCAATAATAGCTTCGTTTTGAGAAAAAGAAAATTCAAACTTTATAAAAGCAATTAATATTATTAGAAATATGGATAGTATATACGGTGGCTCTATTCTAATTATTCGCTTCAATATGAACAATGGTAAAGTTTTAAGTCGATAACCAGAACGATATAATGAATCGAATAAAATAAACCCTGAAATGATAAAAAATATTTGAACACCTAACTTGCCAAAGATAAACATCTCATAAAGAGTTCTAGAGTCTAAGAAGTTATTTGAGACACATATAAAGTGAAAAAACATTACTGACAATGCTGATATTCCTCTTAATTCTGTAATTAAACGATTTTCCAATTAGTTGTTTAACTGTTTAATTAGTTCAGCAACAGCATATTCCGTCGAGAATTTACTAAATGATCTTGGAGGATAAACTAACTCAGGTTTGTATCCTATTACTGATTGCTCAATATTGTTAAAATCGATCGGAATAATTTTTGGGCTCACGAATGAAGTGAACTCCTTGCAGCCAATCATTTCCTTTGGATACCAAATATCTAGTCCCGCTCTTAAGTACTCAAAAAATTTATTCGGTTGCGCATGAATTTGATTCAAAGTCTTACACTTGTACAAAATCAATCCTATTTTATTAGATGTCAACACATCTGGTAATTTAGCGTTTTCAATTTCACCAAGAATAGTGATATTATGATATTGCTTTGTTTTAATTCTTTCAATAAATGTAACTGGAACACGATTTGAAATTATTTCTAATGAAAAATCATTGTGAGAACCAATATAATCGCATACCTCATTAATATATGTATCTTCTTCGTTTAGTGGACCAACGTAGACAAATCGAAATGTATCTAATGTACTATTTTTTCCCACTTCTTTAATATCAATCCATTCTAGCAGAGGATAATTGGGCATGATCTTTAGAATTGATTCGCAATCGAGATTACAATCATTTTTAAAAAGTTGCAATCTATCATAATTTGTATGTGATATCCACTTAAATTTATTGTATTGCCTTTTCTCCAAATCATGTGAAAACCTCTCTATCAACATGCCATTCAAATACTCATCTTTTGTTGTGTATTCATGGTAGTGCGCGAACACTTCTGTTTGACGAAAAAAAAACTTATATATTAATGCGGGAATGGCTGAAATACTCTCGAAATAAAGGATTTTTTGAGGTCTTTTTAAGATGAGATAACCCAATATATAAAGATAGAAGAATAGATATCCAAAAAGAAATCTAAATACCCTATTTTCTTGACCAATATATGTTCGTTTAAATATAACATGAGTATCAACAATGTTAAAAGGCTTTATGTTTCGAGATAGAATTGTACTAAAGATTGTAACAATTCTATCCTTGCTAAAGGTCATTGTCTTGAGGAGATTTTGAATAGGTGGATAACCCTCAATTGACCTGAAATGTATCACAACTATTCGACTATCTTTCTTCAATTAACTTCCGGTAGTGTATTAGATGATTTTCTAAAAAACTCTGTTCATCTACAAACGATTTATTTAGAGTTTTATTCATCTCTAATAATTGGTTACTATTAATTAATCTCTCAAGTTTTAATCTTAAATCATCTATATTATTACGTCGAAATAGAAATCCATTTTTCCCTTCGGTAATCAAATCAGAAATGCCAGTGTGGTCTGCTCCTAAAACCGGAATACAATTAGCCTGTGCCTCTAAAACTATCAAAGGACACATTTCTGAATCGACAGATGGTAAAACAACTAGCTGACTTCTTTTTACCTTTGAGACTAACTCTTCATGAGTAATGTTCCCATACTTTGACACACTCACTTTTTGATTAATACTATGAAGAAGGAAGTTAATTTTTTGTTCATCGGACTTGATTATTGGTCCACAAATATTCAAATGAACATTTTTATTGAAACGCGATTTTTCAATAGCCATTAATAAAAGTGGTAGCCCTTTAGGATTATTCTGTCTTCCCGCAAACAATACTTGAACTTCATTTGTGTCTTCAACAAATAGATTAGATATTTTTTTATAACTCGTTTTTAAATTCAGAATTTTATTCTCAACAATCCCATTTTTAATTAAGACTTCACGATACCAATTGTTTAACGTAAAAATCCTATCAAATGAATTGATTCCTTTGATTAAGTTAATTTGATTTTCAACTCGATAAGACAATAAAAACTTTCCTGAATTTTTGATACCTAAATTTCTTAACATCGTACTGATATTGTTTTCAGTGTGGGCAGCTAAAATTGATAGGAAACTTGAATTTATTTTCTGCTTATACAAACAAATTGAACATTTAATTTGAGCTACACTTCCATCACAGGGATTATTTCTATAATCCAAAAGACTGGACTTCATACAAGTTAATGAGGCTAAATGAGGTGTGAGTATTGTTTTTATTTTCAAATACTTAACCAAATTCAACATAGATAAATAGGGTTTTCCAAAACCATGAAAATGGACAATATCTGGATTTTCTTGCTTTAACAATAGATGCAATTGATTTTCACAATTTGTTTTTTTTAATCCTTCTACGGATCGAAAGCTATTGTCGGGATACAAATCAACTTCATAAACCTTTATTGATTTAATTATCTTGTAACCGATGGATTTACCTGGGCAAACTAAAAAACAAATACACCCATTTTCTTGAAGAAAACGAATCAATTGTAGGACATATATATCAGTCCCACCAACTTCACCATTAAACTCATATGGATGGAAAATGCAGATTTTCAATTACAATATTTTCTTATAAATCGAATAAAAGCTTTTAAAGACAAAAATATTGACTGAAAACTCAATAAATTGATGTTCTTTAAAATCATTAAAAATGATTTATGATTTTTAAACCAATATCTTGAATGAAGAATATCATACCAGATTATTTGTATTTTATATTTAATTAAATTTTTTTCAAAAAAATCAAAAAGTTCTGATTCTAAAAGTCTATTCAAAACGTTTAATTCGTTAAACGTGTTTTCTTTGTGACTATTTTGGCTATATACCCCTCCTATATGTTCCCTGTATACGGATGTATTTTCGTTTATAAAATAACCAAGTTTATTATTTCTAAGGACTAACGACCAAATAACAATATCGCCAATACGCACATTGTTAAACTGAGTCAAATTGTCATGATGAAATTGATTTGATCTAAAAAGAGTT
>JAIXXP010000113.1 GCA_027490665.1 Cryomorphaceae bacterium | reverse complement strand
TCCTTGAACCTTTCTATCATCAGGCCAGCAAGTGAACCTTTCACCACAGACGGCGGCATCAAACTCTTGAAAGGTAATTTAGGCCGTGCTGTGATCAAAACAGCTGCCGTTGCGCCAGAACACCGCATTGTAGAAGCACCGGCCATTGTATTTTACGAACAAGCCGACCTCATTGCTGCGTTTAAACGCGGCGAACTCGACAAAGACTTTATTGCTGTTGTACCTTTTCAAGGTCCAAAATTCAACGGCATGCCTGAACTGCACAGCCTCACCCCTACAATCAAAAAAATTAAGAAAAAAGGATTTAAAGTTGGTTTGGTTACCGATGGCCGCATGTCTGGAGCCTCCGGAAAAGTACCAGCGGCCATACACCTCACACCTGAGGCCTACGACGGTGGGCTGATCAGCAAAATCCAAACAGGTGATTTGATCAGACTAGATAGCGAGAATGGCGTGATTGAAGTATTGAACGACACAGTGGTTTCACATCGAACCGCTATCCAAAAAGACAATAGCCAGTTTCAATTTGGCCGCGAATTATTTGCTAAACTGCGCGCAGGCGTGAGCATGAGCGAAGAAGGCGCGTCGTTTATTATCTAATAAACTCCTTGATTTATTGAACTTGTGAGGCTTCTTCTTTCCAGATGAGCGAAGCGACTACTGCAAGCACTAATGCGCCTAAAACAATAAGTAAGGAAATACTCGCCTCAACATGATAAAAAGGTGCGATAAGCATTTTGAGCCCAATAAAACTCAAAATGAAAGCAAGGCCATATTTGAGTTTGGAAAACATATGGATGGAATTGGCTAACAAGAAATACATGGAACGCAAGCCGAGCACCGCAAAAATATTAGAGGTGTACAAAATAAGCGGGTCATTTGGCGCAATGGCAAAAATGGCCGGTATGGAATCTATTGCAAAAATAAGGTCGGTCGTTTCAATGACCATTAACACTAAAAACAACTTAGTGGCAATGCGTTTGGTTCCACGCTTGATAAAAAAGTGATCTTCGTGGTAGTTTTTGGTCACGGGAAACACCTTTCTGAGCAAACGCGCGCCTAAACTTTTGTTGAAATCCTTTTTGTCGTCGTCTTCGGAATCGGTGAGTGATTTGATTCCGGCATAGACCAAGAATGCGCCAAAAATGGTGAGAATAAGATTGGGCCTGAAGAAGAATCCAGGTTGGGCATGCGCGCCTTGATCTAGGCTAAACTGATAGCCAAACAACTCAAAAGCAGGCAAATACGTGAGTTTAATAAGGCCAATACCGGAGAATATAAAAATGCCTCTGAATACTAAAGCACCGATGATGCCCCAAAACAATACACGGTGCTGTAACTTGCCTTCGAGTTTGAAAAACTTGAATACAAGAATAAAAACAAACATGTTATCTACGGAGAGTGCTTCTTCTATCCAATAAGCAGATTGATATTCAGCAAACTTACCAAAGCCCATCTGAAACCAAATGAGTGCACTGAAACCCATGGATAAACCGATCCAGATGAGGGTCCAGCGCAACGCTTCTTTGTTGGAGATTTGGTGCGATTTCTTATTGACCACACCTAAATCGATGAGTAGCATCGTGAAAATTACGACTACAAAAATGGCAAGTAACCAAGGGTTAAAATTCATACGAAAAAACGTTTGAACAAAGTTAAAAAGAAAGCCACATGAAACTCATGTGGCTTACTATAAATCGGTAAAAAGCAGGGCTTATTTTTTCTCAAGCAAATATGCAACCGCGTTAGCAGCGTTCACAAAACCACCTGTAATGCAGAGGTCTTTCATTTTGGCTTTTTCACCATTCGGCGCCACCACTGACTTTTTGTAAGTTGCTGTAGTAGCCATTAGTACTTCGCGTACTTGCGCAGCAGTTAATTCAGGGAAATAACTTCTGATCAAGGCAGCTACTCCGGCCGTTGCTGGGCAGGCCATTGAAGTACCGCTCGCGTTTTCGTAGTTGTAGTCCGGGACAGTAGAATAGATATCAACGCCTGGAGCGAAGAAGTCTACGGTTGTTGCTCCGTAGTTAGAGAAATTGGCAATGATTTGCTTACCGCTTTTGGAACTGCTGCTTGCGCCTACTTCGATCCAGTTAGGAGCAATTGTTTTGTTGTTCAAAATACGCGTTGGGTAAGAATCTTCTACATCTTTGTTTTTGGCGTCGTTACCTGCGGCATGTACAAGTAGTACATCCTTGCTGCGAGCGTATTCGATTGCTGCGTCTACGTAGTCTTTGTTTGGTGTCCAGTATTTACCAAAAGACATATTGATAACTTTTGCACCGTTGTCTACAGCGTAAATAATGGCATTAGCAACGTCTTTGTCGCGCTCGTCTCCGTCTGGAACTGCACGAAGTACCATAATACGAACGTTGTCTGCAACACCATCGATGCCCATTCCGTTGCCTCTTGAAGCAGCAATTATACCTGAAACGTGTGTGCCGTGCATAGCATCAGGGCCTTCGTAGCGGTTGCAACCGTAAATTTTGCTCGTAAGGTCGTTCGGATTGTCGCCTACAATTGAAGTACGGATAGAATCAGCGTCGCGCATGGACATATCGAGTGAACCTTGCATAGACTTGAGCGCTCCTTCAATTTCTGTATTGAGTTGATCTGCAGGAATCATCAGTAAGATGGATTTCATGCGGTTTTGAATGCGTTTGTCTGTTTCAGTTGCAGGAACAAATGCAGCATTTGTCTCTTTCGAAAAAGAAGTGCCAGATTGTTGCTCTACGCGCTGCATGTATTCTGCCAACATGCGCACATTTTTAAGTGAACTTTCTTTTTCTTCGATGTCTTTTTCAAAGGCAATTTTGATTTTTTCATAGGTTGCAAAACGAGCGAGTTCTGAACTCGGAATGTCTTCGGCTTTTTTACCTTTGAAATAAGCTGTTTCTGTGCGGTACATGCGCGCAAGCTCTAAAGCTTCTTGACCGATGTCTTCGGTTGCTCCGCCTAAAAATGACCAACCATTGACGTCGTCGATGTAGCCATTTTTGTCGTCGTCGATACCGTTGTTAGGAATTTCGTCTTCGTTGACCCAAATGACATTTTTTAAATCTGGATGATCGGTTTCAACGCCAGAGTCAATAACTGCAACAATTACGGTTGTAGATTTTTTACCCGCAGCATTGAGCATTTCGTATGCTTTGGTTGCACCTGTGCCGTAAATGCCGTCGGCTTTCGGATCTTTGAGGTACCAATTGAGGTTTTCAGGACCTTCTGTCTCGCTTTTTTGAGCAAACGAAACCAAAGATAGGCCCACGAAGGAACATAAAATAAAGTTTTTTGTCATGAGTTTTTTTGTTTGAGGAAACGAAAATACATTTTATTTCTTGCCAACGGAAATCTTGTTGAAAAGTTACTTTGTGGAGAAAACGTTCAAAACAATGTACCACATGTTACATTTTAAGCCGGAACAAAGCATTATTTTTGCTCAAAACTATCATCATGAGTCAAATTGAACGCATTTCTTGTCTAATTATCGGATCCGGCCCAGCGGGCTACACTGCTGCCATTTATGCCGCTAGAGCCGACATGAAACCCGTTATGTATCAGGGTATGCAACCTGGTGGGCAACTTACCACCACCAACGAAGTTGAAAATTTTCCAGGTTATCCGGATGGCATAACAGGCCCCGACATGATGCTACAACTAGAAGCTCAAGCCAAGCGTTTTGAAACCGACGTGCGTAGCGGTTTCATCACCAAAGTCGATTTCTCTGGCAGCGTTCACAAATGCTGGACCGAAGATGGCCATGAAATCCATGCTGACACCATTATCATATCAACTGGTGCTTCTGCCAAATATTTAGGCCTTGACAGCGAGCAACACTACCTTAAATTAGGTGGCGGGGTTTCTGCTTGTGCAGTTTGCGACGGATTTTTCTACAGAAACCAAGAAGTGGTCATTGTTGGCGCTGGCGACTCCGCTTGCGAAGAAGCGCACTACCTCTCCAAGCTTTGTACAAAAGTAACCATGTTAGTGCGCCGCGACGAATTCCGCGCTTCAAAAATCATGGCTGACCGCGTTAAAAAAACTCCTAACATCGAAATTCGCTTTAATACCGAAACTCTAGAGGTATTGGGTGATGGCCAGCTGGTAACTGGTGTGCGTGCCATTGACCGCAGCAACAACCAAGAAAGCGAAATCCCTTGTACTGGTTTCTTTGTGGCTATTGGTCACCAACCCAATACCGCTGTTTTCCAAGACTACATCGACCTCGACGAAACAGGCTACATCAAGTACGCCCAACCAGGAACGAGCAAAACAAATGTTGCTGGGGTGTTCGTTGCTGGCGACGCCGCCGACAAAACGTATCGCCAAGCAATTACCGCTGCGGGAACCGGTTGTATGGCTGCATTAGACGCAGAGCGTTATTTAGCAGCAAAGGGTCATTGAAACCTATAATCCTTTATATTAGGAGGAATTCAACAAATTCCGCTTGAAATACAATTTCAAAAAAAAAGCAGTGTTTAACGCACTGCTTTTTCGTTTAACAACTTTATGAAGTGAAAACCCTTGGGGCTATACCCTTGGTTGTAAAAGAATTTATGCGCTTTGAAATTACTCGTATAAGAATCCAACGCGAGCATATTGCAGTTTTCCTCTTTTGCTTTTTGCTCCAGAGTTTGAAAGATCAAATCCCCTACTCCTTGGCTGCGGTGTCGGGCGCAAACTACAATGTTATCAAGTTCTAAATACTTGCCCACCCAAAGTTTGTTACCTATCCAAACACCGCATATCGCAATGCAAATTTCATCATCGTAAACCGCTAACTGACTATAGTTGTGTGGCAACATCAAATCTAGTTCTGTGGCATATTGCTCAGCTGTAAGGCTCGGATAGAGTTCTTGAAGCACATCTAGATGTGCTAACATTTGTTTTTTTTCAGAAAGGAATTGAGTGCGTAGCGCCATTTTTACTTTAAATAAGTTTCAAATAATTCGAAAATACGTCGGTATTCGTCGGTCCAAGAAGAAGTGTACTCAAAGCCATGGCGTTCTACTGGATACAAAGCCATCCACCAATCTTTTTTGCCGAGTTCAATAAGGCGCTGATTGAGGCGCACGACGTCCTGAAACTGTACGTTGTCGTCTATCATTCCGTGCAAGATCAAAAGCGGATCTTGAAGGCCCTCAGCAAAGTAAATTGGAGAACTTTGACGGTAAGCTTCTGGATCTGCAGCAGGCGTGTTCAAAATATTTGTAGTGTATTCGTGGTTGTAATGTGCCCAATCGGTAACTGAGCGCAGGGCTGCACCACAAGCGAAAGTACCTGGTTCGGTAAAAAGCCCCATTAAAGTAATAAAACCTCCATAAGAGCCTCCATAAATCCCTACTCTATTGCTGTCTATGCCATGTTGTGAGACCAAAAAATGTTTGGCATCCACAAAATCTTGTAAATCTCGACCACCCATGTGGCGGTAAATGGCTGTTCGGTAGTTGCGGCCATAGCCCTCGCTTGCGCGGTAATCGACATCCAGTACCGTGTAGCCTTTGTCGATGAGCATTTGGTGAAACATAAACTCTCGCTGGTAATAACTCCAGTAATGATGCGCATTTTGTAAGTAACCGGCACCATGCACAAACAATACTGCTGCGCCATTTTTGTTTTGTGCCTTGGGGGTGTACATGCGCGCGTAAACAGCAACGCCGTCAGAACCGGTAAAGCTTAAAATTTCGGGCTTTTGCCACGGATAGGTCCTGAATACTTCTGTAGTTGAAGTGGTCAATTGAACTTGGTCTTTCGGATTTTTGAGCGAACAAGTAAAGATTTCCCAAGGTTGGATACTGGTGCTGAAACGGTAAACCAGTTGCTTTTCATCTGGTGAAAGTTGCACTTCGTAGGCGCCTTGTTCTGAAAGTATTGGTTTAAGCTCTAGCTTTTTGAGATCCAACTTATGAAAACTACGCACCCCAGGATGAGACAAATTGGTGGTTAGGTAAAAAGAATTGCTATCCTTAGACAAAAGCACTTGATGGACTTCAAAGTTGCCGCTTGTGAGTGCTATCTTGGTTTTGGTTTGTAGATCCAAGGTATACAAGTGAGAAAAACCTGATGCTTCTGACTGAAAATATATGGTTTGCGCATCTCGAAGCCAACCGAGCGTGCCCGTTTCAAAGTTCCAAGAAGAAATCCCGGGCCCGCCTATCCAGGCGCTGTCGTGTTGGTGCTCCAATTCTTTAATTAGGCTTGTTTCAAGATCCAAACAAACGATCCAGCGGTCTTTGTTATCGGCGCTGCGGATGTCAAATAAAGCTAAGGGCTTCGTTTTCGCAAAAATAGCCGGATGAATAATGAGTGCACGGTCATCGGCATTCATTTGGGTGAGCCCAGAAAAATCGAGTTCTACCAAAGAGTCCGAACTTAAATTATGTAAAAACAGGCGCTGGGCTGGTTCTTCATTTAGCACTTTTGAACGCGCTTTTTCATTGTAAACATGCGCATCAGCCGATATAAAATGAGGCACTTCAGTTGCTTTTTCTTCAGGCTGTTGTTCTTCTTTGAGGAGCACAAAACGAGCCGTTGGGTCAACTTGCAGGGCACCTTGCTGTTCAAATGAAATGAATTTAACTCTAGGTAAATCGAATTTGGTGCTTTGTAATTCTTGCTTGCGAATACTTTCAAAGAATTCAAGTTCGGCCTCCGAAAAGGCAGTCCCCTTTTCTTTTGGAGCTGGCGCTTTTTGATAGCTCATAAGTTGCTTGGCAAGCCCATTTTGAAGGTCAAATACAAACAAACCCTGACCTTGCTGAAAAACTATAGTTTGGGCGTTGTTTTGAACTTGTAAATTCCAAATCGAATTGGTAAACAAGGAATAGGACTTTACTTGATGCGTTTGGGTATCTAAACATTGTAATTTTTCGTCGTGAAGTCGAATGTAATTGAGTTGCCCAGCACCGGGTGTCCAAACCCAACGGTTTTGCCATGCATTCTTGCTCAATAATTTCGTTTGTTTTTGACTGAGGTCATGGCAATAGTATGTTTTTTGTAAGGAGTCTGGGTGCTTTTTCCAATAATAGACAAGCTTACCGTCAACAGACCACTCTGGGGCCTCAGGCAAGACGCCCACAAAACCTGGGCCTTTCATGATTTGATCAAGTTGGAGCTGCGCGAGGCCCTTTGTGCCAAGACAAAGTACAAAAGCAAGGAACACGGTAATTTTCATTCGCTAAAAATAGAAATAATTGTACTTTTGAGTCAAAGAATCGGCATGAAGAAATTGCTTTATATGATATTACCCGAAAGGGCCTACTTATTTACCTTGCATCGGTTCTTCTACCTGCTTTATAATTTAGGTCTGCTCAAAAATAAGGAAGCCTTTAAGTTTCATTATTTCATCAAGCGCATCATACAACCAAAGTTTGTCGTGATCGACATCGGGGCCAACCTTGGGTATTTTGCTAAAAACTTCGCCAAACTAGCCAAAGAGGGCAAACTTATTGCCATCGAGCCTCTACCGCAGTTTCATGCCGTACTAACTCATTTTATTGGCAAGCGCGAAAACGTAGAACTACACAATGTGGCACTGGGTAAAGAAGCGGGAAGCATCACAATGGTACTGCCCCAAACCAATGGCATGATGCGCACAGGTTTGCCACATATCATGCGCCCAGAAGAAAAAACTACTGCAGAACGCACCCAAGAAGTCCAAATGGTCAATACCTCTGATTTCTTCCGCACTTTTGAGCGCATCGACTACATGAAATGTGACATCGAAGGCCATGAATGGGAGGTTTTTCAATTACTTGGTGCTGTTTTACAAGAAAAACGCCCGATCGTTCAGCTCGAAATTGATCCCAAAAACGAGCAAAACTTATTTCACTTTTTTAGTGCCTTAAATTATGTGCGTTGCGGCCTCGATGGCTTGGTTTGCAAAATAGAAACTGATAAACACTTTGGTGGCGATTACCTTTTTGTTCCGTCAGAAAAACAACATTTTATTGCTCAATGGAACGATTAACATCCCTGCTTTGCCTTTTGTTTACCTTCTTGTGCCTTAGTTACATGCTTATTGGTTGCGAAAAAGGAACTGGTGAGTTCCTGATCAAAGGAACCGTTACAGACAATACTTTTAGCCAAGGACTTGAGGGCGCAACCGCTGCTCTTTACAAGGTTCCGATCGGTACCTCCGACGAGCTTTATGTGAAAAGTGTTGTGCTTTCTTCCAACGGCGCTTATGAGTTTGTTGTACCTCGAGAAAAAATGGAGCGCTATATTCTACGTGTGAACAAGGATTTATATTTTCCGATAGAAGAAAGCATTTACTACTCCTCATTGAGTATCACAGACCCCAATATTTTTAATCTTTCAACAAACGCAAAGTCTTGGGCTAAAATACACTTCAAAAACCTGAATCCTTCACTAGTGGATCATTTTAGGTATATCAAGCAAGACGGTTTAGCAGCTTGTTTGAGTTGTTGCCCCATTACTGCACAAGATTTTTATGGTGCACTTGATACCACTTTTTATTGCCTGAATAATGGCAATACCAACTATTCTATCTTTTATTGGGAACTCAATACGCCAAACAGCGGTCAGGAAGCTACCTACACTCCCGCTTTTGACACTTCGCTAATAGAGGTAATTTACTAAGTGTAGAGGGCTAACTAATTTTTGAATTTCGCATCCGGGATGCCCTGATTGACTCTGTAATTACTCATTTGCAGCACAATTGTGCCAGTTTGAGGACCATCTTCTGACTTCGCTTTCTTTTTGTTTTGATGGAGGTCTGCAGCAACGCTTTTAGGCAACTTGAACTTTTTTACATCGATTGTAAAAACCATTTTATAAGGCAAACCATATTTGGCTTGGTCGCCATAAAAATAGTTGATATCTAAAGTACCATTGGTCTTGCTGGTAATTTGCGACTTAAGGATCAAATCTTTTAATGGATCTATCCATAGCTTGACAAGCACAACATCTGAGTTTTCTGTCAAAGGCAATACCGAAACCACTGACGTTTTGATATCTCCAAGCATTTTGGTGCCGTTCAGGGCGCAAGTGTAGGCCTTCTCGTTGGTCAAGAAGTTATTGAGCTCACCTAAGCCTTGTTTAGGCAAGATAGCGATGCCCTTCGACTCCACTTTCATTTTATTGGGCACCTTATAAAATACCTTCGCATCGACTTCATCTATTTTGATCATGGGCACTTGTGCTTTGATATGGATGTCGGCAGAGTAGTCCTGGACTTTTTCAAGCTTAAGGCGCACTGCTTTTACAAGTTCGTTGGGGTCTTGCGCAAGAGCAAATTGCGTACTAATTAGGACAAAAAAGAATAAGAAAGGCTTCATGAGGTGATGTCTTTGCGTTTGAATTTGAAAATAGCAATTGCTACAAATAAGATGTTGTGGGCCAATAAAATCCAGACTGACTCCCAGATCGCAGACCAAGGCACGGGGTCACTGAAAAAAGAACGCCAAGAGGCCATGTGGGTTGTGAAAAGCCAAGGCTTGACGTGGTCGAATACACTGACATCCAGTGAACCTATTATGGTAAAAAGTATAATAACTGCCATGGTAGAGACAATTGGACCAATGGAGTTGTCTGCAAAAGCTGAAAAAGCAATAGAGAGGGTGGCGATGGTCATGAGTGCTAAATAGGCCACCATAAAAGCCAGTCCATAGCGCCACAATACATCGGTGTAATTCAAAATCACCAAACCATCTGAGTTGAGCACGATCAGATCGCCATCGCCAAAAACCCAGCGGCCTACCACTAAGGCCAAAAAGCCCATCCAGAGTACCAAAATAAAGGTATAAACAGCAGCGGCAATCAGTTTAGAAATAACGACCTGACTTCTGCTTATTGGCTTGGTGAGCAACATGCGCAAGGTGCCCATTGCAGCCTCGCCGGATAGTAAGTCGCCGGTTACCAAAGCCACAAGTAAAGGAATGTGCACAATAAGCATTTGTAGGACAATAAATGCAATAAGGTTGCCATTTAGGATATTGCCGTTAAAGGAAAGTGTTTGTTCAAAAGAGGCCGTTACAAAGGAGATATACATCCGGCCATCTGCCTTCATGGCAAACAGGATGATAAGGATCAGTAAAGTAAGTGCTGCTAAGCCGATATAGCTTCTGGGCTTTGCTAAGATCTTAATGAATTCGTTGTAGGTGTTTTTCCAGAGCATTAGGCTTGAGTCATTTGAATGAAAAAATCTTCTAGTTTGCGTTTGGGCTCGAGTGCCACAACCTCAAAACCGGCTTGCACTAATTTGGAATTGAGCAGCGCAATGTGTTGTTTTTCTACGTTTAATTCCAGTGTTTTAGGTGAGCTTACTTGAATTTTAACAGTAGGTAGTATTTCTTGAATAAGCGTAGCAGCACCTTGGCTATTATTTGTGAGTTCTATGTGCAGCAATGTTTCTTGTGCATTCATGAGTTCGGCAACCGAACCTTCAATAATGGTTTGCCCTTTATTGATGATCACCATGCGGTTGGCTACTAGCTCGATTTCAGCTAACTGATGCGAAGAAAGAATAACGGTTTTGTTTTGCTCATTTTTGAGACGCAAAATAAGGTCTCTTACTTCTATGATCCCTTGCGGATCTAAACCAGTGGTGGGCTCGTCTAAAATAATGAGTTCGGGCTGATGCAATAAAGTTTGGGCAATGCCTAAGCGTTGGCGCATGCCGTGCGAAAAACCACCCACTTTGTCTTTTTCTCGACCGAGCAAACCCACAAAATCTAAAGTTTCGTAAATAGCTTTCTGACTCACTTCTGCACCTGAAATACGCGCAAAAATTTCTAAATTCTTGAGCGCCGACAAATATTTGTAAAAATCAGGCTTTTCGACAATACTGCCCACCTTTGCTAAGATGGCATTGCGCTCTTCAAATAAGTTCTTTCCAAAAATGCGGATATCGCCTGCATTGGGCTTGATCAATGAAAGCATACAGCGCATAGTGGTGCTCTTTCCAGCGCCATTAGGGCCTAAAAACCCAAATACATCGCCTTTATTGACCGTAAAACTGACGTTTTTCACTGCCTCAAACGAACCAAAAGATTTTTGCAAACCTTTGACTTCAATTATTGCTTGCTGTTCCATGTTTGCAAATTAAGGAGAATTCTAAAATGATAGCGCAACCTAGGTTACTTAAAAATCGCGTCGACCTTTTGAAAACGATACGCAAAAATTTGCTCGAGCTTCGGACGCACCAAAAAAGGATGCACCAACCTGCCTAAAATACCCAACGGTAGTACATACGTAACAATGTCAGTCATTTCTACACCGCCATCAACTGCTTTAAAGTGATGCTCGTGATGCCAAATTTTGTAGGGTCCAACGCGTTGTTCGTCTACGAAAAATTCCAAATCTTTCACGGTTTTGATTTCTGTAACCCAGTTCATTGGAATTCCGGCCAATGGTTTCACTGTGTAGGAAATCATGAGGCCTTCGTACATTTTTTGAGGCACCTCTGATTTGACAATAAAACCCATGCTTGGTGGCGTAATTTCTTTGAGGTTCAAAGGTGAAGAGAAGTAGTCCCAACAGGTTTGTAAATCTGTCGGAATAAATTGTGTTCTTTTGAGTTGATACATGCTTTTCAAACACGTTAGTTCCAAAAATGTTTAGGGTTTTTGGAAGGCTTTTTTGGCGGGTTTTGGACCAAGTTCAAAAAGGAGTTCTCCACCCTTGCTCAATTCTTGATGTGAAAGCACCGGCTGTTGCAATTGTTGCCCATTGAAACTTACTTTTTGAATGTAGACATTTTGGTCTGAATTGTTGAGCGTACGAATGCGGAGTGTTTGACCGTTGTCGAGTTGCAAGGTAGCGTCTTTGACCAACGGAGCAGTGAGCTGGTAATCTGGCGAACCCGGAGCGAACGGATACAAACCCAGCGCAGAAAACAAATACCAAGCGCTCATTTGGCCGCAGTCGTCGTTACCACCCATTCCCTCTGAATTCAGGCTGTATTGCTCGCGGAGTATCATACGCGTAGCTGCTTGGGTTTTCCAAGGTTGCGTCGTAAAATTGTAGAAATAAGGAATGTGATGAGAAGGTTCATTACCATGGACATAATTGCCAATAATACCCGAACGCATGATATCTTCAGTATTTGCAAAATAACGATCGGGAAGCGACATAGTGAAAAGCGAATCCAAATGAGCCACAAAACGCGCATCACCTCCCATTTGCTTGATCAAAGTTTGAGGTGCTTGGGGCACATAAAAACTGTAATTCCAGGCGTTTCCTTCTATAAAACCTTGACCGTGGGTGTCCAATGGATCAAAAGGTGTTTTGAAGTTTCCGTTGGTTAGCCGCGGACGCATGAAGCCAGACTGCACATCAAAAACGTTTTGAAAATTTTGTGCGCGCTTACTGTACAACTTCGCCAAACTATCTTGCTTGAAAACTGTGGCCATTTGGGCAATACACCAGTCGTCATAGGCATATTCTAAGGTTTTGGAAACAGAGCTGCCGCTTTGGTCTTCTGGCACGTAGCCTAAATCGATATATGCACCGAGGCCCTCGTAAAAGCGTTGGTTGGAGGTTTCGACGGCAGACCACAAAAACCGTTCGGGATTTCGCAAATAGGGATTTTGCTTTACCACCGCATCTGCCAATACTGCAACAGCATGATAGCCGATCATACACCAATTTTCATTGGCATAATGTGACCAAACAGGCAACATATGGTGCACGCTTTGGAAATAATGCTGCTGCATGGATTCTATCATGTCGGCATTTACCTTTGGGTAAAAAAGATTTAAAAAAGGCTGTTCAGCACGATAGGTATCCCACAGCGAAAAGGTAGTGTAATTGGTAAAGCCCTCGGCCTTGTGAATGCGTTGATCCAAACCTCTGTAACTCGAATCTACGTCCATAAAAAGCGTCGATCCAATAAGACTATGGTACCATGCCGTGTAAAATGTAATTTGATCTTGATAATGAAGAAAAGAAACGTCTTTAATGATTGAGAAGGCGTTATCCCATTCTTTTGCCGCTGCGGCTCTATATGCGTCGAATCCTGTATTTGGAGCCTCGGCAACTAGGTTTCGGAGGGCACCTTCTATGGAAACACCTGATAGCGCCACCCTAAATTCTACCTCTTTGGCCGCACCAAAAAACAAAGCCGCTTTCAGTCCCTCGCCTGCCCCTTCTGCAAACTGTTGCTCGGTGTCAAATTTGCGCCAGAATCCTTTATAAATACTCGGTTTAAAGTCTTTCATTTGATAACTGGACAAAGGAACGGACAAGGCAATTGCAAAATAAACGGTTCGGGTTCTGCCCCAACCGTTGGTTTGTTTGTATCCTGTGAGTAGCGTGTCATTTTCGACGCGTAAAAAGCACCAAACGTTTTTACCCTCATAGTTGTAAATACCATGGGTGAGGTCAAATATAAAATGTGCGGGGTCGCCCTCCTCAAGTCGGTATCTATGAACGCCTACGCGCTTGGTTGTTGTCAGTTCTACATCGACCCCCACTTCATCTAAGTGCACGCCATAATAACCTGGTTGCGCTTGTTCGTCATGATGGTAGGTAGAACGGTAACCTTTTTCGGGCGCTTGTGCCGTACCAGGATTCCATTGAACAACACCTCGATTGGGCATGATCAAAATATCGCCTAAATCGGAGTGCCCTGTTCCGCTGAAATGCGTGTGCGAAAAACCAACAATACTCGAATCTTTGTACTGAAAACCTGCGCAATAGCGATATACTTCGGACTGGTATTGACCACCTACTGCGAAAGGTATGGTGTCGGTGTCAGGACTCAACTGCACGGCTCCGAAAGGAACAGTGGCACCTGGAAAGGTATGCCCCGCCTCAGCAGTTCCAATAAATGGCCTAACGAAAAGATTGAGATCTTGCTGTGCTTTGCTTAAAAAAACGCTGAAAGCAAAGTAAAAAAGGAAAAACAAACGCATGGTTAAATATAAAAAAAGCACGGCAATGTTTTACCGTGCTTGACTTTTAAGATGAACAAGGATCTATACCAGCTCCACCACCATTGCAGAAGCACCGCCTCCGCCATTGCAGATACCGGCTCCGCCTCGCTTCGCGCCTTTTTGCTTCAAGACATTCAACAAGGTAACAATGATGCGCGACCCCGAATTGCCGAGCGGATGCCCTAAAGCAACTGCTCCACCATTGACATCGACCTTAGCCGGGTCGAGACCAAGAATTTTCATGTTTGCCAAACCAACGACAGCAAAAGCTTGGTTGAGTTCCCAGTAATCGACATCGGCAGTAGTAAGCTTGGCTTTTTCAAGCGCTTTTGGAATAGCGAGTGAGGGCGCGGTCGTGAACCACTCTGGCTCTTGGGCTGCATCAGCGTATGAAACAATTTTAGCGATTGGTTTGAGGCCGTATTTTTCAACTGCTTCTTCCGACACTAAAATGAGCGCAGAAGCGCCATCATTGAGCGTAGAAGCATTGGCTGCTGTAATGGTACCTTCTTTATCAAAAGCAGGGCGCAAAGCAGGAATTTTATCTAAAAACACATTTTTGTACTCTTCGTCTTCGATGACCATTATGGGGTCACCTTTGCGTTGAGGAACCAAAACCCCAACAACTTCATCTGCAAAGCGACCAGCTTGCCATGCCGCTGCGGCACGTTGGTAAGATGCAATAGCGAAATCATCTTGATCAGCTCTAGAGATTTCGTATTTGGTCGCACAAAGTTCAGCACAGTTGCCCATTGGCACTTTGCTGTAAACGTCTAGTAAACCATCTTTGGTAATGCCGTCTAACATGCCGATGTTGCCAAATTTGGTACCATTGCGGGCATCTAAATAATGTGGCGTTTGAGACATATTTTCCATTCCGCCAACCACAACGACATGGTTGTCACCTGCTAAAATACTTTGCGCTCCGAGCATGATGGATTTCATACCAGAAGCACAAACTTTATTGACGGTAGTACAAGGCACATTTTTACCCAAACCTGCAGCCAATGCTGCCTGACGCGCTGGCGCTTGCCCCACGCCTGCTTGCAGCACGTTGCCCATAAAAACTTCATCGACCAATGACGGGTCGAGTTGAGCTTTTTGAAGTGCACCACTGATTGCTGTAGCACCTAATTGCGTTGCAGATACACCTGAAAATGCACCCATGAATGAGCCGATTGGAGTTCGGACTGCGGAGAGGATATAAACTGTTTTTGACATGTTGATTGTTTTTGAGCCACGAATTTAAGTAAAAATGTATGTATTTTTGGCATATGCATTTGCTGTCTTCTTATTCTTTGTGGTGGATACTTCCAATTTTGGCACTCACAGCCACCCTCAGCTACATTTTTTACCGCAAGGAAACTTGGCTACAAACCAAATCAAGAAAACTTTGGTACACGCTCTTTTCTTTGCGCGCCTTGAGTATGGGCCTCATTGGGGTGCTGCTTTTGGGCTTATTACTAGAGCAATCCAATTTTGAAACCGAAAAGCCAGTTATTTTAACCCTCGTGGACCGCTCTTCTTCCATGACCAATTACAAGGAAAGCGACAAACTCGAGCAACAAATCAAAGCTTACCAATCCATTTTAAAAGAAAAATTAGGGGGCCGTTTTGAGCTTCAAACCTGGAACTTCGGCAACAACCTTCAAGTTGCAGACAATGGTTTTACAGCAGCGCAAACCAACATGGAGTTGCCGTTTGAGCAGGCAGCGAATCAATTTTTGAATCGAAATCTGGGGGCTGTTGTTCTGATTTCCGACGGAAACTACAACACCGGCGGCCACCCGATGTACAATGCCGAGAACCTTCCCCTCACTGCTGTGTATAGTTTGGCTGTCGGAGATACCGCCGTCAAAAAGGACCTCATTTTGGCGAATGTAGCGCACAACGAACTCGCTTTCTTAAACAACAACTTCACCTTAGAAGTAGACATTGAAGCGCAGCGTTACGCTTCCAAAAATATACAGGTGGCTCTTTACGAAGATGGTAAAAAATTGTCCGCTCAAAAAGTGCAACTTCCGGCCACACGCAGTAGCCAAACCACCATCCAATTTGAAGTGAAAGCCAAAAAACCAGGCATCCACGAATACAAACTCGTTATTGACAACATCAAAGGAGAATTCTCGTATCAGAATAACAGAAGAACGGTTTATATAGAAGTGCTCGATAGCCGAAGTAAAATTTTGCTTTACAGCCACGCGCCGCATCCGGATATCGCTGCTTTGCAACAAGCACTTTCTGGCAATGAAAATTACGAAGTGTTGGTCAAACATGCCGAGCAACTCAAAGACCTCAAATGGAGCAGTATTGACTTAGTGGTCTGGCACGATCCCGGAAAAGGATTCAGCGAGAATTTTCTGAAAGAATTGCGCACTAAACAAATCCCTGTTTGGTACATCCTTGGTTCTCAAACAGACGAACAAATTGCAGACAAATTGAATACCGGCTTACAGCTGACCCTCAAAACACAACTCGAAGAAATCCAGGCGACGCCAAATAAAGGCTTTGCGCTGTATCAGCCCAATACCGATTGGTTGAGCCTCACTGAAGCACTACCTCCACTCACCAAAAGATTCGGCGAAGTCAGAGCTACTGCGGGCACACAAGTACTTTTTACGCAGCGCATCGGCAATTTGCAGAAAGGCACGCCTCTACTCACCTTTTCCGACCGCAACCAGCAACGCAATGCCTGTTTACTTGGCGAAGGACTTTGGCGCTGGCGCATGGTCAATTACGTCAAAAAACAAAACCACGAAGCCTTTGATGCTTTTGCTGGCGAAATATGCGCCTACCTACTGGTTAAAAAAGAAGGCAGTGGCTTGAGAATTCAGGCACCAAAGAAACTCAATACTTCAGAAAATTGCATTCTCAACGCGACCTTCTACAACGAAGCTTTACAAGCAATTACGAGCCCAAAAATCAACTGGGAACTCGATTTCGAACACAAAAAAATACGAAAAGGAAACTTTGCAACAAAAGGAGCCTTTTACCAGCAACAACTCGGCAAACTGAAGCCAGGTCGTTATTACTGGAAAGCGAGCACCACACACAATCAAAAAAAATATGTTAAAACAGGTGCGTTTATCGTAGAAGACATCAATCTAGAACAACTCGAATCTGCAGCCCGACATACCACACTTTATCAATTAGCCAATCAAACAGACGCTAAAGTGCTCGCAATAAAGGATTACAACAAACTCATTTCTCTGCTCGATAAAAAAGAGGAGCTTGTGGCACTCCGCACAGAAACACATCAGTTTGATCCCCTTTTGGACTACTTACTCTTGTGCCTTGTTTTGCTGGGCTTACTCTTTGCGGAATGGTTTTTGAGAAGATTTCAAGGTTCTTACTAAAACAATCTTCATGCGCATTTTCCTTTTTACCTTTTTATTACTGCTATCCTTCACGAGTTGTGGCCAGCAGTACCAAGACGGCGATCTCATTTTTCAGCACAGCGCTTCTGGGCAAAGTGCAGCCGTACAATTGGCCACCAATTCCTATTATTCGCATTGCGGCATCATTTTCTATTTAGATGGAAAGCCCTATGTTTTTGAAGCAATTGAACCTGTAGGTGTACGCTCTTTCGCAGACTGGATAAGCAGCGGAGAAGATCAAAAATACGCGGTCTACCGCTTGAAAGACAAAAGTTTATCCGCTGAGCAATTGAACCAAATGAAGGCTTACCTCAAGGCTCAACTCGGCAAACATTACGACCTCGGTTTCAACTGGTCTGAGCGCGAAATGTATTGTTCCGAACTTGCTTTCAAGGCCTACCAAGCAGCAGGAATTGAATTGTGTCGCCCAAAAGCGTTGAGAGATTTCAACCTCGAGAGCCCGCAAGTCCGTAGAATCATGCAACAACGCTATGGAGCTCAAATCCCCTACGACGAACCCATGGTGTCGCCTGGACAGCTTAGCGAATCGGCCTTATTGTATAAAGTTCAATAAATAGCTATGGAATTCCAATTTTCATTGAAGGCATTTACCGAATTGAACCCTTTCGAACTTTACGCTTACTTGCAGTTGCGCAGCGAAGTTTTTGTGGTCGAACAAAACTGCGTTTACCAAGACCTCGACGACAAAGACCAGCAAGCACTGCATGTATTTGTTCACCATCACGACAAATTAGTCGCTTGTGCCCGCATCGTGCCAGCTGCTCTGGCTTATCCAGAAATCTCCATAGGTAGAGTGATTGTAGCAGAGCCCTACCGCAAACTACAACTTGGACATGAACTCATGCGCTTTTGCGTTGCGCAAATTCACAGCCATTTTGGTGAACAAAAAATCGTGTTGTCTGCGCAGGCGCACTTGCAAGATTTTTATAAAAAGCACAACTTTGTACCCGAAGGAGCCACCTATCTAGAAGATGGCATCCCACACATACACATGATCAAACTTTAATCAATACATGAAAAATAACTTCTTCTACGCATTAACAATTGGCGCTGCATTGGCAAGTTGTAAGCAAACCAAAATGGAGTCAGGCAAAACGCAAGCACTGCAAAGCATTGACCTCAAGGCCTTAGACACCACTATTCAGCCTGCAGACGACTTCTTCTTATTCGCCAATGGCACCTGGATTGCCAATACAGAAATTCCGGCCAGTGAATCGCGTTGGGGAAGCTTCAACGAACTCGAGCAAGCCAATAATCAGAAGCTGATTGCGCTGCTCAAGGAAGCTGCGGCAAACCCTGGAGCTTTAGGTTCTCAAAACCAATTGTTAGGTGCCTATTTTATGTCCTACACCGACATGGCGCGTCGCAACGAACTCGGTTTGTTACCCATTCAAGAAGATCTCGCCAACATATCTGCGATTCAAAAAATTGATGACCTTCAAGCTGTTGTTGCCAAGCTACACAAAGACGGCATTGGGGCTTTCTTTGGTTTTGGTGTGGGGCAGGATCTCAAAAACGTGACAACTAATGTCGCATATTTAGGTCAGGGCGGTATCGGACTCCCAAATAGAGATTACTATTACGATGAAAAATATGCGCAAATCCGCACGGCGTATATCAAGCACATTGAAAGTTCATTTGAGTTGGCCCAAGTACCAAATGCAGCCGAGGCCGCACAAAAAGTATATAACTTCGAATTGAAATTAGCGGAAACAATGTTGCGCCCAGCCGAGATGCGCGAGCCTGAAAAAACCTACAATAAGCAAGCACTGCATGAAGTAATGCGTAGTTTTGGAACACATTTCAACTTCAAAGTTTATTTATCGGAAGTAGGTTGCATGATACCAGACACAATTATTGTGAGCAACCCTAATTTCAATATCAAACTTTCACAACTTTGGGAAGATGTTGCGGTAGCGGACCTCAAAAGTTATCTGCAATGGTGTGTCATTAACCATTATGCTGGACACCTCAATACTGCTTTCGTGGACCTCAATTTTGCTTTTTACGAAGGTATTTTATCTGGTAAGCGCGAGCAACAACCTATTTATGAGCAAGCTATCGAAGAAATGACCAACCTTGAGGTTGGAGAGCTTTTGGGCAAAGCTTTTGTAGACAAACACTTTTCAAAAGAAGCTCAAGAACGCGTCAATGAAATGGTAGACAACTTGCTTTTTGTCTATAAAGAACGCATCGAACAACTCGACTGGATGTCTGATGCCACCAAAAAAGAAGCAATTGTCAAACTTAATGCAATCGGTCGCAAACTTGGTTTCCCGAGCAAATGGGAAGATTACTCTAGCCTGCGCTTCTTTTCAGACCGTTACGCTAATAACTACAAAGAAATGAGCCGTTTTAGTGTGGCCAAAAACTATGCTGAACTCGGCAAACCCGTAGACAAAGACAAATGGGGTATGCCAGCACACATGGTGAATGCGTACTACCATCCCCTACTCAACGAAATTGCTTTCCCAGCTGGGATCATGCAAGCTCCATTCTTTGATGAAACTTACGAAGATGCCGTTAATTACGGACGAATCGGAATGGTCATTGGCCATGAATTCACGCACGGTTTTGACGACATGGGTAGCAAATTTGCGGCAGATGGATCTTTTACCAATTGGTGGACCGAAGAAGATCGCCTGCTTTTTGAAGAAAAAACCAAATTATTAGGCGCCACTTTCTCAGGTTTTTGCCCTATCGAAGACCACTGCGTCAATGCCGATTTAACAATGGGAGAAAACATCGCAGATTTAGGCGGCCTCACGATGGCTTACTACGCTTACAAACGCACCGATGAATTCAAAGCAAATCAGTTGGTAAATGGCTACACACCAGCGCAGCGCTTCTTTATTGCCTATGCGCAACTTTGGAAAATAAAGTATACTGAAGCTGAAATGAAAAAGCGCTTGGCTACAGACCCGCACTCTCCAGGAATGTACCGCGTGAACGGGCCACTTAAAAATTGCCCGGAGTTTTTTGAAGCGTTTCAGGTTCCGGAAGGAAGAGAAATGCGCAACGACATTAAAAAGGTTGCTCGCATTTGGTAAGAAAATCGGCGCTTGAGAGTTGTTCTTGAGCGCCTGTTTCCATATTTTTAAAACTAAGGGTTCCGGCAGCTGCTTCTTCGGCACCGATCATGACTACATAAGCCACATTTCGGTCATTGGCATATTTGAGCTGCTTTTGGAGTTTGGCTGCACTCGGATACAACTCAGCAGCCAAGCCTAAATTGCGCACTTGCTGCAGCAGCTTCAAGCAATATTTACCTTCTTCGGCGCCAAAGTTCACAAATAAAATATCGAGAGTGCGGTCGAGTTCTTTCGGGAAAAGCTCGAGTTCGGTCATGACGTCGTAAATGCGGTCGGCGCCAAAAGATATACCTACCCCCGACAATCCTTTCAAACCAAACAACGCCGTGAGGTCGTCATAACGACCGCCACCACAAATGCTCCCCATTTTGACATCGTGGGCCTTGACTTCAAAGATGGCACCAGTATAGTAATTGAGGCCACGGGCTAGTGTCAAATCAAAAATGAGTTCGCCGCGTTGTAAACCTAGATTGTTGACATGCTCGAGCACTTCGCTGAGTTCGTCTAACCCTTTTTGCCCCACTTCGCTGTCCGCAAGGTAAGTACGCAACAAAGTCAATTTGTCAGTGTTGCTGCCTTAAAAAGCAAAAAGCGGTTTGATTTTCTCGATAGACGCCTCAGAGAATCCTTTTTGCTCGAGTTCGGCAATGACGCCGTCTTCGCCAATTTTATCGAGTTTGTCAATAGCGACTGTCATGTCGACGATGCGCGCGGCTTCTCCACAAACCTCGGCTATACCGCTCAGAATTTTGCGGTTATTGAGTTGGATACTGAATCCGGGTAGACCTAATTTGGTGAGTACTTCGTCAAAAATCTGAATGAGTTCGACCTCGTTTAACAAGGAGTCTGAACCCACAACATCGACGTCGCATTGCGTGAATTCTTGGTAACGTCCGTGCTGAGGGCGGTCTGCGCGCCAAACCGGTTGAATTTGGTAACGCTTAAAAGGAAAAGTAAGATCGTTTTGGTGCTGAACAACGAAGCGCGCAAACGGAACAGTGAGGTCGTAGCGCAATGCTTTCTCAGCTAATGAATTGGCAAAACGCGGCAGGTTGTCTTGAGCCAATGCATCGAGGTCAGCCTTGCGCATTTTTTCGCCAGAGTTCAGTATTCTAAATATGAGTCGATCGCCTTCTTCGCCGTATTTGCCGAGTAGCGTTGTAGACAACTCAAAGCTTGGTGTTTCAATTGGCGCGTATCCATAGCGGCGGAAGACTTCCTTAATGGTGGCAAACATGTAGTTGCGTTTGGCAACTTCAGTAGGAAGAAAATCGCGGGTACCTTTTGGGATTGCAGGTTTTTGAGCCATAGCTATATGTTGGTATTTTGAAGATATAATTGGTAAATAACGCCATCAGACAAACCAATTTTCGGGACAACTAATGCTTCCTGACCCAAGGCCTCTAAGGCACTAATATAAATGTGGAGTGCTGGAATAATGACGTCGGCACGATCGGGCTTGAGTTGGAATTTGGCGCAGCGCTCTTCTAGAGTCAGTTGGCTTAGGCTGTTGTTTAACTCTTTGAGCTGTGCTAAACTGAGCGTGTCTTTTTGGCGCGAGGAGATCATTTTGAGTGCACGGTTGATGTTGCCACCGGTACCAAAAACAGTGTGTGCTTCTTGGAGCTGCACATGTGTCTGAATCCAAGTGCTAAATTGGGTCCAGATTTCGGGATTGGTTTTTCCCTTTAAAATGCGGATGGTACCCAATTCAAAGGAGCGTGTAGCCACCTTCTGACCGTGTTCAAAAACACTTATTTCGGTACTGCCTCCGCCGACATCAACCACGACAAATTGTTGTTGGCGCTGCAATTGCAATAGCTCAAAGGTATTGAAGATCAATTGTGCTTCTTCGTCGCCTGAGATGATGTCAATTTGAACGCCTGTGTGCTGCAAAATTTGCTTGGCTATTTTTTTGCCATTGCTAGCCTCTCGCATAGCAGAGGTGGCTACGGCTCTTAAATGACTCACTTCGTGCGTTTGGGCAAGTAATTGAAACGCTTGGATAGTTTGCTGAAATTGCAGGGCTTTTTGTGAGCTAATTTTTCCTTTATCAAAGACTTCTTCGCCCAAGCGCAATGGAACGCGGTAATACGCTAACTTTTGAAATTGGATGCGCCCAGCACTTTGTTGTACATTTGCAATGAGCAAGCGCGCAGCATTGGTTCCGATATCGATAGCAGCAAATTTCATGATTACAAAATTAAACATTGCCTATTGCAAACCACAAAATATTTTGTTTATTTGTTAGGAAGAACATGAAGCACCAAAATCAACCCGTATTCAAATCTAAGGTAGCGCCCCAACCTGGTAGGCTCCTGCTCTCTGACCCTCATTTAAATGAAGATTTTTTTGAGCGCGCTGCAGTGTTGTTGGTTGCTCATGACCCAACAGAAAGTTTTGGCTTGGTACTCAACCACAAGTCTGCTCTCCTACTCAGTGATATTTTTGAGCACATCGAGCTCGATTTACCCATCTTCAATGGAGGTCCGGTAGCACAAGAACAACTCTTTTACCTGCATCGTTTTGCTCATATTTCTGGAGCAACAAAAGTAACAGAACACCTTTATTTCGGTGGAGATTGGAAAGAAGTCCTATTACAAACACATTTACTACCCAAGCCTCATACGCATTTACGTCTATTTGCAGGTTACGCAGGTTGGGGCGCTGGTCAGCTCAACGAAGAACTTGCCGAGCACAGCTGGATCTGCACTTCTGACTTTAAAGATAAAATGCTTTTAATCGAAGACCCTGCTTCTTTGTGGAAAAACTGCATGCTCCAACAAGGCCCAGACCTCGCTCTATTCGCACATTTTCCTTTGAATGTAGCTGACAATTAATCGACGCAGCAACTTGTTATTCAAGTAATTATTCGTACCTTCGCACCTCATTTTGAAACGCACTCCCTGAAGGTGCCTCATTTATGTTTAACAACTTTCTGATATTCAGGGTATTAGAAATACAAATTTTTACGCCTTATGGCCAAGCACATTGAACCGCAGGGAACTGCAGATTTCGATTGGGAAGCACTCCAATTGGATGGCTACAATCAAGTAGAACGCTCTGAACTCGGAGATCGCTACGAACAAACCCTGACTTCTATCATGGAAAAAGAAGTCATTCAAGGGACAGTTGTCATGATCAACAAAAAAGAAGTAATCATCAACATTGGTTACAAATCTGAAGGTGTTGTTGCTGCCAACGAATTCCGTTACAACCCAGAGCTCAAAGCTGGCGATGTTGTAGACATTTATGTTGACTGTCTCGAAGACAAAACAGGTCAATTAATTGTTTCTCACCGCACTGCCCGCATGCACAGCGCTTGGATCCGTGTCAACGACGTACTTCGCACAGGAGAAATCATCACTGGTTATGTTAAATGCAGAACTAAAGGTGGTCTTATCGTAGACGTTTTCGGAATCGAAGCTTTCTTGCCAGGCTCTCAAATTGACGTGAAGCCTATCCGTGACTACGATATCTATGTTGGCAAAAACATGGAGTTCAAAGTCGTTAAAATCAACGAAGAATTCCGCAACGTTGTTGTTTCTCACAAAGCACTCATCGAAGCAGAACTCGAAGAACAAAAGAAACAAATCATTTCTGGTCTCGAAAAAGGACAAGTATTGGAAGGTGTGGTTAAAAACATTACTTCATACGGTGTCTTCATCGACCTCGGTGGTGTTGATGGCCTTATCCATATCACTGACCTTTCTTGGGGTCGTGTTACGCACCCAGAAGAAATGCTCGAATTGGATCAAAAAATCAATGTGGTTATCCTCGACTTCGACGACGACAAAAAACGCATTGCACTTGGCTTGAAACAATTACAACCACATCCATGGGATTCACTCGACACCAACCTCAACGTAGGTGACAAAGTCACTGGTAAAGTTGTTGTCATGGCAGACTACGGCGCATTCATCGAAATCGCTGCTGGCGTAGAAGGCCTCATCCACGTTTCTGAAATGAGCTGGTCACAACACCTTCGCTCTGCTCAAGATTTCTTGAAAATCGGAGACAGCGTTGAAGCAGTTGTACTCACCCTAGACCGCGAAGAGCGCAAAATGTCTTTGGGCATCAAACAACTGATGCCAGATCCATGGAACGATATCGAAATCAAATACGCAGTGGGTACACGCCACAGCGCTAAAGTTCGCAACTTCACCAACTTTGGTGTATTTGTAGAACTAGAAGAAGGTGTCGACGGACTCATCCACATTTCTGACCTTTCTTGGCAGAAAAAAATCAAGCATCCTTCAGAATTCTGTAAGGTTGGTGATGCAATGGAAGTTCTTGTTCTTGAAATCGACCGCGACAACCGACGCATTTCTTTGGGTCACAAACAACTTGAAGAAAACCCTTGGGATGTATTTGAAAACACTTTCGCCGAAGGTAGCGTTCATAGCGGTACAATCATCGACATGAAAGACAAGTCTGGTATCGTTGCTTTGCCTTATGGCGTAGAAGGCATTTGCCCGTCTAAGCACTTGCGCAAAGAAGATGGTTCAAACGCCAAAGTGGAAGAAACCCTTGACTTCAAAGTCATTGAATTCAACAAAGACGCGAAGAAAATCGTTCTGTCCCACACCCGTCTTTTCGAAGAAGGCGAAGACAAACCAACTACACCAAGCAAAGGTGGCAAGAAACCAAGTGGTTCTTCTACCGATCAAGCAGTTAAAGCGATCAACCAAAGTGCAGAAAAATCTACACTCGGTGACCTCGATGCACTTGCTGAATTAAAAGAAAAAATGGAGCGTGGCGAATAAGCCCGTCTAAATCCAATGAAAGGGGGCTTCGGCCCCCTTTTTTATTGCCGTCTTTCCCAAATTTATACTTAACTTTAGAGCCTGAAAGATGGGAACAAATCAAATTTCAACAACCGTAAAAGATATTTTTGCTGCCTACCTCGAGCAAAATAGCCACCGCAAAACTCCGGAGCGCTTTGCCATACTCGCAGAAATTTATGCCTACGACGGTCATTTTGATGTCGAATCGCTCTATATCAAAATGAAAAACCACAATTACCGTGTTTCCCGCGCAACGCTTTACAACACCATTGAACTCCTCTTGGCTTGTAACTTGGTTAGAAAACACCAGTTTGGCAAAAACTTGGCGCAATTTGAAAAATCGCATGCATCCAAACAACACGACCACCTCATTATCACTGATACCGGAGAAGTAATTGAATTTTGCGACCCCCGCATCCAACAAATCAAAGCCACCATTGAAGAACTTTTCGGTGTAGACGTTCAACACCATTCGCTTTATTTTTACGGTATCAAAAAAAACAAGCTAGACTAATGGAAGTACAGGTTTTACAAAACGGACCCTTGAGTATCCTCAAGTTGCAGGGTCGCTTTTTTACAGAAAGTGACAGAGAAAATGCCATCGAAAAACTCGATCAGATCGACAACTGGAATTTAGTCATCGATTTATCAGAACTCGAATACATCAATTCTACGGGCATCGCCTTTCTAGTCAAAACGCTTACCCGCTCCAGACTCAATCTCGGGGATACCGTATTATACCAACCAAACACACAACTCAATAAAATATTTGAACTAACCCGTATGGAACACATATTTGGGATTTTTCAAGATTTCGAACAAATTAAAAAGTTTTTTGAACAAGAATCATGAAGGTAGACGTACTATTAGGCTTACAATGGGGAGATGAAGGCAAAGGGAAAATTGTCGATGTACTCACACCTTCCTACGACATTATTGCCAGGTTTCAAGGTGGCCCGAACGCAGGTCACACCCTAGAGTTTGAAGGCATCAAGCATGTTTTACACACAATCCCTTCTGGGATTTTCCATCCAAATGTCATCAATTTGGTTGGCAACGGCGTCGTCATTGACCCAGTAGTTTTTAGTGCCGAACTAGACAAACTCAAGCCTTTTGGAATAGACTTTAGCTCAAGACTGTTGCTTTCCAAAAAAGCACACTTGATCTTACCTACTCACAAATTACTCGACGCCGCATCTGAACAGGCAAAGGGAAAAAATAAAATTGGATCTACCCTAAAGGGAATCGGCCCCACCTACATGGACAAAACTGGCCGAAACGGTTTGCGCGTTGGAGACATCTTCTCGCCAAATTTCATGGAGAAATACCAAGCCCTCGTTGAAAAACACGAAGGAATCCTTGTTCACCACACCGATTTCACCTACGACTTAGCAGCTCTTGAGCAACCTTGGTTTGCAGCCATCGAAGTACTCAAAACATTGCAAGCTGTAGACTCAGAGCACTACCTTAATCAAGCGCTGCAAAACGGCAAAAAAGTATTGGC